>NZ_JBEPQT010000008.1:0-248641 GCF_040547985.1 Bradyrhizobium sp. LB14.3
GCACCGTCTCCGCAACCCCGACCAGCTCCGACGGTGCGAGCGCTACCACCAAAACCCGCCGCTCGAAGGGGTCAAAATTGGACGCCGATACGGGGTCAAATTTGAACGCCGATTGACAGCGGAAAAATGAAAATTCTCCATTTCAAGGTTTTTCAGCAGACTGCTAGGCCCTGATTGTGATGACATTCGACCATGAGCCATTAGAGCTGTTGTTTACGCCGCGAATCTCGATGTCATACGTCGTTGCGGGAAAAAGACCGGTTATTACCCTGTCCTGTCCCAGTGCCTTTGGTTTGCCTCCGTTAAGTCGATATTCGTAACGGGCTGCGTCGGTTACGGCTGCAAATGTTAGTGTGACAGTTGATGTGGTTACGACGCTATAGGTGAGATCATTTACTGGTGCCGGATTCGGGCAGCGGAGACCCAGTGCTTCGGTCAATTCCACAATGAGGCGTTCGCCCTGATTAGAAGGTGTCCCTTCAAAGTGTTGAAAATCACCTAACGCTTGATACACTATCCAGCCATAACGACGAGATTCGAAATCTTGGCGACGGGCCTTTTCGTAAGCGACCCGGGCAGTTAGATCGGCGCCAGGCGTGTCGTCGTAATTGTCGCTGCTGACGACGCCGAACTCAGTGAAAATAATTCGGTTCGAGTCGATGCCGTGCCGCCTTCGCCATTTCTCCAGCGCATTGTTGAGCCCGCCAAAGTAGGTTGTCTGACCATTCCAACCAAACAAGCTATCCAATCTAGAAGTATTGGCCGTAATCAACGATGACTTCTGTCCGAACGTGAGTGTGCTGTCAGCGTTGACCTTCTCCACCATGTCGGCCTTGGCTTGGATTATGCCGCCAGGGTAGTCGGTGACGGGCCATGGCAATCGATCGATGTGCTTCCAAAGACGAGCGAGGCCTTGATGCGTGAACTCGCCGGGGTCGTAACCGTGAGCAGCGTAGGCCGTGCGAGCGTCAAAGCCATCGGGATTAAAATCAGCTAGGAATGGCGCGTAGCCAAGATCAGATGACTCAAAGATTAACCACAGTTGGGGTGCAGCTGCCCGCACAGCTTTGAACACGGCCGGGCAAAAGGCGGTCGCATAATCCGGATAGCCCGCTGTCGCGACGTCAATCTTAGTCGGCGGCTCGTTCATGACTTCGAAGGCGACGCTCTCGCCGAAAGCGCTCGATAACTCAGCCCCGAGGGCAACACAGGCCGCAAGATATAAATAGTAGTCCCCTACCGGATTCATTACGGAAAGGCGAAGCTCTGGCGTTGTGGCGAAGGTTACAACAGCCTTGAAGCCGTTCAATATAGCATTGCGAACGAACGCGATATTGGCGGCAACGGCGGTTGCTAGATCGGGCGAGGGTCTGAGCAAGCTCTCCAAATCAATCCATAAGCGCAGCGTGTTGTAACCAGCGAATTTAAGAGCGGCAATGCGGTTGGCCGTTAGGCCATCCTTTGCTGCACCCCAACTGTCAAATGGCGGATTGACATTGATACCCTTGATTGGGATTGAAAAGAACTGCCCGTTGGCTTGGGCAAGCCGACCGCTGGAGGCTAGGCTTAAACTCAGACCTAGCGTAAGTGATCTCAGTGCTTGGCGACGAGTGACCATGCTCTGACTTATATCCAAATTCGGTCATTGCCCCAAGTGCACTGATCGACGCGGGCGCCCATTGCAAGCACGTTTAAGCCTAAAAACGCGGCCTGGATCGTTCCACGAGCTGCGGCATTTTTCTTGGAACGATCGTATGAATCAGGGCACCCATCAACAACTACTTGACGTATTCTGGTCGCACCTCAATTATCCCGCAGTTTTTGCATCGCCCCGGTCGAGTGCGGCTGATCCGGAATAAGCGCCAGCGGTCGTTTCCATGCTGGATCTGATCGCGTCTAGACCGACAGCTGCCTCGGGAGGACGATATCATCGGTAGAGGACCATCGTCCTAAGCCCCTTTCCAGCGAATGTTGTTCGGCATGAGAAGGTAGCGTTAGCGAGGACGACTAAAGCTGATCCCGCGCTCTGCGCCGAAAGAACGCGCTCACCCCAGACACGCTCCTGAATTTCGCGGCCAGGAGTCTGAGCTGCTGCCGGTTCAGTGGACGGCACGTTAAGCTAATCCCACCTTCCGCTCGAACTCAACAGGGCTGAGATACCCGATCGTCGAATGACGCCTGGTCGCATTGTAGAACCTCTCGATGTAATCGAACACGTCCGCTCTGGCCTCGTTCCTGGTGGGATAGAATTTTCCGGCAGTGCGTTCGGTTTTCAGCGACGAGAAGAAGCTTTCCATCGCCGCATTGTCCCAGACATTGCCGGACCGGCTCATGCTGCAGACGATGCCGCAGTCGGCCATTAGCCGCTGGAACTGTTCGCTGGTATATTGACTGCCCTGATCGGAGTGGTGCAACAGGGCATCCGGCTTGCCGCGTCGCCAGATTGCCATCAGTAAGGCATCCGCGACCAGTTGCGCTGTCATGCCGGCGCTCATCGACCAGCCGACTACCCGGCGCGAGAACAAGTCGATCACGGCTGACACGTAAAGCCAGCCCTCCGCCGTCCAGATGTAGGGGAAGTCGGCGATCCACTTCTGGTTCGGCTGGTCGGCCACGAACTGCCGGTCCAGAATGTTCGACGGCACGGTCGTGGTCTGGCGATCGACTTTATCCTTGCAGGCGCCGGCGTCGCGGCCGCGCCCGCAAGGCCTGCAATCGCATCAGTCGCTCGATCCGGTGCAGGCCGCAAGCGACGCCTTCCTCCAGCAGATCACGCAAGACCCGCCGTGCACCATAGGTTCGGTTGCTGGCAAGGAAGCTTGCTTTTACCTGGCGGCCCACCACTTCGTCGCTTCGGGACCTGGCGCTGGGCGTTCGGTTCAGCCAGGCATGGAAGCACGATCGGGACACCCCCAACGCATCGCACAGCCATGCCACCGGCCAGATCGTCCCGTGGCGATGAAGACGAACTTCATGTCGCTTCCTTCGCGAAGAAGGCTGCGGCCTTTTTTAAAATATCCCGCTCAGCCTTCAGCTTGGCAACTTCCCGCCTCAGCCGCTCGATCTCCTGCTGTGCCGGCTTGATCTGCCCGTGGCCGGGGAAGGCCTGAGCCGGGTCGGAACCGAAGTCCTTCACCCATTTGCGCAGCAGATTCTCATGGAGATCCAGATCCCGGGCGGCTTGCGCCACCGACACCCCGCGCTCTCTCACCAGCTTGACCGACTCGATCTTGAATTCTCGACTGAACCTTCGTCTCCGCATGACCCACCTCCGGCTTCATGAAACACCTAAACTCGGTGTCCATCAAACCGGCAGCAGCTCAGTCCAGCACAAAGCAAGCCAGCTTTATGCCGAACGCAGCCCAGGCAACCTCGGTCATTGCATCAATGAAGCGACCGTGCCGGTCGGGCGTTCCGACAAGGCGCACCGGGTCCGCGCTATTGACCTCCAGCGCACTTCACATCAAAGCATCCCTGTCCGGCAGAACTGGATCGAGCGACCGGAGGCGGCCGGCGCCGTTCAGACAGGTGTAACCGAGGCTGACTATCGTGTTGCAAAGGCTCCGCCTGTGAAGGTAGCCGGGACCTAAAGGAAGTACGGGCGATCAGGACCAAGTCTACCCAATGAATTGCAGTCTCGTGTAGATTGCGCAGCTGCTGCGACGGGAACAATTGACCTTTGTCCTGGTCTGGTCAAATACCTACGTTGATTGTGCGTCGCGATAGTTGGGCGGCAAGATCCCGAGGAGATGTCATGGTTAAGAGGATTTAGACAATGAGCCAGCGGGCTCTCATCACCGGCGTGACCGGCCAGGACGGCGCCTATCTCGCCGAATATCTGTTGTCGCTCGGCTATGTCGTGCACGGCATCAAGCGGCGTTCCTCCTCGTTCAACACCGCGCGGGTCGATCATCTCTACCAGGATCCGCATGTCGGCGACGTGCCGTTTCTGATGCACTACGGGGACATGACGGACTCGACCAATCTGATCCGCCTGGTGCAGCAGATCCGGCCGACTGAGATCTACAATCTCGCTGCCCAGAGCCATGTCGCCGTCAGTTTCGAGAGCCCGGAGTACACCGCCAATGCCGACGGCATCGGCGTGCTTCGCCTGTTGGAAGCGATCCGCATCCTCGGCATGGAGAAGGAGACACGGTTCTACCAGGCCTCGACCTCCGAGCTCTATGGCCTGGTTCAGGAGATCCCGCAGAAGGAGACCACGCCCTTCTATCCGCGCTCGCCTTACGGAGTGGCAAAGCTCTACGGCTACTGGATCACGGTGAACTATCGCGAGGCATATGGCATGTTCGCGAGCAACGGCATCCTGTTTAACCACGAGAGCCCGATCCGCGGCGAGACCTTCGTCACGCGTAAAATCACGCGCGGCGTCGCGCGCATCGAAGTCGGCCTGGAAGAGACGCTCTATCTCGGCAATCTCTCGGCCAAGCGCGACTGGGGACATGCGCGCGACTATGTCGAGGGCATGCACAAGATACTTCAGGCCGACAAGCCCGACGATTTCGTGCTCGCCACCGGCGAAATGCACTCGGTGCGTGAGATGGTCGAGTTGTCGTTCGCGCAGGTCGGCCGCCGCATCGCATGGCGCGGCAAAGGCGTCGAGGAGACTGGCGTCGATGAGAAGAGTGGCAAGACTGTTGTGAAGATCGATCCGACCTATTTCCGGCCGACTGAGGTCGATCTCCTCGTCGGCGACGCCAGCAAGGCCCGCGAGGTGCTTGGGTGGAAGCCGAAGCGGAGCTTTGCAGAGCTCGTCGCGGAGATGATGGCGAGCGATCTGGCGGACGCAAAGCGGGATGCGGCGAGTGGCAAACGCACCGTTTGAGCTGACAGGCAAAAGCGTCTACGTCGCCGGCCATCGCGGCATGGTGGGCAGCGCGCTCGTGCGCCGGCTCGAACGGGAGGACGTCAGGCTCGTCACCGTGGACCGGCGCGAGGTCGATCTCTGCAACCAGGCCGCCGTGTTCGACTGGTTCGCGAAGACGCGGCCGCAGGTGATCTTCCTTGCCGCGGCAAAGGTCGGCGGCATCGTCGCCAACAACACGCTGCGTGCCGAATTCATCTACGATAACATCGCAATCGCCGCCAACGTAATCCACGCCGCGCATCAGAACGGCGCCGAGAAGCTGATGTTTCTGGGCTCGTCCTGCATCTATCCGAAGCTGGCGGCGCAGCCGCTGCGCGAAGATTCAGTGCTGACTGGTCCGCTGGAGCCGACCAACGAGCCCTACGCGATCGCCAAGATCGCCGGCATCAAGATGGCGGAGGCCTATCGCAGCCAGTACGGGTGCGACTTCATCAGCGTGATGCCGACCAATCTCTACGGCCCCGGTGACAATTATCATTCCGAAATGAGCCACGTGGTCGCGGCCCTGATCCGCCGCTTCCACGAGGCCAAGGTTGCGGGCGCGAAGAGTGTCATCGTCTGGGGCACCGGCACGCCGCGGCGCGAGTTCCTTTATGTCGACGACATGGCGGATGCCTGCGTGCACTTGATGAAGACCTATTCGAGCGCGGAGCTGGTCAATATCGGAACCGGCGAGGACATCACCATTGCCGAATTCGGGCGCGTGGTCGCCGAAATCACCGGCTACAGCGGCGAGATCAGTTTCGACACCTCGCGTCCCGACGGCACGCCGCGCAAGCTGCTCGACGTCAGCCGCCTCGCAAAACTCGGCTGGCGCGCAACGACCTCGCTCGAGGATGGAATCCGGCGTGCTTACGACGCCTATTTGTCCAAGTAGTCCTCGCCGGCTCTCCTGCGCTCAAGTCCCCCTTAAAAGCCGAGCAGTTCGGAGGTGCTCGTACCTGCATCCGCGCGAGCGATACAGGAGCTTTACATTTCCGAGTTGATCGACTGAAGGCGCCTATCGGGTTAACGAGACGGCATTGAGCAGAGACTGGCGATTCGTTCGCAAGCAGCGCAAACCTTAGTGGGTTTTATCCTCCCTCGCCAATCGTGGCATTCCGAGCCAGCAGACATGCGGCATCATGGAGCCGTCCAACCTCATAGACGAGTTGCTCGATATTCATTGAGACCTGAATTGCCTCCGAGATGCTGCCGGCGTCTGCACAAGCACGGGCGGCCCTGGCAATTTTTTCTGCCTCTTTGAGCTTCGTGTGTATCTCGCAGAAGCAGGCTTGAATGGCAGGTTCGATAGTCTCCGCCTTCATCATCCCGAAGCCTTGCCGGTGTGGTTCTGCAGGAATGAGATTTTCTCCGCTCTCGATCGGGACCTCGGTTGACCCGGGACGAAGTTGGGCGGGTCCTGCATTCGGCGGCGGCTACCGATCTCCTTGAGCAAGAACAGCCGTCTCAACTGTGCCGCGTTCATCAACGTCTCGAATAGCGTGAAGATCTCGCGGGCTTGCACATAAACTTCCACGCTAATGGTGTGCTGATCGAAGCCATATGATGCGAGACGTGCTTCGATTTCGTCTGCAGCAATGGGATCGAGCCGCCAGTCCAGCGCGCTCTGAATCGTGTAGCGTTCGGCGTCTTCTTTGAAGTTGGGCGCGACGCCCGCGACATCGATCCGACGAAGCGTCATCTCTATTGCTTTTTGACGATAGGAATCCAGCAGCTTGTGCCGCAGAATCCGATAGCGCTGGATCTCCCAGGACAGCTCCGCAACATCAATGGCGAGCAGCCACTCGATCGCGGATTGCGGTGCTATGTCTTGGAAGATGACGGCCTGGAGCGCGCGATAGTGGTCGATGCTTTCTCCGGGGAGGAGTTGGGGAGCAGGACACAAGGCCTGGAATTCGACCGGAATGGCGGACGCGGCTAGCGGTGTGGCGTTGCTGAACGGGCCATTCATTGGCGCGTGGCCTCCGGCCGGGCCTGTGATGAAGCATCATAAGTGGCCATGCTTGGCTTGGCGGGGTCATGAACGGGGCTCGATGCCCATAACTTGCTCGCGACAGCCAAGGGCGATATCTGCATATCCACCCACCATGCCTTTTCGTTGCCATAACGATGGAGAGCCTGATGATGAGAGCGGCATAATGGAACGGTGAATTCGTCGCTGACCTTGCGCCCGAGTGTTCGCGGCTGGGCGAACTTGAGGTGGTGGGCATCGGATGGCGCCTGCTTGCAGACCAGGCAGGGCTGTGCCCGGATAAAAGCAAGGTGGGCCTTGCTCCGCTTGCGCGGGGGCTCTTTTGGGAAGGCGAGGCCGCTCCCTGGCTGATGCGCCGGCCCGTCGGAGCTTGAGCCTGGGATAGCGGCTTGGGAGAGGGAAAGTTCTTCCGCCGGTTCCTGTCCGAGGGCGCGCTCAGCCTCGGATGATGGCAGATCAGCTTCGGTCTCAGACCGGGCCACCTCTTCGAGCCTCATCTGATAGGCCGCCTCCAGGGCCCGGGCGTCGGCCTCCAGGAGGGTGTTCTTCAGGGGAAGGCTGGCTTTGGCCCAGCTTAAGAGGTCGTCGCCATCCCCTGATGCGGCCGCCAGCTGGGTCAGCAATCGCTCCCGTAACTCAGCGGATTGTTGAGGCTTCAGGACTGCCGGTCGGTTCAAGACCGCTTTGGCGGGCTTTCCCTTTGGGCCCGGAGCGGCTTGGGGCTCGGCGGCCGCGGGAGGTCCGGCGATCGCATCTGGGGCATCGAGGTCGTCCTCACCGGCAATGCCAACGAGAGCGAACAGGGCGTAGCGGCGGGCATAGGTCAACGAGGCGCCCATGCGATGCGGGGCCTCGACCTCCTTTGCGGCGCAGACCGGCCAATCGGAGGAAATCCATTCGCCGGAGGCGTGGGCCAGCAAGGTCGTGAGATGCACCTGACCGCTGGTGGCATCGATCCGCGTGGTCTGGACGGTTGCGATCTCCTGCTGACTCAGCGTCTTGCGGACAATTGCCAGGCCGGAGGCCAAGGAGGCGTACCGAAATGTCCGGTCGTCCTCCCGCGGAAAGGGCGACCGGATTATCGCCGTCAGCGTCTTTTCGGGGTTGGTAAGCTCGGCCTGCGCCCGGGCAAGGGCGCCCGCGATCGCCCCGATCCGCTCACTGGACTGATGCATCGGAGGCCTCCACGGCGAGAGCGTCAAAGCTGATGGCGCCGGACTTGGACCGCTTGGCCTTGATCCCATGGCCGGTTGCCTCCTTGGCATCCTCCGGCATCAGCTTTTTCAGATCCGCTTTGGCCGTCTCGTGCTCCCCGTGGGCCTCTCGCGTCCGCAGGTAGGTCGCCGCCAGTTCAGCCCATTGGTTCGAGGTCGACATATCGACGACCTTGACCGCCTCGAGTCTTGGGCGGGGTGTTTCGATATTGAAGAGGATGGGCGGCTCGCCGCTTTGGACACAACGCCAGAACTTCTTTTCGGCGGTGAGCAGGAGATGCTGATAGAGCGGATCGGCGTGGATTTTGATCTCGACCCATTTGCCGCCGCCGGTGATGATCGAGAGAACGGCGCTTCGGGAAGCGGTGACCCACATGTTGTGCTGTAGCTGGGCCATGTGCTTTTCGGCCGCGGTTTCCTCTGTAAAGGCCCAAGGCAGCATGAACTTGGCCTCGAAGACGGCACCGGTCTGCTCGACGGTCCCATCAAGCGTTGCGGCCATCCATTTGTGGATGGGATGGCGCACACGTTTCTGGATGTCTTTCACCGTGTGTCCGCTCGCGCGCTGGTACCAGGCGCGGTTCAAGACCTCCGTCACGGTCCCGAGTTGGACGATCAGATTGTCGGAGAGATCCTGCAGTTCGATTTCGCCGCGCTTTTCCCGCCAAAGGCGGATAAGGTTCTCCTGGTCATCCCCCATGATGATGCGGGCGTCCGAGCCGCCGATGAAATGGCGCCGGTCGTTCGGGTTGAACCTGATGACTTGATGTTGTGGGTCGGCCCGGCCTTCACTCTGTACGCTACGCACCTGTATCTCCCTTCAAGAACAGCGGCGCTCTTCGCCGCACTGCCTGAAGCCCCGCGTCCGCGAGGTGAGATACCGGCGCTGCCATCGCGCCCGGCCGACTCAGTAACGCTCCGTTCGCACCGGAATGCCAGTCCTTTCTGCAGCAATCTTGTTGCTCATATTGCAATTAGATCAACGGAAATTGGCCGCCCTGAATTCTCCATCGCAAACTGACAAATCGAAGCCAAATAACGGGAGTCAGCGGAACGAGCGGTGGTTTGGCTCAGTTCAGTGAGGTTTCGATATCTTCACCTTGGCCAGATCCAGCGAGCGAAGCCGATCGCGAGGAGCCATCTCCGCCGCGACTATGCGATGCAGACCTCGATATCCGCATCCGAGGACTTGAACCGGCATGCGGCCTGAGCTTCAATCAATTCGTTGAGATTTTTCAGTCGACCTTTTGATCACCTAGCTGTCCCGGGTCATGGAGGGAAGTGTGCGGGTTAGCGCAAACCGTAGAACGCGGAGTAATGACCTCAGAACGGAAGATCGAAGCGAACCGGCTGAATGCCAAGCGAAGCACTGGGCCTAAAACGAAGGTTGGAAAGGCCAGGTCGAGCCGTAATGCCCGTCGACACGGGCTCTCGTGTCCGGATATGGAGGAGAATGCCAGCTCCGGCACAGGAGGTTGCATATCCGCGACAAGACTTAAGCAGCAACACAGCTCGGTTGCCGTGGATGACCTTGTCCGCGCCAATCTGCGACTAGGGCGCATCCGGCAAGCCCGCCACGAGTTGCTTGTCGCGTTGATGGACTCCCCGTGCCCCAAGCTTTCCAAGCGTCTCGCTAGACTGGAGCGCTATGAGAGGCCGGTGCGGGCCGCGCAGCAACGTTTCCTGAGGCGCTGGCTGAAGCAGGGCTACAAAGAGCTTGCTCGAAGGCCACACACCGAGTTTCGTCAATGCAGCTGTCTGGGCGATGCAGAAACGGCCCCAGCGGGACACGCTAGGCCGTCAGGAGTTTAGCCAAATAATCGCAAACGGGGGCTATGTCAGAAAGTGGAAGTCCGTGGCATGCACACCGCCATTGATCGTGATGGTCTCCTCGTGTGCGTCCAAACCTGAGTGCACGAGCCACTGATTGCTCGACCCAATCTGCGTCAGGGTCGCTCCGTCGGTGGCCAGCCCAAAGCCGTGAAACTCCAGTGTATCTCCTAGAGAAGCTCCGTTGCCTGTGAAGTCGGTGATGGTGGCACCAGCGGTTGCTCCGGAGACGAATACGAAATTGTCATTGCCTCCGCCGCCGCTCAGATTGTCGTTACCGCCGCCACCGTTGATGGTGTCGTTGCCACCGTTGCCGTTGAGGAAGTCAGCGCCTGAAGATCCGGTGATGCTGTCGGCGAAGTTGGAGCCGAGCACGCTGTTGACGCCGCCGGTGATGGTATCGGTGCCGACCGAACCGTCGCCGGTGGCGGTGCCGGCTGACAGATTGACGCTCACCGCACCGGTTGCGTTGTTGTACTGGACCTGGGTGGCGCCGTTGCCGGTGATGGTGTCGTTGCCGCCATTGCCCTGGAAGGAGTTGAAGCCGGCGTTGAAGGCCGAGGCATTGTAGCTGTCGTTGAGATTGCCGCCGACCGCGCTGTTGACCCCGGTGAAGGTGTCGGTGCCGACCGAGCCGTCTCCCGAGGCCGAACCTGCGCCGCCGGCTCCGATCGTGATCGCTACGCCGGAGGTGGCATTGCTGTACTGCACCTGGGTGGAACCGTTGCCGGTGATGGTGTCGTTGCCGGCATTGCCCTGGAACGAGTTGAAGCCGTTGTTGAAGGCCGAGGCGTCGTAGCTGTCGGCAAAATTGCCGCCGATCGCTGCATTGACCCCGCCGGTGAAGCTGTCGTGGCCGGTCGAGGCGTCGCCCGTGGCCGTGCCGGCACCGTTCACCCCGATCGTGACGCTCACCCCGCCCGTCGCATTGCTGTAGAGCACGCGGGTTGCGCCGTTGCCGGTAATGACGTCATCGCCGCCAAGGCCCTCGAACTGGTTGAAGTTGCCGTTGCTGGTGGAGACGTTCAGCGCACCGCCCAGGCCATAGCCGGTCGCGTCGAACGTGTCGGCATAGCCGGTGCCCTGAACACCCTCGATGTTGCGAAGCGTGTCGGTGCCGATGGAGGCATCGCCGGTCACGGTGCCGGCGGCCATGGCGACTGCGATGCCGCCCGTCACCGTGTTCAGGCTGTTGTAGCTCGCCGTGTCGAACCCGCCGCGGCCGTCCATGTAATCATCGCCGCCAAGCGGCGTGAACGTGTTGCTGTAGCTGGAGCCCAGCAGCGTGTCGTTGAAGACCGAGGCTTGAACGGCATTGACGCCGGTGAACGTGTCGATTCCCTCAGTCGTCCCGGTCGCACTGCCTGCAACGGTGATGGCGGTGCCGGCCGTGGTCTCCAGATCGACGGTGACGGCCGCCAGCGCGATCGCGTAGTTGAGGCGGGTGTTGCCATTGCCGATGATGCTGTCGTTGCCGCCGGCTCCAGCAATATCGTTGAAGTTGCCGTTGGTGGTCGAGACATTGAGAGCGCCGGGGGCACCGTAGCCGGTCGTGTCAAACACGTCGTCGAAGATCGTGCCGCGAACGGCCTCCACATTGCGGAGCGTGTCGGTGCCGACGGTGCCATCACCGGTCACCGTGCCGGCGGCAAGGTTGACGGTTATCCCCGAGCCGGTCGCGGGATCGTTGTTGTAGGCGACGATGTCATAGCCACCGCGGCCATCAATATAGTCGTCGCCGGCGCGGCCTTCGAAGGCCTCATAGGTGAAGTTGGCATTGTTGCTGCCGTAGATCGTGTCGTTGAAGGCCGATCCAAACACACCCTGCAGGGCATTGGTGAATGTGTCGTGGCCGACATTGGCGAGGTCGCCGGCCGCCGTGCCCTGACCAGTGCCGGCCGCAAGATCGACCGTCACCGCAGCCGACGCACCAACATACTCCACCCGGGTTACGGACTGGCCCAGATCGTTGATCCGACCAGTGATGACGTCATCGCCGCCGCGCCCCTCGAACCCGCTTTGACCAGCGGCAACACCCGCTTGCGCGCTCGATCCGGCAAATCCGGCAGCATTGAACGTGTCATTGAATGCCCCGCCGACGGCGCCTTCAATGTTGACGAGCGTGTCGCTGCCTATCCCGGCTCCACTGGCCGTGCCGGCCGCAAGATTGACCGTGATCGATCCGGTCGCCTCGGTATAGACCGCCCGGTCGAAGCCGTTGCCGCCGTCCAGCAGGTCATTGCCGCCGAGCCCTTGCAGGCGGTCGTTGCCGTCCATCCCATAGATGCCGTCGATCTGGCTGGTGCCGACCAGCGTATCGTTGCCGGACGTGCCGGGGACGGTATTGTTGAACACGAAGTCGGTCGCAACGAGGCTACCGGCCGCAATGTTGGCCAGCGTGATCGTGTTGCCGCTGCCGAAGTCGATGACGGTGTTCGCTCCCTGCTGCGTCGCATGAGCCTGGATATCGGCAAGGGTGAAGACCCCCGTCACGCCCGTGACGTCGATGCGGTCGCCCTGGCCGCGATTGAAGTCGTTGATGAAGTCCGCGCCGCCGCCATTGGCGTATACAAAGGTGTCGGCACCGAACCCGCCGTTCAGATTGTCATTGCCGCCGCCACCATTGATGGTGTCGTTGCCGCCGTTGCCGTTGAGGAAGTCGGCGCCTGAAGATCCGGTGATGGTGTCGGCGAAGTTGGAGCCGAGCACGCTGTTGACGCCGCCGGTGATGGTGTCGGTGCCGACCGAACCGTCGCCGGTGGCGGTGCCGGCCGAGATATTGACGCTCACCGCACCGGTTGCGTTGTTGTACTGGATCTGGGTGGCGCCGTTGCCGGTGATGGTGTCGTTGCCGCCATTGCCCTGGAAGGAGTTGAAGCCGGCGTTGAAGGCCGAGGCATTGTAGCTGTCGTTGAGATTGCCGCCGACCGCGCTGTTGACCCCGGTGAAGGTGTCGGTGCCGACCGAGCCGTCTCCCGAGGCCGAACCTGCGCCGCCGGCTCCGATCGTGATCGCTACGCCGGAGGTGGCATTGCTGTACTGCACCTGGGTGGAACCGTTGCCGGTGATGGTGTCGTTGCCGGCATTGCCCTGGAACGAGTTGAAGCCGTTGTTGAAGGCCGAGGCGTCGTAGCTGTCGGCAAAATTGCCGCCGATCGCTGCATTGACCCCGCCGGTGAAGCTGTCGTGGCCGGTCGAGGCGTCGCCCGTGGCCGTGCCGGCACCGTTCACCCCGATCGTGACGCTCACCCCGCCCGTCGCATTGCTGTAGAGCACGCGGGTTGCGCCGTTGCCGGTAATGACGTCATCGCCGCCAAGGCCCTCGAACTGGTTGAAGTTGCCGTTGCTGGTGGAGACGTTCAGCGCACCGCCCAGGCCATAGCCGGTCGCGTCGAACGTGTCGGCATAGCCGGTGCCCTGAACACCCTCGATGTTGCGAAGCGTGTCGTGGCCAATCACGTTGTTGACGTTATCGGTCACAGTGCCGGCAGCCATTTCGACAACGATGCCGCCGGTTGCAAGCGTCATGCTGTTGTAGCTGGCGGTGTCGAACCCGCCGCGGCCGTCGATGAAGTCGTCGCCGCCCAGACCCGTGAACGTGTTGTTGAAGTTGGATCCGAGCAGAGTGTCGTCAAAAGAAGAACCTTGCGCGGCATTCACGCCAGTTAGCGAATCTGCACCCTCCGTGGTGCCGGTTGCACTACCCACGACGTTCGTGGCAGTAACCCCTGCCTGATTGAGGTCCGTTTGCAAGTTGACCGTGACGCCAGCAAGCGCGCTGGAGTAGTTGACACGAGTATTGCCGTTGCCAATGACAACGTCGTCGCCGCCACCTCCCTGGAAGTCGTTGAACGTGCCAAGCGAGCCGATATTGGCGGTGCCCGCCGTGCCAAAGTTCGAAGCGTTGTAAGAATCAGCAAAGTTGGTGCCGCGCACGGCTTCGACATTGCGCAGGGTATCGGTGCCGACCGTCGCATCGCCGCTGACGGTGCCTGCGGCCATGTTGACCGTGATGCCCATCGTCGTCGTCAAGTCGGTCGCATAAACGACGACGTCATAGCCGCCGCGACCATCGATGAAATCATTGCCACGACGTCCTTCGAATGCCTCGAACGAGCCGGATCCGTTGTCGCTTCCGAGCAGTGTATCGTCGTAGTTCGAACCCCAGACATTCAGAATGTTGCTGATCGTATCGTGGCCGACATTGGCAACGTCGCCTGGAGCCGTTCCGTAAGCTTGTCCTGACTGGATGTCGACAGTCACCCCGGCGGATGCGCCGAGATAGCTCACGCGCGTCAGAGCATGGCCCTGCACATTCCTCGCGCCGACGATCGTATCGTCACCTGCGCCGCCTTCAAATTCGGCGAAGCCAATTATGGCGCCCGGCAAACCGGTGTTCCCGGTGTAGCCTGTACCGTCAAGATAGTCGTTGAAGTTGCTGCCGATGACGCCATCGATCGAGATCAGAGTATCGGTGCCGACGCCCGCGCCGATCGCAGTCCCCGCTCCAAGGTGAACGGTGATGCCACCGGTCGCTTCGGTGTATATAGCCCGGTCAAAGTCCACACCGCCATCGAGGCTGTCGTTGCCCGCCCCGCCGGTTAAAGCATCCTTGCCCGCGCCCCCCGAAATCATGTCATCGCCGGCTCCGCCCTTGAGCGTGTCGTTGCCGCCGAGACCAGAAATCAGATCGTTGCCGTCGCCACCCATCAGCGTGTCGGCAACTTCTGTGCCCGTCAGCGTAAGCGGAGCCGCTGCTATCTTCTGCTCTAGCGCAGTGCCTGTATAGTCGTTCTGCACGCTGCTGAAGGTGGTGCCGCCGGCGCCGTTCGCCGCGTCCGAGAGCGCCTGCGTTGTGTCGCCAAAGGCCACTTGTGCCGCCTGGGCGACTTGGCTCAGATCGGTGGTGTTCGTAAGGCTGCTCGAAATCTGAGCGTTAGATTCCTGGACGACCTGAGCAATCGCATCGAGGTCAGTCGCCGAGAGCTGCTGCTCGGGCGGAAGCGTATTGTTGACCACCGTCGCCAGCGCAGAAACCGTCGAGGGCGCGCCGAGGTCAACATTGCCTGCGGTCACGGTCTGGGCGAGCGCGCCGATGACTGACTCAAGAGAGGCACCCGTCGCCGCCGAGAGCTGAGCCACGGTCGCCTGCACCTGGATTGACGCCGCGAGAACGTCAGCCGCACCAGGCGCCGCCGAGACGGTCGCGGCGATCGGATCCAGCGTCGTCAGGCTCACCGAGTCAGATAGCCCCAGCGCCGCCTTCACGGAAGCTTCAGCTGCCGCGGTGTCGCCGCCGGCACCCGCGACCGCTACGATCAGATTGGTGAGCGGCGTCACGACGGTCGAGCCGCTCGGAGCCTTTAGCGTGCCGTTGAACGGCAGGCCGGTCAACACATCGATGGTGTTATGGCCGCCGCCATGAACGCTCTGAAGGACCAGTTGGCCGCCCGACGTGTCAAGGCTGAACGTGCCATCACTCGCAGTGTAAGTGAACGATTCCCCCAAGTCGAGAATGCCATTGTAAACGCCGTTTCCGTCCGCTTTGTCGACAAAGACCAGTGCATCGGCGATGTATCCGTCGGCCGCAACTTTTACATCCGGATCATTGATCTGGATGTTCAGTACTTCAGTCTTTTGCGCAACGTCCGCGTGGTCGAAAGAGCTCGCCGTGATGCTCAGTGCTATCGTCTGCTTTTCGGCGATGGCATCAGGCCTGAGCTGGATAGCCAGACCGGCCACATCGCTCAGGTTGACGATCCAGACTCCGGGGTCGTCTGTGGACTGGGCCCCAGCGGTCAACATATATTCGGGCGGAACGCCGGTAACCTGAACGGTCGATGCCAGCGTATCGCTGGTATCGGGGTCGCTGATCTGAATGTTCAACGCGATTGGCGCAGTTGTGACGTTAACCTCGATTCGTTCGTGGGCGATCGTCGGCGCCGTCGCGACCGGTGCTATGTTTACGGTCGCCGTTGCGGGGGTACTTGTCAGAGCGCCATCAGTGATGGTGTAGGTGAAGGTCGCGGCGCCATTGACATCATGGGTCGGTGTAAACGTAACGCTGCCGTCACTGTTAAGGACGGCGGTACCGCCGGTTCCGCTCGTTACTGAATTGATCGAGAGCTGGGCATTGGAATTGTCGATGTCGATGTCGTTACCGAGCAATTGCGCCCGCGTATAAGTAATAGCGGAGTCTTCAGTCGCAGCCAGTGTGTCAGCTATCGCGACGGGGGAATCATTCACGGCCACGCCTGTGAATGCCTTTGCAGCGGTAACGGACGCCGTTCCATCGCTGACGGTGGTGGCGATCGAAAAATTGCCGTTGAAGTTTGCTGCCGGGATGAATTTCACACCCGCCAGTAGGGCATTGACGTTAGCCGTCGCACCTGACGCCGTCCAGACTCCCCCTGCGTAGCTCGCGGTCACCGCGCCCGAGGTGGCGGTGCTCAGCGTGCCGGCCGCCGGGTTCGACAGCGTAAGGGTCGCCGTGATCGTGCTGCTGTCAATGTCAGTGATGACGATATCGGAGAGGTTGAGCGGTGTGTCTTCCGTATAAGTCTCAGGAGCAGACAGGTTCGTTGCGATCGGGGCGTCGTTGACGGCAATTCCGCTGAAGTTCTTGGCGCCCATCACTGGCGGAGCAACTCCATCGCTGACACTGGTCGCGATCGAGAAGTTTCCGTTGAAGTTCGCAGCTGGGTTGAAAGTGACCCCTGCCAGCAAGGCGTTGACATCGGCGGTTGCGCCGGAAGCCGACCAGACGCCTGCTAGCGCATTGTAGGTTGAGGTTACCCCGCCGGACGCGCCCGCACTCAGAGTTCCGGCAGCCGGATTCGAGAGCGCCAACTTCACCGTGACAGCGGCGCTGTCGACGTCAGTGACAATGATGTCAGTGAGATTGAGCGGCGCATCCTCCGTATAGATCTCACTAGCAGAGAGGTTCGTAGCAGTCGGGGCATCGTTGACCGCGGCAACGTTTACCGTGACGGTCGCCGTCGACGTTGCGCCGGCACTGTCTTTCATCGTGTAGGTAAAGCTGGCAACACCCGAATAATTGGTATCGGCGGTGAATATGACATTGCCGCTGCTGTTCAGCGAGACGCTGCCGTGCTGCGCTCCCTGCACGGATACGATTGTTTTCGTATCGTTGGCGTCGGGGTCGGTATCGTTGGCAAGCAACGCAGAAGCAATAATCGTGAGGGTCGTGTCCTCGTTAGTGCTGGCGACATCGGCAACCGCAACGGGTGGGTGATTGGCGCTTGGCTCGATGACAACCTGGAGCTTTTCAATATCCGTAACGAGGAGATTGAAGCTGTTGAATAGGTAGGTGGCGCTGCCGTGCGCCAGTTTCGCCTGCAGTGCCGCGATGTCTGCGAGAAATGCCGCTGAGCTCGCCATGGACTGGCTGACGATCAGGCGAAGAGTGTCTTGCCCGTTGCCGCCATCGTAGATGTCAATGGCGTTGACGTTTTCGGATGCAGTGTAGATGAGGATGTCGTTGCCATTGCCGCCGCTAACGACGTCGCTACCAGATCCACCGTCGAGTGTATCGTTTCCATTGCCGCCAAAGATCAGATCGATGCCTGCGCCGCCGTTGACCTTATCGTCGCCATTGCCCGCATCGATGATGTCGTTTCCGGCGGACCCATTGATGGTGTCGTTACCATTGCCGGAGCTGATGAGATCTCCACCGGCAGTGCCGGTGATGGCGTCGTTGCCGTTTGTGCCGGTGATAATCATGGATCCTCATCCTCCTGAAAAGGGCGCACGCGTATCCACGCGCCGCGCACGGCTTTATCCGTGTGGCGATGTCTAGGCAGACTGCGGGTATGCTTGAGGAGCCCCCTTGCCCCTGGGAAAGCGTCCCTGCCTCTGAAAACAGATTACTGTCGTGGTGACAGCGTAAATTAATTTGTAACCATCTTACCCGCGACCCGCAGCGTTGCTTTACCCATTTGGGTAAAGGCGCGCAAAAACTCACAGGCTACTGCAGCTTAACCTAAACAAGCGCGTGCTTACGCTTCGGGCAGCATACCACCGCTGCTACCTGGAAGGTGCCAGGCGCAGCAGGCTCACGAGCTCAGCCTGCCGGCTAGTGCCGGTCTTTGCAAAGATTGCCTTGAGCTGCATGCGGATCGTATTTGGCTTGACTGAGAGCGCTTGCGCCGTTGCGTCAACTGAGATGCCCCTGGCAATCATTGCGGCAACGCGGGCTTCGGCAGGCGAAAGGTCGAACAACGCCTGAAGGATTTCCGGGGGCGGGCCCGGCTGCTGAATGACTGGTGTCACGTAAAGCAGGAATTCGGCTCCCGAAAAGACATCGCGTCCCGATCCGCGCATCGGCAGGACATGGACCACAAAGGCCTCGCGCGTGCGCGTCCTCCGAACCGGAATAGACGCCCCATGAGTGGAGGCGGATCTTCCTTCCGACGCGGTGGCAAAAAGAGCATGAACGGCTGGATTCGCAAATTCGAGTTGAGAGCCAGCACCAATCCGAAGGTCGGGTTCACAGGCAAACAGGGCGTCGTTGGCCGCCAGCACCTTACCACCATGGCCTAGCACAGCTGCCGCCAGGCCGATCATTTTCAGACTTTCAACCGTTGCTCGCGCTCGCTCGAGGCCAACGCGTCCCGACAGCAATGCGGCGCGAGCGAGATGCGGGCGGAGACGATCGAGTTGTTCGGCGACCTCCCGCGGTACGGGTCCTTTTTCGTGAGCCTTTTCGATCGAGACAACAAGGATATCTCCCGCCGGCGAGTATACCGAGGTGCCGATGCACCAGCCCAGACCTTGGGGCCGAAGAAAATTAGTGTAATAGGGTTCTTGCTCCAGCTCCTCGAGAGTGAATGCATCAAGGTCGGTAAGGAAGCGCGGTTCCTTGATCGGGACCAGCCGCTCGCCTCGAGGATTGTTCAAATAAAAGGGACTATCAATCCAAGCTTCTACGCGGGAGCGAATAGTGTCGGTTGACAGCCAGCGGGGCAGCCCGGGCGCCGCAGCAAATAGTAGTGCACCTTCAGCGTCAGCTAAACGCGCCAATCTATCAAGTACAATCTTCCACCGCTCCGGGACTATGGCGGCTTCGTAAATCTCATCGACCAAACGGTCAAAATGCATTTGTAATGCCCAGCCTTTCCGCGCTGTACAAAAGAAGGAAGCGCGTCGCAATACCTACTTGGGACCAAGTAAATCGGCTCAACCAGCCCCTATTGTTCTTCCAGTACCGGTTCCCCTAGGAACCCCCGTCAAGCAGAACGCTAGTCATCGCTGTTAGCTTGCTCGCCGTTGCCCTGCCGCCCGGCCCGCCTCGCAATCACCGTAACCTTTTACGTCGTGGCCGGCGAATGCCCCTTGGCTGGACAAAGGACCAAAGCGCACAAAACTGCAATCGCAAGCAATTTCATAATGAATCTCACCAATTGCTGTCCTTAACGTAAAACAGGATCCGGCAAATACACCAGGCGAGATCCTAGCTTGTCCCAAACTTCGGCCGAAGGACTCGATTGCGTTTTCCAGTTTCGGATTCGCCTTCTGGGCCAGGGCTTGCCTGACGCTTGCCGCCGAGTTGGTGGACGAGCGGCTCATAGAGCCGCTAGCCCGTCCGGACGCCTTCGTGTGCCCGGTTCCTACGGAATCATTGGGCGAGCCCGAGAGGTTGCCACGATCGCCTTTGAAGATGATCTTGTTTTCTCCATCATAAACCGCCGAAGCAGCTTCCGCGGATCGGCCCCAAGCGCCTCCGCAATGGCAATGAACTCAACGATATCCAACCGGCGTTCGCCGCCCTCGTATTTGGCCACGAAGGATTGCGGCTTGCGCAGCTTCTTGGCGAGGGCGTGCTGACGGATCCCGGCCTTATGTCGCGTTGCGACAAGAAGGGCGATGAGGCGGGCATATTCAGCGGATTTGAGGGATTTTTCCATGGCCGCCGGGGCGCTTGCGATTCGGCGGCGGTCAATCTGATCCTAGATCGGGATTATCCCAAAACAGGATACTATTAACTCTGCTATGCGAAGCTGGCTGGCGGGGAGCGCGGTTGCGCTGGACTTGTGCGGCCAGCGGAGCGCAATGGCGGGGTATGACCAACCCAAAGGAGTTTTACAGTGCTCGCTGAACTGCATCAGGATCCGCTTACATCTCACTCCCGCGCCTCCAGTATTCGGGAGCAGGCGCTCTTTCACCTTCTGCTCGGAGAGCTCATGGCCACGCGTTGGCAGCAGGGCCGCCACGACATCGAGGTGCTCAAGAGCGAGGTCGATCGGGGCGGCTACGACATCGTATTAGAAGCCAACGGGATCCTTCGGCATATCCAGTTGAAGTCGACCTTTTCGGGCTCCGCGGTCCGGCACGTGACCGTCAGCACCCGGCTGCTCGAAAAGCCCAGCGGCTGCGTGATTTGGCTTGAGGTGAACCAGCAGACATTGACGTTGGAGCGGTACTTCTGGTTCGGTGGCCAGCCGGGAGAAAGGTTGCCGGATTTGGGCTCGAAGGTCAGCCGGCATTCGCGCGGTGACAGCACCGGACAGAAGCTCGAACGACCCATGCATCGCGACCTCGGCAAGGCCTGCTTTGAGCGCATCGATAGCGCAGATGATTTGCTCGCCAGGTTGTTCGGATGAAAGACGACGCAGGCTAGGAAGCGGCAGCTTGCATGATCGGCTATCGGCGGTCGTTCTCTCGATCGGTCGCGTCAGTCGGAGGTTCAGGGCAGTGGCGGCCATGACTGATCGGGGGGGCGCGCGGATAGGCGAAAAAGTCGATAGCCTCGCCAAGGCCCAGGGAAGGCCGTGGAGGAGATTTGGCTCCAGTCCGCACCCGGACAGGGCCGGAATCCCATAAATCGTGCCTTGCGCGGGTTTCCGCGGCGCCGCCGTCGATTTCGGTGAGTCAAAAATATGAACAAAAACAGTAGTTTATGCGGAACCTCAGCCGACTCTGATGGCGTATTGGTGCGCGTACCGGACGGCAGATGCGCGGCGGGCCCTCGGCGCCGGCGGCTTGCGGTAGAGGAAGATTGGCATGAGTTGTGCTATAATTGACTGATACATGGTGAGGAGCCAATTTGATGCGCAAGCTTCCCAAAACGGAACAACCGGCCAGTTTCGGCTTTGACAAGCCCGCCAAGGAGCGCTTGATCGAGGCCGCTCAGAAGATGTTTCGTCTTCTCGGAATCAGGGCCGCGAATGGCTTGATCGCCCAGGAGGCCCATTCAAATATGGAAACCTTGGTCAAGTATTTCGGCAATGGCGAAGCGCTGATCAGCTATTTTATCAAGTCGTTGATTGCGGAGTCGGAGACGGTTTGGGAGGTGACAAAGGAGGATCATCCAGGCGATGCGGAGGCGCAGCTGCGGGGGTGGCTTGCGACGGAGCAAGAGAGTGGGGGTCTTCCGATGCAGCCCCAGATGCTGCTCGCGCGCACGGCGGCGGAATTGTACGAGCATCGCAAGAACCCCCAGCTGAGCGAGATCGAACAGTATTGGCAGGCCGAGCGGCGCCGGGTGGTCGGGCTTTGTCGATCCTCCGGATTGCGCGATCATGTGGAGCTGGCCGACAAGCTGTTGCTGATGGTTCACGGCGCACGTAACGAGCGTAATGCCTACGGGGCGTTTGCGCCAAGCCGGCTGCTGCAGCAGGCCGGGAATGAATTGCTGGTCGCGCACGGCGACTCCAACAAGGTGAAGGTCGAGCATACAGTTGAGACCAAAGCAGATTGAGCATGACCAAAGCCAATGATGCCGCCGTGGTCGTCTTCACCTCCGAGACGAGGCAGAACATTCTAGACCAGGCGGGCTCCCGCGGTTGGGTGCTCAGTCCGAAAAGCGTCGAGCGATGTGCCTATCTTGTTTGCTGCCGACGGCAGGACTGGAAAAACAAGGCCGAAGGCATTGCGTCGCGAACAGCGTTCCTGGTGGGGCGTATTGCGTCGCTGACGCCGCTTGACGAGAGCGCGAATGCGAGGGGACAGGCACGCTTCCGGATTGGAATCTCGGAGTTTGCCGAGATTGCCGTCGCGGATGTCTGGCGCAAGGAGCTGCGCAATCCGGTTGCCTATGCCAGCCTGAAGGAGCTCGGGATTGAGCAGCGGCGACTCAAGTTTCAACCGATCCCCGACTCTTCATTCGCAGGACCGGGCAAGGCGCCCGGTGGCTTGACCATTGCCGAAGCCAAGAAAGCTTTGGCGGCTACGTTTGGGGTGCGGCCCGAAGATATCGAGATCATCATCAAGGGGTGACGGGGATTAACCACCGCGGGCCTTGAACACGGCTATTCGTGAAGTATCGTTGAAGTATATGGTAGGTTGTGTATACATAAGGCCTATCCCCCAGGAGAGGTCCCATGAGTGATTTCCGAATCGAGCACCTACCCATTGCCGAACTGAAGCCGAACCCGGCCAATGCCAGGCGGCATTCGCGCAAGCAGCTGCATCAGATCGCAGCCTCGATCCGCGAGTTCGGTTTCAACAGCATCGTTGTGGCCGACGAGGAGGGCGTGATCCTTGTCGGCCATGGCCGGGTCGAGGGCGCCCGCCTGGCGGGTTTGGAGCGGGTCCCAGTACTGCGGGTCGGCCATTTGACGCCCGGGCAGAAGACCGCGTTTTCGCTCGCCGACAACAAGGTTGCGCTGAACTCGGACTGGGACACCGACCAGCTGCGCGTGCTCTGGCGCGAGCTGATGGGCGCCGAGGTCAATTTCGATCTGGAGGTAACCGGCTTCGAGACTGCCGAGATTGACCTGTTGGTCGATGGCGAAGCGACCCGCGAGAAGCCGGATCGCAGCGATCTGGTTCCACCCGTCCGGTCAGATGCGGTGTCGCGGCTCGGCGATCTCTGGATGCTGGGAGAGCATCGTCTGCTGTGCGGCGACGCGTGCGATGCGGCTTCGTTTGCCGATCTGATGGACGGCGACCAGGCTCGCTTGGTCTTCACCGATCCCCCCTACAACGTGCGGATCGATGGTCACGTCAGCGGGCTTGGGGCGGTCAAGCACCGTGAATTCCAGATGGCCTCAGGCGAGATGAGCCCGGCCGAATTTGCAGGCTTTCTGGCCGTGGTGTTCGGCAATATGGCCGCGGTGAGCCTCGATGGCGCGATCCATTTTGTGTGCATGGATTGGCGGCACATGGACGAGGTGCTGAAGGCGGCCGGCGGAATCTATTCCGAGCTGAAGAACCTATGCGTCTGGAACAAGAGCAATGGCGGCATGGGCTCGTTCTACCGTTCCAAGCACGAGCTGGTGTTCGTCTACAAGGTGGGGCACGGGCCGCACGTGAACACGATTGAGCTTGGCAAGCACGGCCGCTATCGCACCAACGTCTGGGACTATGCCGGCGCCAACAGCTTTCGTTCGGGGCGGGACGCCGAGCTCGAGATGCACCCGACGGTGAAGCCGACGGCGCTCGTGATCGACGCCATCAAGGATTGCTCACGCCGCGGCGACATCGTGCTCGACCCGTTCTCCGGATCCGGCACGACCGTCATGGCCGCGCAGAAGTGCCGCAGGCGGGCGCGCGTAATCGAGCTGGATCCGCTCTATGTCGACGTCGCCATCCGCCGCTGGCAGTCCTACACCGGGCAGGCCGCGACCATGGCAATAACGGGCGAGACCTTTGCCGAGGTCGAGCAGCGCCGTGCCGACCCTTTGCAGTAGGGCGGACCGTGGAAATCGCGACTTCTCCGGTCGGGCGGTCAGATTAGCTCGAGCGGGTTTTGAAATCGACGTAGGCCTAACATTGCACGCCCGGGTCGGGGTCGAGGCCGGTCGATGTTGTAGCCGAGAGCCCGTGGGCGGTGGGCACGCGCCGGGCGCAACCGCTCGTTTCCGGCCTTGCAAACACGTTGAACAATTGTTACATTTTGTTCAACGTCGGAGGTATTATGGTCGTGCGGACCCACACGTCGACAGAGACCGAGGAGCAGATTGCGCTTAAGCGCAATCGGCTCGTGCTCGAGCAGGCGCGCGCCGTCGGTTTGCTCGGCGAGGCCAAGGACACGCGCTTGTCCGGCCGCGTGCCGGCAGGCCTGATCGAAGCGGCAAAGAAGCGGGCTCACGTATCTTCCGATACCGAACTTCTAGAGCTCGCCCTGTCTCGTTTGGCGCTCGAAGACGATTTCGGCGCGCGTCTCGTCCGGCGCAAGGGAAGCATCCCGGCAGATATCGATCTTGCCCTTTGATCTCCAGGGAACGTTGCGAAGGCTGAAGCCGCACAAGCGTTTGGAGCGGATAACGCGACGGCCAGATTCCGAGCTTGCGTGGGCATCCGGCGAACCGCTCATCGGCGGCGCACTCATTCTCGATACCAGCGTTTATCTCGACGTCTTGCAGGCCCGCACCCCGGCCGCTGTCGATGAATTGCTGACATATCGCGTGTGCCACCACTCGGCCGTCTGCCTTGCCGAACTCACGCATGTGTTTGGACGGCTCAATCCGGCTCACCCTTCAACAAGTGGAGTTCTGCAAACGGTACGGGGCGTGATTGAAGACATTCCGCCGCATCGGTTGCAAGCTCCGGATACCGCAATGTGGGGCGAAGCTGGAATGCTTGCGGGCGCGCTCGTTCGTCTCAGCGGCGTGCCGAAGGGTGCAGGTCACGAGCGGAAATACCTCAACGATGCGCTCATTTACCTTCAGGCGCGGAGCATCGGTGCTAGCGTATTGACAGGGAATGTCGGCGACTTCGACTTCCTGAACCAACTTGCTCCGGGCGTTCCGATCATTCTGTATCGGCAGACGTGAAGCATGCCCCCAATCGCGCAAGATGCTCGCGGTAGTACCGCAAGCCGTCCGGAAAACAAGGTATCAGAAGCATGTGGGTTCTCGGCGAGGAGGCAGGGAATGGATAGAGAGGCCGCTATGGCGGCGCTGGTTGCAAAGCGCCGCGCCGAGATCGGCGGCCGCTATCATCATTTGCACCTGTATGACGGAGGAAGTTGGGACTTCGACTTCGTTGTGCCCTGGACCAAGTCGGCATGCAATCTGGACGCCGACCTCATGATCATCGGGCAGGACTGGGCCTCTCAGGGTTACCTTCGGCGCAACGATGGTGCGAAAAAGCGTGCGGACCGAGCGATGACGGGCCAGGACGCCCATCTTGCGACCAACCAGAATCTGAAGCGTCTGCTGGCCTCCCATTTTGGCCTGTGCTTTTCGCAGACCTATGCCACCAACGTGCTGGTCTTCATCAAGCCAGGGGGGATGAGCAGCAAGGTCCCGCAGAAGGATCTGCACCGCTGCGCCGTAGCCTACACCTTGCCTCAGCTCGAGATCGTCAAGCCCCGAATGGCCCTATGCCTTGGGGCCATGACATTCGATTCCGTCCGGTCCGCCCTCGGTTTGGGGCGGCTGGGATGGCGCGAGGCCTGCAGTCCATCTGCACACACACGTATGGGCCCCACCGAAATCTACGGCGTCCCTCACACCGGCAGTTGGGGAACGAAGAACGCGGGAGGACCACTAGCGGTCGAGGCGATTTGGTCAGATCTCGCTCGCCGTTTCCGCACGCTTGCTGGTCTTGGCCAGCAAGCGGCGCTCTAGATCGACCTTTCGTTTTGGGAATCCTGAGCGGCCGAACTTGAGCAGCGCAATCCTGCGGTCGCCCTTATCAGAAACGGGGGTGCGATCGTTGATCAAAGCGCCGATCTGAGCTATAAAGATTTACCTCGTGCGAGAGCTCGGTTTGGCCCATGTGGGCTTTGCGTGATGCAGAAACCGGGCATGTAGTGCGCAAATGATGGCGTGACGCCTGATGGGTCCGAACTCCTGCTTGCAGGGATTTGGTCACCGGAGGCCACGCCAATTTTGTTTGTGTGCCCTCCTTGGATGCTTTTTCGAGGAGTAATGATATGAGCCGTAATCGCAACGGGCAGTTTTCAAAGGGGACCACCGGCAATCCAAAGGGCCGTCCGCGGAAGCGGTCGCATCCCATCTCGGATGGTCAGATGCGGCGCGATTTCTTTGATGCGACGGAAATGCTGGTGCCGATCATCGAAGGCAATGAGCGTAAGATGATCCCTGCGCACCATGCCATTGACAAGCAGTTGGTCATCAAGGCGGTGTCAGGCGACATGCGGGCCATCTGCGAATACAATAAGAGGCGCGAGCGCTACACGCTTGAGCATGTCAAGTCGCAGCTTAAGAGTCTCGAACTCATCTTTGAGGGTGAAGACCGGATCCGTATGTTCCCTGAAGACGTCACGGACGAATTCAAGCGCGTGCTTGCGCTGCTGCGCATGAAGATCGATCCGGATTACTTGCTTTAGAAAGCGCGAACATTCTCATTCTCCAATTGGGAGCGCTCCTCGCGCTCCCTTTTTTTATGTTGGCAAGGCACAGCGGCTCAGTCCCTCACTCCGGAAGGTGAGTGTTGGGTTACGACATCACCGAGCGAGATTTGACCGTGTTCGGCGCCTGTTAAGCACCTGTTCAGCCCCTGTTTCGAACCTGCTCGGCCATTCCTTCGCAAGCGGAGAGGGCCGCGCAAGTCTCTGTTAGGACGACAAATCTGCTCGCCAATCGCGACGGGCGCCCTCGATCGCAATTTTTTGCAGGCAAACTTGGAGAGGGTTTATCCGCCTCGCAGGGATGCACATCGCTTCTGTCGCCGCCCGGTCTCTGTTGAAGGCGGCGTCCTCTCGCGGAAGCCTACAGCGAGCCGCTCCGCCGGCGCCCGAGCACCTTGCGGGCTTTGATGTCGAGTGAAGGTCTCGCAATAGTCCTGGTCCTGATCTCACTCGCGACATCCCCACCGGACGGAGCCTATGGGAACGACGACCGCCGATATCTCCCCCGAGCGAGCTGATAGAGGAACCAACCAGGACAGCCATGGATTGTCCACCAAACAAGGGAGATCATCGATGATTAGAAGCTCCGCACTCGTGGCACTCACATGCTTTGCTCTGTCCGCGCCGGTCTTCGCCCAAGGTGGCGGCGGTGGTGGTGCAGGCGGAGGGGCCGCCGGCGCCAGCGCGGGCTCGGCGGCGAGTTCCGGCGCGGGCACAGGCACCTCGTCGAGCAGCGCCAATTCCGGACCCTCGGGCCCCTCCGGTATGGGAACGCAAGGCACCACGACAGGCGCCAATCACAGCACCGCCTCGCAGAACAATCCGAACGTCCAGCCCCCGACGGCAAATGGGACATCTCCATCCGCCGCCCAGGCGCAGCGAAACTCCGGAGCTGGGCATACCTCGAATGGTATGCCTATCGGTAGTCCAGGCACGGGCACCAGCAACGAGGACCAGAAGTAGCGAATAGATCGGACAGCCTGCGGCCACTTGTGCTAGAGCCGGGGATGAAAAAATTCATTTTGGCGATGCTGCTCATTGCGACGCCGGCATTGGCGCAGCCCGAACCGCCAGCTCCGAAGGCCCCATTAACCGACCGCGAACGGGTTCAAGCCGATCGTGCGCAGGCCGCCACGCAGGAGAAGGACGCCCCAACAGCGCGCCCGTGGGACAGGGGCGCGGATGGCAAGCGGCCCTGGGACCGGGGTGCGCAGGCGAAGTAGCAGAGCATTCCCGGCGGGAAGTCGAAAGCTTGCCGGCAATCGGCAGCCTCCCTTGAGAAGCCCTCCGTGAGGACCCTTGCGTGAGGGAGCTGAGTTCAGGCGTCACGGGCTGGGCTGCCTCACTTCCTCTATCGAGCCGCCCAGTGCAGCGACAGGGCTCTGGCTCCGCTTTCCTCGGCTGTCGGCACGGTTCTATCTGACGGTCACTTCCACAGCGATGATCGATGATCCGCGCTGCCTCCGGTTTTCGCCCGACACCGCGATGCGAAACCGGTCAGTTCCTGGGCTCGAGGACGCTTGGTAGCGAAACGACGGGCCGGCGATCGTCGCGACGCCGGCACTCGGCGCATCCACCAGTTTAACTTCATTCAGGAGCTGTGTTTTGCCGCGCAGACCTTGCAGGCACTCCGTCCCGGATGGAATCGAAACAGTCCAATACACGGTGTCAGAAGCAAGCTCGAAGCGCTCGGGCCGGGAGACGCATTCACCCGCGGTCGCAGCGTAGGCTTGTAGCCAGCAGCCGGCAAAAACACATAAGCTCGTAGCGGCTGCTTTGATTTTCATGCGGCCGCTCATTCAATCATCACTGTTGATCGGCTCACGTGGACGTCCAGCAAACTGCCGCCACCGGTGGCCCGGTGTTGCGGCGGTTCAGAGTTGAACGCATTTATCAGCTCAACGGCTTTGCCGCTCACCAAGCGTACCAATACCCCCACCAGCGTTGCGACACGGGTCGCGCTTCTGCCTTCATGGCCGCAACTTCCTCGACGGGACGAAGATTGGGACCATAGACCGCAGGCGGGTAGACTCCATCCCAAAACACGTAACCGGTTCGGACGTAGGCCGCCCGATGGTGCGCCGGAGCAAGCGTGAGTTCCGCGGCCGGAGCTGCGGCCGTCATCAAGGTGAGGCCAAGAACAGAAAGAGCAATGGCTGGAATAAAGGTGCGGACATTCATTGGATGGATCTCTCTCAAAATGGACGAGAAATAATGCGACGGCTTTTGAAAGGTTGCAAGTGTGGATGTCCGTAGAACGGCCGCGAACTCCGTTCTTCGGGTGCGCCGGAGGAAGGAGTGTGTGGTTCGAACCGAACGGACCCGGGAGCAACCACCGGTTTCAGAAGCTGTCGGTGCCGCTGGCCGAAGACTGCGCTAAGGCAAGCTTGGATGCTGCTCATGTTGAGATCAGGCGTGAGAATCTTTCGGCTCCAGATGTGATCGAGAACCATGATGTCGACACACTACTCGCTCTTGATGGGTACCACCATTCAGGACGGCTCGCATGGCATCTGTATCTATCTCCGCTTTGATTTTCTGCGCTGGATTCATTTCAGGATATGCGCTTCGCGCCTGCCGTCTCCAACGAACGAGCACGAACGATCCCTGCGGCACCTCAAGCCGAATTGCCCGACCGAATCCCAGCTCAGCGTTCGGTCATGCTCGACGGGCCTTTTAGGAGCGACACCTCGGCACCTCGATTCTTCCGGCAAAGGAAGCACGCGACATGACCAAGCTTAGAAAGGACGCTCCGCGACGGTACGTCGTGGATGGTGCCGGACAGCGCGTCCTTGTCGGTCTGACGATTGCGGAGACAATCGAGTTCGAGACGTTGGACAATCCCGACACCCTTCCGGGCACTGACCGTCGTATCGATCAGGACAAGCCCGGGCAGCGGTGGCTGGAGCTCTACGCCAAGCATGAGCAAGCCTGGAGCGCTTGGATGGCCGAAACGGGACCACGGCGGGAAAAGTCGCTCACGCTCAACTAGGTGAGTCCTCAGCCCGTTACGTACCGTCGATGATCAGCAAACCTTTGCTGGTTGGTCAAACCGCGAGCATCCGGCTGCCTTGTATGCTCATGAGGGTCAGATTGCCCGTCGCGTAGGCACCGGTATCGATATTGACGCGATTCGCCAGGACTTCGGCGGCACGAACCGGCGTGTGACCATGGACAATATACTTGCCGAACTGCTCTTCGCTCCGAAGAAATTCTTCGCGAATCCAGAGCAGATCGTGTTCTCGTTGCTCGGCCAAAGGTACACCCGGGCGAACGCCGGCGTGGACAAAGAAGAAGTCCCCACAGGTATAGCTAAGCCGCAAATCGTCCAGGAATTCGAGATGCTCGCCAGGCATTGCGCGAATCAAATCGCGGAGTATCGACGCGGGATCGTCGCGCGTCAGATCCGGCGCGAGCCCATAGGACATCAGTGTCTGGGAGCCGCCGAGGCGAATCCAATCTTCGAACAAGGACGGGTCTTCGAAAACCTTTACCAGAAACGCCTCGTGATTTCCCTTGAGGAAGACCGCGTTTCCCCGCCGGCTTCGTTCGACCAGGATGTCTAGCGTGGAGCGTGTGTTCGGACCGCGATCGATATAGTCGCCCATGAACACCTCGATCGCATGGGCCGGCCGACTGCGGGTGACGTCGGCGTCGATCACCCCCAGCATGGGCTGCAGCAAATGCGAGCAGCCGTGAATATCTGAGATCGCGTAGATCCGAACGCCGTCCGGCAGTTGCGGCCTGTGAATCGGCGGGCGAGATCGGGCAAGAGATACGGCAAGAGATACCATGGCGCGCGTACTCGCTGGAGTGGTGGGGATAATTTCGTCAAGTCGGTCCGCGGGCAAGGAGCAGAAAAGACAGCCCACCTCTCTGACAGCCGGATTGCGCCGAAGACGTGGCGTTCGATTGCTGCCTGGTTTGTCGACACGCGCCGCGTAAATCAGGCACCTTCGCCGGGCTGCATTGCTCAAACGCTCGGCTGGAAAGATGCATGCCGGCGGACGACGGCCTCTGCCGATACAGCTTTAAAGCGCAATCTCTAGAATTTCTAGTAATCGATTCAAGGGACGCTTCAAAGATGGGTGAGCTGAGTGGTTGGCCATACAACGCGCAGCTCGTTCGATGGGAACTTGATTCAAAATAGGGCATCGAGCTCGATCGTATGTCAGCACTGTGACGCGATCTTCAACACGCGACGGGAATCGTGACAAACCGCGACGCATAGTTGCGTCGCAAAAATTGTGCGTGCAGCGCCACAATATCGCTGTGATCACTTAACAGGTTGGCGCCGGGGAAGTGACGGATCTTCTGCATCACGGATCAACGTCAAGCACTCTCGATGACAGAGGTTCGAATGGCTGTTGCAACTTATGGCTCCGAAAATATTGGTGCACTCTCGTCAAGGCGCGCCTCTGCTTTGCAGAGGCCCTTTCAAATCGTCGTCATTGCTGCTGACTTTCTGCTGATCCTGCTCAGCTATGGCGCGGGAGCTGCGATTTATAGCGCTGCGATCGCTTCCACGGTCGACGGAGCATCGATGGGTGCCGGATTGATTGTCGGCGTTGTGTTCGTCTCGGTCGCGTATTTCCAGGATGTCTATGCCACACACCGCTTGCTGGATCTCGTCTGGCAGCTGCGCAAGGCCGTCTTCATATGGTTGGCGTCGCTGACGATCCTCGCTGTCGCTGCATTTCTGCTGAAGTCGACGGACAATCTATCCCGCGGCACGGTGATCATTTTCGCCGCAATCGGCGGCGCTGGATTGATCAGTCTGCGTTTTGTCTGGCAGTTCGTACTGGGGACAAATTATGCCAGGAGCAGGTTGGTCGATCGGAAGGTGATTTTGCTGAGCCTGAAACCGCTCGACTTCACCTCGAGCCGCTTTAAGGATCTGCGTCGGAACGGCTTCGATGTCATGCGCCACTTCGTGCTTGGGATCGACAATGGCGACGGTAATTGGGAGCGACAGATACGAGACGTCATTCGCCAGTCGCGTCAGGAGGACGTCGACGAATATCTTGTTGCGATCGATTGGAACGAATTGCCGATGGTTCGAAAACTGGGACCTTACCTGCGCGCGGTGCCTCAGCCGGTACGCCTTCTGCCGGACGATTCAATCGCTGACCTCGTGTCGCGCCCGTTCCTGCCGGTCAGCGGAACCGTGGCCGTGGAGATTCAGCGGTCCCCGCTCAGTGTCTTCGAGCGTTTGCAAAAGCGCTGTCTCGACATCGGAATCGCCTTGTTGGCGCTCCTCATACTCACACCATTGTTGTTGACAGTTGCCGTACTGGTCAAGCTGGGCTCGCCGGGAACTGCCATCTTCCGGCAGTCGCGCCGAGGTTTCAATGGCAAGCCTTTCGAGATCTGGAAATTCCGGACCATGACGGTTTCCGAAAATGGGCAGACGATTACCCAAGCAACCAAGCGGGATGCGCGGGTCACCAAGCTCGGGCGTTTTCTTCGCATGACAAGCATCGACGAATTGCCACAACTTTGGAACGTCTTGCGCGGCGACATGTCCCTGGTCGGGCCGCGCCCGCATGCGCTCGCGCATGACAATTATTATGACGAGCTCATCAGCAAATACGTATACCGCCACCACATGAAGCCAGGCCTGACCGGCTGGGCTCAGGTCAATGGCTTCCGGGGCGAAACGCCGACAATCGACCTGATGGAAAAAAGGGTGGAATACGACATCTGGTACGTCAGCAATTGGAGCATCTGGCTGGATCTGAAGATCATGGCGCGTACGGCTTCAGCCGTGATGTTCCAGGAAGCCTATTAGACCCCTAAAGGAAGAGCGCAGGGCCACAGAATGCCCCTAGCTTCCGCTTCCTGGCGTTTTCCTGAAAAGGCGAACGACTGCATCGCGCAACGCGAGCAGCGGCGGCACCAGAACAAAGAACGCCCCCATTGCCACCGAGGCGACGACGTGGCGAAGTGAGAAGGGCTCGTCTTGCTCGAGTTCGCGCCGATTTGGGTCGAGCGGGGCAGGGGCGAGAGTGGTCGCCGGCTGGCGCCGCGGCCTGCGCGGGGGAACCACGATCAATACGAAGAGGATGTTGAGCAATACCCAGACGCTCAAGACGATGAGCACGATCACCATCAGAACCTACCTGAAAAGAACAAAGAGTATGAGCTCACATTAGCCCCAGGGAACTCGGAAGAAAAGGTGCCCCAAAAGGCTGGCAGGTCCAAGCTTCGTCAAGGAGAAGCTGGTGACGATACGGTTCTATCTTGTCGCCGTAATCACCCTCGTCAACCCATGCCTTGGGCTATGGCATACCTTGGGCTACGGCAGAGATCGCAATTTGTGGATTCCGGATGAATACGGAGATCAGGCGATCAGGTGGGCGGGCAGATCTGTCCGCGGTCCTCATCCCTTTGCGGGTTGGTCCTCGCGGCTTCTGGGAACCCCGAGCCGAATCGAGCCCGCTAACAATTCGGCGCCCGCCCTGAACACGGGTTAACCCTGGAGCGACGCTGTGGCTCGGCCGAGAGGAACGGGGGATCGCAACAACAGCCGGCCGGCGAGCGCGTCTGTCGGGGAACTCGTGGTGGGATGACCGTCTCCGGAGGGGCGCGATCGCTGACCGCGCCCCCTCGCGTCAGGCAGGCTCGACGTAATAGCTGTTGCGGTGCTTACCCTTATACGCCTCGATACGCCCGAGCATCTTCGGGTTGGCGCGATTGAGAACGGCACCCAGCAGCTTTTTCTGAAGGATCTCCGATCCCGAAACCGATTCCTGAAGCGCAGTCCGCGTGGTCGCTCCCCATTCGATCACATAGACCATTGCATCGATCAGGACGCTGAAAGCCTTGGAGTCCGCCACCGGCATAACGGGGGCGAGATCGATGATGATATATTCGTACTGTTCCCGCAGCACCGTAAGCAGGTCGGCCATCGCCCTCGACGCTATGACGTCGGCCGAATTGACCATGCGAGTAGCAACGATGGAGGGCAGGAAATCGAGGCCCGTCTCCTTGCTTCGCTGCACATGATAGCCGAAGGCGGTCGGATCATTGAGGGCTTCGACCAATCCGCTGTTGGCGTTAGGTGCAAGCTCGCGCGTGAGTGAGCGGGTATGCAAGTCGCCGTCGATCAGGATGGTGCGATGCCCCGTCATGGCAATCAACTGAGCGAAATTGGCCGCGACCGTCGTTTTTCCTTCCTTTGGCAGCGACGATACAATGCCGATGACTTTGATCTCTTTAGTCAGGCGCGCGACGTCGATCGAAACTTTGATATTGCGCAACGTTTCGGCAAACCGGGAGAAAGGATGATCGACGACGTAGCGGGACAGCCCCGCAACGTCGGTCTTCGCGGATGTCGAAAGCAATCCACGTGTCTTTGTCGTGGGCCGAATATCCGGCAGGACGCCAAGGCATTTCACGCCGAGCTCGTCCTCGACCTCGGCGGGGGTGCGCAAGACATCATTGAGCAATTCGCGGGCAAACGCGACCCCGAAGCCGAGGCAGAGGCCACCTACCAGGCCCCCCACCAGTGCCAAGAGCGTTCGCGGCGAACTCTTGCGATCGGGCTTGGTCGCGGTACTGATCAGGCGGGCCTCGCTGATCGGGAAGCTCTGATTTTGAGTGGCGCTTTGCAACTTCTCGAGGAAGTTATTGTAGAGATTGCGATAGGTATCCGCCGCGCTTTCGAGGTCGCGTAGCTTGACCTCCGCCTGGCCGGTGTGACCGGCTTGGGCGACGAGCTCTTTCACGTTCTTGTCAAGAGACGACTCTCGGCTTTTTGCGATCTCATAATCGCTGCGATAGGCGTCTCCGATCCGATGAAGTTCATCCGCGATATTCTTGCGCAGCTCTTCCATCTTGTTGGCCAAATTGACCGCCGCAAGATGGGTCTTGCCGTAGCGTCTTGACCAATCGGCATATTGGGCCGCGAGGTCGAGATACTGGGCGCGCAGGCGTGTAATCACCGAGTTGTTGAGCGCGTCCGTCACGGTCGGCTGGGCGAGGTCCTGATCTGAAACCGCTTCGATCCGGTCGAGGCGGGCCTTGGCCTCGGCCGTTGCCGCTCGAGCCTGAACCAGCTGTGTATTCAGATCCGACAACTGCTGCTCGGACATGAGTCCGCGGCTGGTCCCGACAATGTTATGCTCCGCCTTGAAGGTTTGCACCGCGCGGTCGCTGGCCGTCGCCTGCTCGCTAAGCTCGACGCTCCGCTGCTGGAGCCATTCGGTCGCCCGCTTGGTCGACTGGTATTTGGCTTCGAGTGCGCCCACGATATAGGCATCGGCGATCGCATTTACGACCTTGACCGCTTTGTCCGGGCTGTGCGCGCGATAACTGAGCGACAAGACGTATGTGGTCAGGACGCGCTCGACTCTGAGACCCTTTTGAATCGATTCGACCACGGCGTGTTCGATCCGCTCCTGCGAGGGCGGTTCGCGGGATTCGAATACAGCCATGACCTTGCCGATAACGGTGGTGAAAAGTCCCGGATTGGAGCCGTTGAATTCCGGATCCTCCGTTAGCCGCAGGCGGCGAACGATGGAAAGGATGAGGTCGTCCGAGTTTATAACTTCGACCTGGCTGTCGACAAAGCCCGTGTCGATCAAAGCGCTGTTGGTGCCGCTGTCCTTGTCCAGAACCTGGGTTTGTCGGGTATCCATCATGATGCGGGCGTTCGCCGTATACATCGGCTTCGCCAGGATCAGGTAGACGACCACCAGAGCCAGCGCTGCGCCAACTGTCGCAGCGATGAGGGGCCATTGCCGACGGAGGACGTCGGTCACGCGGTCGAAGCTGAGGACCGCGCCGCCAAACTCGATGCCGAATCGGTGTCCCGATCGGAAGTGTTCTCTGGGCTGATACATTTGCAAATTCGCTGCCTTAACGGTCGCTGATCAATTTGGGATGGGAACAGGCTTGAACGGGTTGGCCAGTTTGGTCTTCCACTCGCCGTCCAAGAGAGCTCCGCCCCGAGTCGGAAGGGCCGGTCCATTATCTCTCGGCTGCAATGGCGCGCTGGATGCATCTTCCCCCGCAGCGGAATAGCCTGCTTGCACGGCGAGATCCCCGACCCGTTGCGTGAAATCCTTGATCTTGCGCGCAGCGTCCGGCTTCGTAGACGTGCATCGCGCTTCTGCGACCCGCAGCGCTGCGCCGATCGCCGAGCGATCGGGGGAAGCCGCCGCGGAAATCAGCGTCTGCACTGACGGCAATACCGAGGGATTGGTCGCGATATATGTGGAAAGCCGGGACCTCAGCTTCTCTTTATCGTTGCGCAGCCGCTCCAGAAGCGAAGAAGGCGATTTTACGAAGGCGTCGAGCTCGACTTGCGAGGCGCGATCCGCGAATTCGACGCATTGAGCTTGGGAAGGACCAACGCTCGATGCGATCAGAGCACACCCCGTCAATATGATCAGTAGCCGTCGCGGCTTCGCACGGCGACGTGTCAATCCGCAGCTCATCCGTGTCCCTTCGTCATTGCTGCAAAACAAGTACCAGCAAGCAGTGACAGCCAACTGTGTCAATTTTTGTGCGGTGCAAAAGCCCGTGGTTTCATTCCGTTGAGTCTGCCGCCCGATTGTGAATGCGCCGACTGTCTCTCGTCGGTTGCAATGAGATTTTCAATGCCTGCGCGATCAGCACGTTGCCGCCCACGAATGTTGCAGTTTGAAGATTTTCGAGGCGCCACGAGACGTAGTCGCAAAACCGACACCCGCATTTTGTTCCAAAGATATTCCTGAACGAATGAGAAACGCCTTTAATAAAGCGGGAATCGCAACATGGCCGGATTTCGCGCATACTTTATTCGCAAACGCTCGCGAACATTCGGCAGCTCGTCGTGGCGCTCGCGAAAACAAAAACGGCGCAAACTTGTCAGGCGCATGTCCGAATGAGAGCGAGCGATGAGTTTATCGCTGGTCGTCATGCGCCACATGCGATTCTCCAATCGTGAAGATTGAAAGCACGCAAAGACCTGATACAGACTGCTGCAGTGCAATAGCTACGGAATGTCGATGTGACGGAGCCGGTTCATCGTGAGAAAGCGCATGTCCTTCCGCTTGACAGCATCCGGGGTGTTGCCGCGACATCTGTGGTGATCCACCATCTTCTGCTGATGCCGACTTTTCTGGCGGCATTCCCACACAATGCGTGGATCAATTGCTCATTCTTCAGAAGCGCGTGGCTATTGGTCGACTTGTTCTTTGTTCTCAGCGGCATCGTGATGTCGCTGGGTTATGTCGACGGCGACTTCGGCCGCTTCTCGTTGCGCGAGTTCATGGTGCGGCGTCTGGCGCGGGTCTATCCGCTGCACATCGTCATGCTGATCGCAAATCTCCTGTTCCGCCTCCTGCGTATCGGCTTGGTCACAGCCGGCGTCGTAGTTGCAGCTCCCGCAGCCTTCGAGGTGAACAATGCCTATTCCTTCGTGCTCAACGTCTTTCTTCTGCATTCGATGGGGTTCATCGACTATCTCAGCTGGAACGCGCCGAGCTGGAGCATCAGCGTCGAATTCTATACTTACCTGGTGTTCGGCCTGATCGTCCTGCTCGCCCAGCGGATGCGTTCGCTGTTATGGTTCTACGTCCTTTGCGGATTGCTGGTGGTCGGAAGCTTCCTTTTCATCGTGTTCGTGCTCGACAAGAGGAGCCTCGGGCTTCAGACCGACTTTGGCATCCTGCGCTGTTTCGTGAGCTTCTTCCTGGGCGTGTTGACGGTGAAGGTCGTCCATTGCTTGCCGGGCAAGCCGGGTCCGGCCCTGCAGGGCCTGCTGCAATTGGTTGCCATGATTGCCAGTATCGCGCTGGTGTCGCTTGCGGAGACCAATCCGGCGATTACCTTCCTTGCGCCACTGACTTTCGCGATCTTCCTCGGCAGTTTGTTGGCTTTTCCAGATGCGCTGCTGGTGCCCCGGATTTTGGTGGCAAGGCCGTTGGTCTGGCTCGGACGCCGGTCCTACTCAATCTATATGGTGCATGCGCTCGTGGTGCTGTTCGCGGAGTACTTCGTACGGGCGCTCGGGCCGCGGCCGATCGCTGCACTCGATTCGATTTGGGCGGGACTGCCGGCCACGCTGAATCTCGTGGTCTCACTGGCAGCGGTGCTGGTGGTTTCTCACTTCAGCTATCTCTACATCGAAGTCCTCGGCGGCAAGCTGCTTCGGAACGCTCTTGGAAGCCGGCCCGATTTCTCGGCATCTCCTGCGCCATCGGCGCGGCTGACGAACTGAGGCCAGCATGACCGCCCTCGCGCTCCAGCGCCCGCGAATCACGCTGATCAGCCTCAGCATCGAGGCGATCGCGCTCGGGGTCTATCTGGTCCGGGATGCCTTCGGCGGCGTGATACGCTACTACACCAGCATCCTTCACCTCGACACGCTCTGGTACCTGCCCGACGCCGTTGCGCTGCTGTGTCTGGTCCAGTTCTTCGTCCATTGCATTCTGCGCAATCGCAGCACCCTGGCCCTCCTGGTGTTCGCGCAAATCATGCTGTCGCTGGTTCTCGGCTACTTCATGATGGGCACCGCCACCGCAGCAATCTCATCATTCAAGATGATGCTGCCCGTGTTTGTCGGATTCTGCTTCTGCGATTCAAGCCTCGGTTCCTACCGAAAGCTGCTGTCGGTGATCGCCGCGACCTTCTATCTCTCTGTGATCGGCGTGCTGCTGACCAAGTTCTACGTCATGCCCTGGGTCGGCTACAAATATGAGTCTTTCGGCGCGGTACGCGAGGCGGGCCGGCTGTGGTGGGCCTACGGCGGCGACGATCAGCGCCTTATGGGCTTTGCCGCCGACAATACCATGGCCGCCTTCTTCATCCTGGTGTCGTTTGCGATCACGTCAATTCGCAAGAGCACGATGTGGTGCCTTCTGTACGGCTCCCTTGCGGTTTACGTCATTCGCCTGACCACCAGCAAGACGACCATGATCGTCCTTGTGCTGTACCTGGTGCTGCTGGTGATCGTGCGAATGTTGCCGGAGAAGTCGCGCTTCCCCGCGATCCGGGCCATCGCGTTGTGGTCGTTTGCTGCGATCCTGGTCCCGTTCTTCATGATCGTGGTCGCATCGGGAACGGCGGCGGTGCCGCACTCGACCATGTTCAGCATTATCGACCGGATCAACAACAGCTGGCAGTTGCCGTTCGTCTATATGAGCCAACTGATGCCAATCGGTCTGGTAACGGGCTGTGGCGCGGGTTGCTTCAACTATCCGCAGAAGCTGTTCTCGCCGCTCGCGGCGTACTGGGTGCCCGTCGACAACTTCTACATCGGGACATACCTGATGTTCGGTCTCCCGTTCGTTGCATTCATGGTGATGGTGTTTCGTGCGAACTTTGGGGCGACCGACGTATACAAGCTGACGCTCATCTTCGTCGTCAATTTGTTCACGATCACGGTCTTGAACTACGGTCCGGCGTCGGGCCTCCTGATCATCGCATTGAGCTTCAGTGAAGTATTCTCCCGGCGCGCCACATCCGCGCGGGCAGTTGATGCCGTCCCGATGGAGGTACCGCGGCCGATACGCTCGCTGGACGGTCTCGGCATAGACGTGCCGAGGACGGCGGCGGGCAGAAGCAGGTGAGAACGAACAATGCATAAGCGGCTCGCATTCATCGATACGCTGCGCGGCATCGCCGTGTTGGCGGTTCTGTTCCAGCACGTGCTTGAGGTGATCGTCCAGAAGCACCCGACGGGCGCCTACTACTGGGTCTTCCACGACGCGATCGGCTATTACATGAATTTCGGCCGGTTCGGTGTCGTGCTGTTCTTCTTCGTCAGCGGTTTCGTCATCCCGTTCAGTTTTCCGAATAGCGCGACCCCAGTGCGGGATTTTACGATCAGTCGCTTTTTCCGGCTCTATCCGGCCTACTGGACCTCGATGCTGATCGGGCTCGCCACGATGCTGGTACTGGAGTCCAAAGCCTATCCGCTGTCGCAGATCGTCGCCAACGTGACGATGCTGCAGACGTTCGTGAACATCCCGAACCTCTGGGTCTTCTATTGGACGCTGGCGATCGAGCTGCTGTTCTATTTCGGGTGCACCATTCTCTTTGCGATGGGATTGCTGAACCGGCCCCTGACCGCAGTTGGGATTGTCATTGCTGCCGCGCTGATTGGGACGGCCGCGGCGCTTCTGATCGAAAGCAGGACGGTTTCGTCTCTGATGGAGGTTGGACTGAACCTTTCGGCGATGTTCCTCGGTAAGGTCGTTCGCGACACGGTCATCGGCGGAAAGCTGCGTTGGTCGCACGTGGGCGTTTGTACGGCGCTCTACGCGATCTTCGCCATCACGTTGTCCGACAGGAGGTTCGGCGGCGTCTATCAGGAGAACTTCTTCTACAGCTATTCGATCGGATCGGCCTATGTCTGCGCTGCGCTCGTCTTCATCGCGTTTGCTGCGTTCGGTGAGAGGATGGCTTGGCGCGCGATGGCATTCGTCGGCACGATCAGCTATTCCGTCTACTTGATGTCGCCATTCGTAATCGTCGCGATCCACCGCCTGGCTTGGGTCGGCGATGGACCGTTGGGATGGTCGGCCTTCGCCGTCATGATCGTGATGCTGTCGATCCTGGTCAGCTGGATGACATATACCTTCGTCGAGAAGCCCAGCATTTCCTTCGGGCAGAGGTTCCGCTCGGCGCGCAGGAAGCCGGTCGTTCTCGATCCGGCTCTCAGCACGCAGGGTGCCGCGGAGTGACGAGAGCTGCGCACCAGGCGAGCCCAGGACACGACGGATCGTTCGTTCCGTCCGTCCAGGGGCTGCGGGGCATTGCGGCCCTGAGCGTGCTGATGGATCATTTCTACGACATGCCGAAGGGGGGCATGTACGACATTCCGGATCCCGGCTTCCTGCCGCCGCTCTGGCTCTGGCTGCAGTCGGTGATCAATGTCGGCGGGCATGGTGTCGAACTGTTCTTCATGATCAGCGGCTTCTTGATCCCGGCGAGTCTGGTGCGGCACGGCTCGCTGCCGCGGTTCTTCTTCGACCGTATCCTGCGCATCATGCCGGTATTCGTCGTCCTGCATCTTGCGTTGTTCGCGGTCGGACCGGTTGTCGGCTACAAGTTCTTCCGCGGAATCGATCTGACAAGCTATCTCGGAATCTTCGCCGCGAATCTGTTCTTCGTGCAGGACGCGCTTGGCTTGCCCATCGCTCAGCAGAACGCCTGGACATTGACCTACGAGTGGGCGTTCTACATCTGGTTCGCGCTGACATTCTCGATGTTGCGCATCGGAGGCAGGGTACTCGCGGCGCCCTTGATCTTGCTGGGCGTCGCCTGCCTCATGCATTGGCCGATTACGGCGTTCTTCTGCATCGGGATGCTGTTCAGCGCCACGGGTTGGCGTATCTCCATTCCGGGGCCTCTCGGTCTGATAGCCGGCCTGGCTTGCGGGGTCGCCATGTATGCGAGCCTGGTGCTGTTTCATCCGTTCGTGGGACTTGTTCCCGGTGTCCTGCTGTTCGGCATGGTGCTGGCCCCTGACTCAGGCCTGGCGCGGGCTCTCAGCATGCCGGCCCTGCAATATGTGGGGAAGATAAGTTACAGCCTCTATCTCGTGCATCCTTTTGTGCTGTTTCCGCTGCAGGTGATCGGGCTGAAGCTCGTCGCGGTCGGCGTCGATCGTTGGCTGCTATGGGCGGCATTCATCCTGATCGGCTCGTTGATGTCGCTGGTTGCAAGCGCGATCAGCTACGAACTGATCGAGGTAAGGCTCAGGCGTCTGCTGGACGGCGCGGTTCGCACAACGTTGTTTCGGCCGTTGAGCAAGATGGAACAATCCGTCTAGAAGTTCGCGATGTCTGTCACGATCAGCTCACGGTACGGCCCGCGAGCCTGTAATATGACGGCAACAGTCCATCGGCAATGCGATCCCAGTTCAACAGACCAATTGCCGTCTCCCGCGCACCGTCGCTCAATGCTGCGGCGAGTGGCTTCGACGTCAGCACCCGTTCGAGGGCATCGGCCAGCGCGGCAGCATCGCCGGGGGGGACCAGAAGCCCGTTCACGCCGTCCGTCACGACGTCGGGAATGCCTCCAGTGGCGCTGGCGACGACGGGGCGGGAGTTGCCGTAGGCGGATGCAAGTACGCCGCTTTGCGAGGCATCCTTGTAGGGCAGGGCGACCACGGTCGCGGATTGGAAAAGCCGTCCCGTCTCCTTGGGGGAGATGTAGGCGTTGATCGCCTTGACTGTCGGCATCGCTTCCATCCGCCCGCCGAGCCGCGTCATCTCGGGACCGCGACCAGCGACGAACGCTTCGTGCGCGACCCCGCGTCGTGCCAACAGGTCGATCGCATCGATGAAGACGTCGAGGCCCTTGTAAGCCCACATTCTTCCAAAAAACAGGATGCGTCCGGATTCCGGCTCAGTGACCGCGCTTTGCGTGGGCGGAACCATGAGGACGCCGTGCATACTGGAGATGACTTTCCCCTTGAAGTGAGGTGAGGCGCGGCGAAAATCGCCGATACAGCTCTCACCATGCGTCGTGATGAGCGACGCGGACGAGCGCATGCGTCCGCGCCAACCATCCTCTCGTGGAGAGGTGCCGGAGCCGCCTTCCGAGTGCGGAATGGCGTCATGAACAGTTAGCGCCAGCGGAATTCCAAGCGGCCGCAGCAGCTGGACCAGCCTGGACGTATAGATCTCCGGAACTTCGTGACAATGAATCACGTCTGGACGAAAGGATATTATATCGAGGAAGGAGGCCGGGATGCCGATCGCGCCGCCGCGGCGCAGGCTTAGATCGCGGACCCGGGTATCAAAGGTTTTCGCCACGGCGATGTCGGCCAGTTCCCATTGCTGGTTTGCATCCTTGCGGTTGAGGACGAGGCGAACGTCGCAATGGCGGGCCAATCCTGATGCGAGCCGGTAGGAATATTCTGCAAAATGCGGTGCGTAGATTGCTACGCGCAAGCGCCTGGAGTTGTGCCTGGAAGGCGTGGCGGACGTATTCATCGAGGCATCCATTTTGCATCACATCGTTGAGACCGACTGGAGTGTAGTCCACGATTTGAACTCACTTCCACGCTAAATCGGCTGATCAATGGCGCTCATCTGATTGCCATGAGGTCGTCATACTGTCGCACGATTGCGGCCGTCATCGTGACTGAGACAGCTGCACGCGCGGTCATCGCTTGCCTCGCTTTCTAGCGGGCGATTGTGACTGGATCTGTTGGAATTGGGTCGATTTGTTGATGAACGGCACTCCAGGAAAACAACAGCAGGTTGTGGTCGCGTTGTTGTGGTCGCTGGCCCAGAATTGGGGCGGCCGTGCGCTGTCGTTTGTTCTGTTCCTGATATTGGCGCGGCTGCTCGATCCCACTGATTTCGGTCTCGCTGCGCTGGTTGCCTTCATCCTGCTGCTCCTGAGCTCCCTCTCTGAATTCGGCTTTGGTGACGCGTTGATCCAGCGCCGTACGCTGGAGCCCGAAGACGTGACTCTGCCATTTTTCTGCTCGTTGGCGGCATCGTCGGTCCTTGCGGTCCTGATCGCGCTGCTGGCGACGCATATCGAACATTGGCTCGACGTGAAGGGACTGGCGCCACTATTGACCGCCGCGAGCCTCTCGCTTCCGATTGGCACCGCGACCTTGTTTCAGGAGGCGCTCTACAAGCGACAAATGGACTTTCGCGTGCTTGCGGTGAGGACCATGGTAGCGACCGCCATCTCCGGCGTGGTGGGAATCGCTTGCGCGTATGCTGGATTTGGTGCGCTCAGCCTCGTCATCCAGGTGGTCGTTCAGAGCGCGGTCAGCGGCCTGTGGCTCTGGAGCCAGCCACGATGGCTGCCGATGCGCGGCCGCAACCTGAAGAGCTTTCGCGAGCTCACCGGTTATAGTATTCACGTCGTGTCGAACAGGCTGCTTGATTTCGCCATCGTGCGTACGATCGATATGATCATCCTGTCGCTCTATGGTGTCGCGGCGCTCGGCATCTACACGGTGGGCGCGAGAGTTTACATTATCCTGATGCAATTGCTGACCCAGGCAGTCATGGATGTTGCGCTGAGCGCGCTGTCCAAGATCGCCCATGAGCGTGATCGTATTGCCGATGCCTATCTGCGCAGTGTCAGCTTGGGAGCGCTGATCGGCTCTCCGGTCTTTGTGCTCCTTGCAGCCATCGCGCCGGAGCTGTCACTGCTGCTATTTGGTGCAAAATGGAGCGGCAGCGAAGCGGTAATGAGACCGTTGATGCTGATCGGCGCGGTTCAGACCGTGCAATTCGTCAACAGCGCCTATTTCGGCGCCATGGGCAAGCCGAACTACGTCTTCCTGCTGAACATTCTTAAATTCTGCACGGTTGTGCCTGCGATGTTTCTGATTCCGTCGCACGACATAGGGCGGCTGGCGACGATCTTTGCCATCGCTCAGCTCGTGGTGACTCCTGTGACATTCGCGCTGGCGCTCCGGTTGCTGGGGCTGAGCTGGGACCAGTTTCTGCGGCCCGTCGCAGGCTGCCTTTGCGCAATTGTTCTGGCCTACGGCGCAGTTGCGCTGTGCCGCGAAGCGACGTCAGACATGAACCCTTACCTGCGGATGGGGCTGCTGTCGTCGTGCTTTGGAGCGACCTATGTGATGAGCATCCTGCTGTTCTGGCGGAAGCAGCTGTTCGCCCTGATCGCTTTCGTCGTGAAGCGTGGTGTGACCGCCTGATGAAGACGAGGAAGACGTCGTGAAACAATTGATTCCGGTACCTGTTCGCAAGCATCTCCGGGGCTGGCTCAACAGCGCGAAGAATACGCCATTCGCGGTCGATCTGCTCGAGCTGCGCAGGTGGCAGATCGCCCGGAAAGGTCTTGGCGCGAACGCTGCGCCGCGCAACGACCCGCGCCGGCTCGTCCTGCTCCCATCGGACCCCTGGAGCATTCATCAGTCGCGCGGTGATGAGGCTATGATCGAGGCGGCCGTCGGCGAGATGAAGCGGGCTCATCCGAACATCGAGGTCTACATTGTCACCGCCACCAAAGCGGCAAGCGCGGAAGTGCGAGCAATGGGTTTCAGGCCGCTGGAATTTTGGAGGCAGCCGTTTTCCTATGAGACGGTGGCGCAGGAGCTTTCGCTCACCAGGCCGGATTTCGGGGTGGTTCTGGGGGCCGATGTGCTCGACGGCTACTATTCCCCCGTGGATGCCGCTCGCATGCTGCTCGTTGCTGATCTCATGGCTGCGTGCGGCGCCAAGGTCAGCGTGCTCGGATTCAGCTTCAACTCCCGTCCGGCCAAGGCGTTGCGTGAGGTATTTCGGCTGCTCGATCCGGGTGTGGTCCTGAATCTGCGCGATGCGCTATCTCTTCAACGCTTCAAAGAGTTCGCCTCGAATCGTGCGCACCTCGTCGCCGATTCGGCCTTCATGCTGGTGCCGCGGGAAGACACTGCGGCGGTGAAGCAGATTGCCGCCAGAATAGAGGAGCAGCGCAGCCAGGGCCGCAACGTCTTTGTATTCAATATCCACCCGATGTTGTTCAGGAAGGCGGAGCCGGCGAAGTTGGAGCAGATGATCGAACTTGCGGCGAACGCAATGGGGCGCGTGTCGCGTGAGAACAATGCAAGCTGGCTGTTGCTCGCGCACGACTATCGTCCCGAAATCGCCGACGACAATTGCCTACGGCCGCTGGCTGATCGTTTGCGCGATAGGCTGGGCGAACATGTTCATCATGTCGACCAGGTTCTATCCGCAAGCGAGATCAAGGCCGTCGTCGGTCTGGTGGACGGGGTTGTCACCGGCCGCATGCATCTCGCGATCGCGGCTCTCGGGCAGGGAACCCCCGTTGCGGCGATCACCTATCAGGACAAGTTCCAGGGCCTGTTCGCTCATTTCGGCGTCAGTGAATCGCTCTTGCTCTCACCGGAGCAGCTTCTCACCGGAGACAATCTCGAGAAGTTTCTACGGAGGTTCCTTGATGCCTATAAAACCACGGGCGCGCAGGTCCGCCGCATGCTGCCGGCAGTCATGGAGTTGTCTCGCGCCAATGTCGCACCGCTGCTGGGCGCAGGCTCGACGCGGATTGGCCCGAAATCCGACGGTAAGGTTGCCTGAGCGCTGACGCCATCGGCGTCAATTGACCGCCTGCTCAGGCTTGTCGAAACGCATAGGCGTCTCGGTTGCGGGTTGCGCCTTGGGACGCGACCCGACCCCGCCATCGGCCCAGCGATTGATGACGCGCCGAGCCGGGTTCTCGAAATAGGCGTAGGTGCGGTCCGCGATGATCGTCAGGACCACACAGCACGCCAAGGCGAAAAGGCCAAACTGATCCGGACGTAGTCCGAGCGAAGCCCATAACGGCTTGAACAGGGCAATGAGAACGGCATCGTGCAGCATGTAGATCGCGTATGATGTGTTGCCGAGCCGTCCGAGGAGGCGGGCGCCTGGAAATTTGGAGAAGGCGCTCTCGCCGACGGCGGTGAGCAGGATGGCGCAGGAAAACAGAATAATGGCCAGATCGGGCTTGGCGAAGACGTTCAAGACAAGCACGGAGACCCCGAACAGTGCGATGCCGGCGAAGACGACCCGCTTTTGCCGATAGGGATGCGACAACCTGAACAGGATAGCGAGCAGGATTCCATTCAGGAAACTCGGCAACGCACGAAGCATCCCGTAATCGTAATTGGCTCCATACATCTGCGATCGTTCTTGCCAGATCGGCAAATGGCCGTGGGCCAGGATCAGATAGAGCGCCGCGACGATTGCGGCCAACACCAGCGGGTGGACCTTGCGTGCAAGCAGCATAAGCAGGGGAAAGACCAGATAGCAGAAGAATTCCGCGCTGATCGACCAGGATGGCGAGTTGAAGCTGAGGTGATCGGTAACGCCCCAGGCTTGAAGCAGAACGAGGTTGTACAGGAAGTCCAGCGGCGTCGACCTCGCCGATCGGTCTAGACCGAACCCGATCAGCAATACGAACACCAGTAAAGTCAGAAAATGCAGCGGATAGATCCGCGCAATGCGGCGGATCATGAACCGGGAATATGCCTTGAGACCACGCGCGTCAGACGGATAGGAATAGGAGATCACAAACCCGGACAGAATGAAGAACATGTCCACGAAAAGGCCATAGGAACCGTTCCAGGCCGGTGCAATACCGCTGTCGAGAGTTTTTAGATGGAAAACGAAGACGCCAAGGGCCGCGACGAAGCGATAGAAGTCGAGAACTACAAAACGTCTTGCTTCATTGGCTTCCATCGAGCTTCGAATTCCTTGCGTGGCGTTACCTCTCTCTAGAGATCAATTGTGACGCAAGTTCGCTGCGTCGGTTGGCCGCCGGGGCGCAGCCGCAATTAGCTCGCTTCAATTCTTCGAGCTGGACCGTCTATCGCCGCCGACAGAGCTGCCATCGCGCGACCGGTGCCTGTCGACCAAGCATTCGCCTAATTATTGAACGGAACCGGGACCTGCCGTAGCTGGTCCCGGCTCCGGGATATTGATGCGCTCCAGTGGACAGTTCCGCCGTGTTCAGACGAACAGGAAGTCGTGGCTGGTCAGGCTGGCGACATTGACGTTCTTCAGGAGGATGGAGTCGCTGGCCGAAAGCGTGACCAGGGCGTTTACGTCGGACTGCGTGATCTGTAGGTGACTGTAATCCGCGGCGAGAAGTTTCGAGATCTGGATCACGTCGTGAGTTGCGGCGTCACCAGACTGGAAGTTGAGGATCTGGTCCTGGCCGTGATCGTAAGCGACGGTTGTCGAGCTCGGTGCGGTCGAGAACACGTCGTTGCCGATTCCGCCCTGGATCGTCTGTCCCGCGGCGACGGCGGTGACGTTGTGCGTGCCGTCCGTCTTGGTATCGTCGAAGAATTGGAGCGCGTTGGCACTGTTGTAGTGCTCGTGCTGTGTCGTTCCGGTCTGGCCGTTGAAATTGAACAGGAAGACATCCTTCGAGCCGTCCGCGTTGTTGGCGGTCTCCTGGGTCTTGGAACCAGAGCCGTCGTAAATGTCCGTCAGCTTGCTACCGTCGTTGTTGATGACCTGAGTGTAATCCAGAGTGCCGTCGGCGTGGGTCCGGGTCACCTCCACGATATGCCCCGAGGCATCGAGATGCTGATGTTGAGTGGTGTAGGACTGACCGGCGATGTTGTAGCCCCAGTTGTCCGAGGTGCCATCGGCGTTGGTAATGTAGGCGGCGCTCTTCACGCCGTTGGTGTACGAGGTCGTGGAGCTGTAGCCGTCGTCGGCCTTGGTCGTTACCTCGCTGGTGTGGACGCCCTTGGCGTCGTACCAGTCCGAAGTCTTGGTGCCGTCTGAGCTCTGTGCCAAAGTGAACGCCAGGCTGTTGTCGGCGTGGGTGCGTACGATGTCGGTGAGGAAGCCGGTCGAATCGTAGCTGTCGTGCTCGCTCGTGTAGGTCTGCCCCGCGACGTGGAACTGGAAGACGTCCTTCGAACCGTTGGCGTGGTAATCGGTTTCCGTCATCTTGACGCCGGAGGCGTTGTAGCTGCTCTCCACGCTGCTGCCGTCGCTATTGACGACCTGGGTATAGTCGAGCGATCCGTCGGCATGCGTGCGGACAAGTTCAGTCGTCCTGCCGGCGGCGTCGAGGTGTTGGTGCTGCGTGGTGTAGCTCTGCCCGGTTATGTTGTAGCTGTAATTGTCGTGGCTCTGGTCGGCATTGGTGATGTAGGCGGCGGTCTTTACACCGTCGGTGTAAATCGTCGTTGCGCTGTAACCGCTTGTCTTCTGCAGGACCTCGCTGGTGAGGACGCCGCCGGCGTCATACCAGTCCGATACCTTGGTGCCGTCGGTGGTCTGCGCCAGCTTGAAGGCCAGGCTGCCGTCGGCATGCGTGCGCACCAACGTGGTGAGAAAGCCGGTCGCGTCGTAGATATCGTGCTCGGTCGTGTAGCTCTGGCCTGCCACGTTGAGGAGCCAGAGGTCTTTGCTGCCATCGGCGTTGTAGTCGGTTTCCTTCGTCTTCGTGCCTGCGGCGTCGTAGTTGGTCACGACGCTGCTGCCGTTGCTGTTGATGACCTGCGTATAGTCGAGCGTGCCGTCGGCGTGCTTGCGGGTCACGGCCGTGACTTTGCCGGATGGATCGACGTGCTGGATCAGCGTGCTGTAGCTCTGGCCGGTGACGCCAAAGGCGGAATTGTCCTGGCTGCCATCGGCATTCTTGACATAGGCATTGGTCTTGACGCCGTTGCTGTAGAGCGTCGTCGAGTTGAAGCCGCTGGCCTTCTGTACGACCTCACTGGTGAGGCTGCCGGCGGCATTGTACCAATCGGTCGTCTTGGTGCCGTCGGTCGTCTGGACCAGCTTGAAGGCAAGGCTGCCGTCGGTGTGGAGGCGCGTCAGGGTGGTGAGAAAGCCGCTTGGGTCGTAGACGTCGTGCTCTGTCGCATAGTTCTGGTCCTTGACGTTGTAGGTCCAGACGTCCTTGCTGTGATCGGCATGATAGTCGGTCTCGACCAGCTTGACCCCCGTAGCGCTGTAGGTGGTGATCACGCTGCTGCCGTCGCTGTTGTAGACCTGCGTTGAATCGAGCGAGCCATCCGCATGGCTGCGGACCACGGAAGTGACTTTGCCCGCCGTATCGACATGCTGAACCTGGCTCGTGAAGCTCTGTCCCTTGATGGCGTAGGTGTAGTTGTCCTGGGTGTGATCGGCATTCTTGACATAGACGGCGGTCTTCACGCCGTTGGTATAGATGGTAGTCGAATAATAGCCGCTCGACTTCTGCACGACCTCGTTGAGAAGAGCGCCCGCTGTGTTGTAAGTATCGGTCGTCTTGGTTCCGTCGGTGGCGGTATGGACGGAGGTGGTCTTTACACCGGCGGTGTAGCCGATCGCGTCGTTGGAGCCGTCCACGTAAACGATCGTGGTCGAGATCGGTAGGCCGCTGCTGTTCAGGCCCGAATTCGCAGTCGAGACGAGCTTCCCGCCGGCATCATAGGTCTTGGTGTTGGTCCAGTTCGAGGCCGAATTCGTCACCGAGAACGAATATCCGCCCTGGATCTTGCCCAACGCACTTCCGTAATGGGAGATCATGTAGTCCATCGTCGCTTTCGATGCGACCGGCAGGACGTGCGTGTCGGTGAGCGTGATCGTCTCCAGTGACGTCGATGAGTTCAGATCAGAGAGCTGCGGCACGATCTCGGCGCCGGTACCGGTGATATTGGCCTCAGTGCTCGGCGGAGTCGTCGTGGTCTCCGGTGCGTCGATCTCGATGATGAGCGGGTGATCGCCGACCGGAATGGTGATCGAACTGACGTCGGTATAGGTCGTTATTGGCGATGTTCCGGTCAAAGTGTCATAAACCTTGACGGAATGATGCACGCCGCCGAGATTTACGGTGACGGTCTCGGTCGGATTGGATATCTCGGAATCAGTCGCGTCGTTCCAGAGTTTCGGCTCGGCCCAAACCACGAGTTCGTATGCGCCATTGCTCTTGCCGAGCACCATGCTGTTGCCCGAGGCCGGCATGTTGCTCAGCGAGTAGTTCAACGGATCCGTCGGCTGGTGGCCGCCCTTGCCGTCATCGGCGAGGATGCTCGTCAGGTTGTGGACGGCGGTCGCGGCGAGCTTCGGTGTTCCGTCGGAGTTAAACAGGCCGAAATTGGCCTCCGGATTGGTATTGGCGGCCGAAGAGTCCCGGTCGAACATCTCGTAGAGATAGGTCGCGCTCACGCCGGCCTTGTAGGCGTCGACCAGCGTGTTCAGGATCGATTTGGCCTGCACCGTCTCGTCAACGCCGAGATATTGGGTGTTGGCCTGCGTGGTGTAGCCCGTTTCCGTAATGACGACGGGTTTTCCCGGTGCTGCGGCCGCGACGGCGCTCAATGTTGCAGCAAGCGAGCTATTCGGGGTCGTGCCGGTGCTGACATAGGCGTGCGCGTTGACGAAGTCGACCGAGCCCGACATGTTGCCGAGCTGGCTGTAGCCTTGGGGGTCGTTGTAGGCGAGCGAGAGGTTGATGACAGGGATGCTGGCGAGCGCGGCGTCTCCCTTCACCGCCTGATAGAGCGCGCTCTGGTACTGGGCGGCGGCACTGAGGCTCGAGCTGCCGTGGTAACTGAAGGGCTGGTGATTGGCTTCGTTCAACCCCTCGATGGCGCTGATGCTGCCGGGGTGGCTCGTCGTGAATTTATCGAGCGAGACGATGTAGCTTTGAAGTCCGGCCGCCCCGAGCTGGGGCAAGGCGGACGATACCAGGAGGTCGAATTTGTAGCCGGCCGCCGCCAGACCGTCGACGACGGGCTGCGCAGCTGGGCTCGTCCCCATCGCGTCGCGCAGACGGGTGACGCCCAGATATTTCAGGTCGTCGACCATCAGCGCGAGATTGTTGTAGTCGGTCCAGCCGAAGCCGGCATGCGTGTTGACACCGATGGAGTTGACGAAGCCGCTGGCGGACAGGACGGTTTGATCTGACGACATTTCACACTCGAATTTCTGCGCGAACGTAATTGCTCGCAGGGATTGCGTTCAACCTTCTCTGTCGAATGTGAATTTCAGATAAAAATCGGAGCTACAAATCGAAAGCGAACGGCGGTTCCTCAAGGGAACAGGCTAGCTCTGCTTCAGCAGAATAATGATGTGATGCCGGCGCAGCATGACGTGAGGAAGGCGCTTTCAAGATTTCCACGGGTCGCACTGCCGAATCTCTGCGCAGCTTGCGCGCGGCGTTCGAATGCCCGATGGCTTTGCAAATGCCTCCCGTCCATGACGCGCAACAAACAGATACAATCGTTTTGGTTGTAGCTGCCTAACTGCTTTGCAGCGGCTCCGTTGCGGCATATCAGTCGTGGCGAGCCAACTTCAGAAAGTTTCCGCTCCAGCCGATGCCGACCGTTGCAACCGCGGCGACAATGATCTTGCCGGCGAGCCATGTCGCGGGTTCCGTCGGCATGGAACCGAGCGATCCGATCATGATGGCGGCCGCAGCGGCTTGAATGACCAGCGACCCGCGCGGAAACGCCTGGAACCTGAGGGTAGGGCCGAGCGCGGCCAAAATCGCTGCGAGCGTGGCGATCGAGGCCCAGGCGATTGCACCTTCTGGCGACAGGCCGGCCGACACCGCGACCAGGGAGAACGCCGCAACCATCACGAGCTGGCCCGCAGCGACGACGACCAGCCGGGTTGCGAGCTTTTCGAGATGCGGGACGACCGCGATCGTCGCCTGGAGATGGGTATGCAGGAAATAGAACGCGGCCACTGTCGGCGCCGTCGCCAGGAACCCGTTCAGGCTTTCCTGCGGAACCAGGATCCGGGCCGCGTCTGGAATGAAGGCGACGAGCCCGCCAAGCAGCACGAGGGTTGTGCAGAGCATGAACTCGAACATGCGTCGCGTCGATTGAACCGATCTCGCGACGCTGCCGTGTTCGAAGTCCTTGACCACGTCGGGATAGCTCACGGTGTGGATCGCCGCATTGAGGACCCAGAAGGGACGTTGCAACAGGTCGAGTGCGATCGAAAATCCCGCGCCGGCCCCCGTTGCCCCCAGTCGACCGATGACGATGATGCGGAGCAGCACCGGCACCGACAAATGGATGACGGAGGCGCCGGCCGCAAGCATGCCGTAACGGGAGAAGTCCTTCCAGTCAGCCAGCATCGTCCGCAGCGAAACGCGCTCGAGTGGCGTGCGATATGCGACAAGGCCGGCGAGGAAGCCGAGCGCGTGACCCGACACAATGCCGAGCAGCGCCGCTTCGGCTGTTTGTGAAATCGCGGCTCCCGCGAGCGCGCCGATCAGAAGCGCCGTCGCACGCAAAGCAAGAAGAAAGGATGCGGTCCCCAGCCGATCGGACAGACGGACCGACAGGAAATAGAGATCGGTCAAGCCCTGAAGAACGGCCACACTCAGGCCCAGGGCGACCAGGCCCGGCCTTGGGCCGCTGATCAGCGATGCGCAGCTCCCGACCGCGATCAGCGCGCCGGCGCTCAAGAGGCCCGCTGCAAAGAGCGACGATCTTAGTCGAGCCGCCTCGCTTTCTTTGGCGGCCGCAAGAAAGCGCAGGCCGGAGAGCTGCAGCCACTCGAACATGAAAACGCACAGCAACTGGCTCGACGCCATCGCAAAGGAAAAACCGGTGTAGTCGGCAGCGGGCAACAGGTGACTGATCGCGAAGATCAGGATGACCGCTGCGGCGCTTTGATAGAAATAGCCCGCGATTGCGAACAGACGGATCATCTCGGAAGAAGGCGACTCTTCGCGACAGCGGTTCTCTGCGGCGCCTCGGCCATTGGCGCGCGCACCGATGACATCCGTTGCTCGCGCAATTGCTCATACAGAGTCTTGTACGACGACAACACGTCTGAAAATATCCACTTGTTCGTATCCGCGATAAGTCGCCGGCTTATCTCATCGATCTTGTGTGGATTCGCAGCGATCTCGAGCATGCTCTCGGCTAACGACTGTGGATCGGCTTCGGTCAACCAGCCCGTTACGCCGTGCTTGATGACCTCCGGCATGCCACCAAAGCGCGTTCCGAGCAGCGGCCTGCCGGCTGCCTTGGCATCTGCGACGACGAGTGGGCCGGGATCGTGCCAGATGGAGGGGGCGACCACCACGTCGACTTGCCTGTAGAATTCGTCGGGTGACACAAATCCCATGAACTCGATCCGGGCATCCGGCGCCAGCTTCCTCAGGCGCTGCTGTTCCTCATCGCTCACGCGGCCGGCGATCATCATCCGGATCCGATCAGGCGGCAGCATTGCGAGGGTTCGCATGAGGTTGTCGATACCTTTTTCCTCGGTGAGCCGCCCAATGAACCCGAACGTCACCTCGGTCGTGCAGACGGGACGGGGATAAGGCGAGCGCGGCGGCTCAGTGGAGGCATTGCGGATGACAGTGCGGATCGGCGTCTCGGCAAACATGCCCATGTCGGTGTGAATGGAAAGGACGCGCTCGCTGACGCCGACCACGGCGCTGAGCCAACGCGTTGCGCGCTTGCGGTGATACGTCAGGATTCCGCAACTCGTGCACGTGCGCTCGCAGGATCGCCCATTGTTAAAGCGCGAGCAGCGCGGACAGGTCAAATAGTAGTCGTGGAGCGTATGAAGCACTGGGACGCCAAGCCGCGCGGCGACCCGCCAGATCGCGGTGGTCAGGCCTGAAAGATTGTTGGTGTGCAGCACATCCGGCTTGAAGGCCTGAATTCGCTCCGCGATCGTCGGTGCATGGATCTGCCAATCGTCAATCGCATGCCAAATGCTTCGCGTCATGACGTTTTTCTGCTCCGTAAAGGGCAGATAGACGTTTCGCACAGGTGCGGAATAGACGTTGATGCCGTTGCATAGTTCACGCGCTTGTTCGGGCGCGGATGCGGCTCGGATGACTTCAACCTCATCGCCGCGTTGGGCGAGCCCCTCGGCGAACCGTCGTGCGAAGATCTCTGCGCCGCCGACGATCTTCGGTGCATGTGGTGTCGGATAAAGCGTGGACGTCAAAAGAATTTTCATGGCGTGAACCTCTTGTCGGCAATCTCGGGCTACCGTGCCGGCCGTATCTCCAGTCCGGGAATGGCATCATTGTTGGCGGTGATCAGGACTGGCGTGCTCGAGACCGGCATCCAGATCCCGGAGGCTGGCCTCGCAGCCGCATCGCACGGCGTAGCAAAGGTCGCGCCTGGCAAATCCCCTTTGAGCCGAACCTCGTAATGTCGGTTCGGATCCTCTGACCAGACCGCCACCTTGCGTCCGGTTGTCGACGAGGCTTCAATCGAGACAACGCCGCTGGCGAGGCTTCTTCGTTCCGCGCTCAGGCTGGAGCGGATGAACGCCCAGGCTCCACGCGCCGCGCAAGCGATGGGCTTGGGTGAATTGTCGAAACGGTAGAGCCCGAAATTGTCCTCCAGTTCGGACGGATTGTGGCCGCTGTCCTTGAGTTCGTAGATCCACATCCCCTTGAGCCATCGCGCCGCGGTCGATGCCCACAGAATGAGCTGTGCGGTGTTGTCGGCTTGAGCCTGCTCGCTGACCCCGCATTTGTTCGTTGCCGTGGTCCAGCCCGTCTCAGTCACGTAGATGGGGAAATCCGGATTGCCGCTCGCTTGACCGACGAGGCGATGAAACGTCGAAAGCCGCTCGATAATCTCAGTAGACGTGCGCTTCGCCGGCGCCATGCAGAAATTGTAAAGATGAATCGAGGCGCCGTCGGCGTATTGGAGGATACCGGTTTGCAGCATCTTCTCCGTCCACGTCCAGCCGGGGTCGTCGCCGATCGCGCCGACCACAAAAGGCGCATTCGGCGCCGCGCGCCTGACTGCCGGTTGGGTTGCCTTGGCAAGTGCCAGGTAATTGTCGGCCGAGAATGCAGGGTCTTTCTTCGCGGCCAGATTCCACTCGTTCCAGAGCTCGAAAATCGGATGCTGCCGCGCCACCGATTGCGCTGCCGCGGCCGCATAATCGGCGAATCGCCGCCGGGCTTCGTCGGTCGTCGGCGGTGAGGAGTTGGGAACGAGATGATGTCCGAACGCGAGAATGAGGAGCGGACGGGCAACGCCGGACTGGACCTGTGCATCGAGCCTGGCGAGCCGCGGCGTGAACCCCATCCGGCGGCCGGCCAATTCGAAGTCAGACCAGGGAAAATCATCACGAAACGCGTTGAAGCCCAATTGCTTGATCTGGCCAATGTTCACGGAAGGCACGTAGCCCCGCGAACTCACCGGGCCCCCCAATCCCTGATGGGTACCGGTACCCAACAGGAACCTGTTCTCGAGCGGCTGAGCCTGTTGAGCGCATGCGGGGACGGATAGATAAACGGCCGCGATGAGGCTTGTGATCCAGATAAGCCTATTGCGACCCAAGGTACGGTGGCCTGCCATCGTCTAGATCATGCTCGCAATCGAATCTTGTGTGCCGCGACTCACCTCAAAAATGCTTCGAAAGATCCGATTGCAGTTTTGCCGTCTCCTCGAAGCGGATCTTGTTGTCTTCCAGGAGCTCGACATAGACCTGCTGCAATTGGCGATGGGTCTTCTGGACGTCGTAAAACTGTTTGAACCGGTCATAACCGCGCTGACCCAAAACCTTGAGATCCAGATCGAGCGCTCGTCGGAAACCGTCGATGAGCGGCTGGACGGCGACCGGCTGGCAAAGCACGCCGGTGACACCGTCGACGACAATTTCAGGCAACGCACCGCTATGAAAGGCCAGGATGGGCTTGGCCGCCCGCATCGCTTCCAGGGCGACGAGGCCAAAGGCCTCCCAACGCGAGGGGATGACGACGAGATCGGCCGCCTCCAAATGCGTCTCGATCTGCTGACGATCGAGCCAGCCAAGCAGAGAGACGTTGGCAGGAACTGTGACGGCCTCGAGTTTGCTGACGACCGAGGCACCGACAATGCGCACATCCAGAACATCTTCGAGCGAACGGGCCGCTTCAATCAGAAGGTCGTAGCCCTTTTGTCGGTCCAGGCGGCCGATGAACAGCACCTTAGCCTTCTTTGTCGTCCAGTCTGCCGCAACAGCCGCCGGCGACGGGCGGCTCCTTGATATGCCATTGTGCACCAGGGTGAGGCGATCAGCGGGAATTCCCGCGCGGACTGCTTCATTGAATTCGTCGCCGGAAATGCAAATGATGCGGTCCGATGTGCGAGCCAGCAATTTCTCTGCCGCTTTCGTCGCCAGATGGCTCAGGCGGCCGGTCTCTCGCGCGAACGCCCAGCCGTGCGGGCAATAGACGACGCGGGGTCCTTCCGAACGAGCTGCCAGCGCGGGACGGAGAACGAGCCCGGCAAACGACGAGTGAAGATGCACTACGTCCGGCTTGAGGGCGTCGAGCGCCTGCATGCTCGCGCGCAACATCTGGAACAGGCCAGAGATGCTGCGGCCAGATCTCTCGAACGTTGTGATCTGGCTCTCATCGACTGCAGGGAGGTCGTGACGATGATCTGACGGCACGACATAATGCACATTGTCGGCGCCGAAGCTCGCTTGCTGCCGCGGATGCAACTCGTTCAGGTAGCTCGCAATCCCGCCCCGGATCGTTTCCGCGACGTGCAGCACTTTCAACGGCTGCCTTGCCGCGGATTGCGTTGGCGAGCTGAACATTATGCATCCTTACCTGAGCATCAACTGATGCGACCACAATCCATCCGATACGTAGCGAGATTTAGGCAGCGATGTGGTCTTGTTGCGCCAAGGCGCTTGCACAATTGAAGCTCGTCAAAATCAAATCGCGCGGATGGAACCAATCCTGCGACCATTGGTTGTCAGCCCTTGCGCAAATCAACCTTTTGCCCAAGAGCGCACTTTGCCAACTTAAGCAGCGTTGCTAAGTGTGGCGCCGCGCGAGAAATTCCAGCAGTGCCCCTGCGGATTTTTGCCACGAGTACAATGCGAGGCGATCTTGCTGCTTTCTTCGCTCGTGATCGGATATTGCGCCAACTGTTAGCCTTTCAAGCATAAGCTGCTTCAGTGCGCCCGCGTCCGTGGCGGAAAAATAAGCAGCGGCCTCGCCGCACGTTTCCATAACCGCATCAGCCGTTGACGCTATGACCGGGCAGCCGAAGACCATGGCTTCAAGCGGTGGTACACCGAAGCCCTCATAAAGAGAGGGAAAAACGAACGCCAGGGCGTGTGCATAGAGAGCGGCAATTTCGCTATCGGTCAGGCGTCCAGCGAGAAGCAGGCCTGAATCGCTTTTGCCCAGATTATCTTGAAATACCTTGCTGTTATCGCCTCCAACGATGACCAGCGGAATGTCGTTTCGTTCGAGCAGCCGTGCCGCCTCGATTGCAACGGCGAGGTTTTTGTTCTTGGTTTTGGAGCCCACAAAGAGAAAATATTTGCGAGGCTGAATCCCTAGCCGGGCGAGAATACCGGGATCGGGCGTTGTCGCCGCGAAGTGTTCTGCGCTATTCGGGAATATCGGCATACCCGCTTTCGACAGACGGAGCGTTGCCGCCAGTTCTTCGCGAGAAAAGGCCGATACGGTAGCGATCGTCGCCCGGCGTGCGAGCAGCCGATCCATCGTCCGATGAACGGCCAAGTAGCGCCAATTGAAGAAGTCGGGCCTGCGGAAGATCTGTGCATCATGGATGACGACGATGTGATCACGATGCAAGACTGGCCCGGAATTGGCCAGACTGATGAGGCGACCGGCGGCGGCGGCGCGCGCAAGTTCAATTTGGTCCCAGGCGTGGCCGCTCAAGTGTCCGACTTTGCGGAACTTGATCCGGGTGAGATTGATTGCCTCGCTTGCCTCGCTTGGCGCGAGCAATTGCCACTCGGCTTGCCTGAGCGAGGCAGGCGAGTGCTCTGACGCCAGCAAGGCATCGATCGCCTTGACCATTTCGGCGGCATAACGCTGAACGCCGGTCAGCTTTTGCGAGAGAAAGCGGCCGTTGATGAAGAGTTTCAATTCTATGCCGTTATGATTCGTTAATGCGACGCAGTCGTGATTTGCATTAATCAAGTCAGCGCATGGGTCCGGAAGAAGAGCAGCCTGAAGCCACGAAATTATGACGATACAATTCGCTTGATCGCGATTTGTCCGGTGCCAAGGCATATCCGCGGCATACGGGTGCAGCTGGGCTGTTGACCATGTGGTGGTCGTGGCGGAGCTTGCAATGGCGCAATTCCGGAGACGCCGCCTGTTGACGCCCGAAGCCTTGCTTCCGCCCTTCCAGTCTGGCACAGCCGGGAGACGTTTTGGAAACGTTCGCGGATGTCTCGGATCTGATGCGCGACACCGGCTTTGCACCGTCGACGCCGATTGCGCACGGGGTTCGTAATTTTGTCACCTGGTATCGGGACTACTTCAAGGTTTGAAATGACGATGGACAAACGCATTATCCCCCTGATCATGTGCGGCGGTGCCGGCACGCGGCTGTGGCCGGCTTCGCGCGAGGTGCGCCCCAAGCAATTCCTGCCGCTGTTCGGCACGCGCTCGACCTTTCAGGACACGCTTTCGCGCGTCTCGGAGGCCTCGCTGTTCGATCGCCCGATCGTCATCACCAATGCCTCCTATCGCTTCATGGTGCTGGAGCAGCTCGCCGAGATCGGCATCGAGGCCGACGTGATCCTCGAGCCGATGCGGCGCGATTCCGGCCCCGCGATTGCCGCGGGCGCGGTGTTCGCGCAGAACCGCGCCGGTGAAGCCATCGTGCTCGCGCTCGCCGCCGACCATGTGGTGCAGGACAATGCCGCCTTCGTCGCGGCGTGCCGCGAAGGTCTGATCGCCGCGAGCGCCGGGCGGATCGTCACCTTCGGTGTCAAGCCGGAGCGGCCGGCGACCGAATACGGCTATATCAGCCCGGGCGAGGTGATCTCCGGCACGGTTCACGCGGTCGCGCGCTTCGTCGAGAAGCCGGACGCGGTGAAGGCGGCCGACTACGTCAATTCCGGCTATCTCTGGAACAGCGGCAACTTCATGTTCCGGGCCAGCGTGCTGCTCGACGAATACCGCAAGGTCGACGCGGCGAGCGTGGAGGCGATCTCCAATGCCGTCGCCAATGCCGGCCGCGATCTCGGCTTCGTGAAGCTGGAGCCCGAGGCGTTCGGCGCGGCCAAGGCAATCTCGATCGACTATGCGGTGATGGAGAAGACCGCGCGCGCAGCGGTGGTGCCGGTGTCCTGCGGCTGGTCCGACGTCGGCTCCTGGCACGCGGTGTGGGAATTGTCCGACAAGGACGCGCAAGGCAACGCTTCGCACGGCAGCGCCGTGTTCGAAGATTCCCGCAACTGCAACGTCACCACCGATTCGGCGCTGGTCGCGCTCGAAGGCGTCGACGATCTCGTCGTGGTCGCGACTGCGGACGCAGTGCTGGTCTCGCGCCAGAAGGATGCCAACGGCCTGAAGCGGCTCGTGACCAAGCTCAAGGCGGTGGCACCGAAGGTCACCGAGGAGCACCTCAGGGTGCATCGGCCCTGGGGCAGCTACCAGTCGGTCGACAATGGCGAGCGCCATCAGGTCAAGCGCATCGTGGTGAAGCCGGGCGGGCGTCTGTCGCTGCAGAAGCACCATCATCGCGCCGAGCACTGGATCGTGGTCCGCGGCGCCGCCCGCGTCACCGTCAACGAGACCGTCAAGACGGTGCACGAGAACGAGTCGATCTACATCCCGATGGGCGCGGTGCACCGGATGGAGAACCCCGGCAAGATCATGCTGGAGCTGATCGAGGTCCAGACCGGAAGCTATCTCGGCGAAGACGACATCATCCGGATTGAAGACGATTATCAGCGCTCTTGAGCAGAGTGTCGCTCCAACATTCCGCGAATATTTAGAAAGTGTCATGCGAACCGCGATGATCGGAATAGGCTAATGACCGACGACACGCACACGATCCGCAGCGGCGGGCTTACCGCGACCATCAAGGCGCAAGGCGCCGAGATGTGTTCGCTGACGAGCGATGCTGGCGTCGAATTCGTCTGGCAGGCGGGGCCGGCCTGGCCGCGCCATGCGCCGCTGCTGTTTCCGATCGTCGGGCGTCTCGCCAATGACGAATTGCGGCATCGGGGCAGGACGTACCGGATGACCCAGCACGGCTTCGCCCGCGACAGCCGCTTTGCGTGGGTGGAACGTGGTGAAAGTCGCTGTGTCCTGGTGCTCGAAGACAGCGAGACGACGCGCGCGCTTTATCCCTTCGCGTTCCGCCTGACGGCAACCTATACGCTCGATGAATCAGGTCTTGATCTTTCACTCACGATCGTCAACTCCAGCAAGGAGACATTGCCCGCCTCGCTCGGCGGCCATCCCGCGTTCAACTGGCCGCTTCAGCCGGGAGTGGCGAAGGAGAGCTACGCGCTGAGCTTCGCGAACGCAGAGCCATCTCCCGTCCGACGTCTCGACGGCGGCTTGCTGCGCCCGGCGACGGAGCCAAGTCCCGTCAACGGCACCGTGTTGCCCTTGTCCGAATCCCTGTTCATCGACGATGCAATCATCTTCGACCGGATCGCAAGCAATTCGGTCGGCTATGCCGCGGGGCAGGGCGGGTCCGGCGGGCCTTGGCTGAAAATGTCGTGGCGCGGCTTTCGCGAGCTTGGCGTCTGGTCGAAGCCATCGGGCGCGCCGTTCCTCTGCATCGAGCCCTGGCGCGGCTATGCCACTCCCGCCGGCTTCGATGGCGAATTCACTGACAAGCCGGGCCTGATGCACATCGCAGCCGGCGCAGAAGAGCAATTGTCATTCCGGATCGACGTCGGATCGTCCTGAAGTCGGGTGGCCTCCGCGCGTATCCCGCTGCGGGTTGACGACAGCCCTTAGATCTCGATCCGCGCGAGGTCCTCGCCGAGCACGATGGGACCTGCGTAGTCCCGCCTTACGTCCGCGAGCAGTGCGTTCAACATGGAATCGTCGGTGCGCGGCCGGTGATGGGTCAGCGCGAGCTTCTTGACGCCGGCCTTGGCCGCGACCTTGCCGACCGTATCGCCGCAGGCGATGGTGAATTTCGCAAGCCGGCGCAAGTGCTCGTTGTTGATCTCCGGCGTTGCGAGAAAGCAGCACTGGACCAGCAGGTCGGCTCCCTCTGCCAACCGCTCGAGACCGGGGCAAGGCACCGTGTCGCCGGAAATCGCAATGATCTTCCCCTCGGCCTCGAAGCGGTAGCCGAGACACATCCAGCGTGCGAGGAAGGCGGGCGGCATGTCGAGACCGTCGCCATGCGAAACGAGCTCGGCGCTGATCTTCCAGCGACCGGTATCGAGAACGGGGCCCGGTATGATGTCCCTCGCGACGACCGGTTTCCAGCCGCCGAAGCTCGGCTCGCCCTGATCCCGCCAGGTGATGTCCTTGTCGTAGACCTGCGTGACCAGCGTATCGACGAGCCGTTCGGTATCCGGCGGCCCGTAGATGCGCAAATCGTCCTTGCGCCCATGCATCCATGAATTGAGCATCACGTCGTAGAGGTCGCCGATGTGGTCGAAATGGTGATGGGTGAGAAAGACCGTGCTGATGGAGCCAAGCGGCACACCCGCCTTGCTGAGCTGCACCATGACGCCGCGGCCTGCATCGATCAGGATGTTTTCCTCACCGAGCCTGATCAGCGTGGTCGTCGCCATGCGGCGCGGGTCGGGACGCGGGCCGCCGGTGCCGAGCAGGATGACTTCCATGGCATCTACTCCAGGTGCAGAATTTCGGAGCGTACAGTAGATTTGAAGCTGTTGGCGGGGCAAGCTGCAGCCGGCCGCCGGGGAGAGAGACGTTCAGCGCCAAGGTCCCGCACAACTGCCGCTTGTACCTGCGGCATCCCGCACATGGTGCGCGGGATGGGAATTGTGGGCCAATTCATACTTAATGCGTCAAGATCGTGACCAATATTGTTTGGGCGTCACAACACGCCTAGTATTCCGGCGGCAATGGGGGCTCGAACAACACGTGAATGTACGTTCACAGGACGGCGCATCGCCCGGCGACCTGAGCTTCCAGGTCGATTCGCAAGCACACAGGACATCCAAGATCGTGGCTGATTCCGCACTTCGGGAATTGCGTCCCGGTGGCCGCGAGCGGCTGATCGTCGTCGAAGACGATCCGGTGACGCGGACGATGCTGGTCGGCTATTTCAGCGAGAACAATTTTGACGTCGTCGGCGCAGGCTCCTGCGCGGAGTGCCGCCAGGCGCTGCGGGCGCGGACCGATCTCGTCTTCCTCGACGTGCAGTTGCCTGATGGCGACGGCTTCGATCTCGCCAAGGAGATCCAGGCGACCAGCAACGCGGGCATCATCTTCGTGACGCGCCGCGACACCGACGTCGATCGTATCCTCGGCCTCGAGATCGCGGGCGACCATTACGTCACCAAGCCGATCAATTTGCGAGACCTGCTCGCGCGCGCACGCAGTGTGCTGCGGCGGCGCTCGATCGACCGTAAGGCGGCGCGCAACCACAATTCGATCGCCTTCGGCGACTGGATCATCGACCTGACACGGCGCGAGCTGCTCGGCAGTGACGGCAAGCCGGTGGCGCTGACGCGCGCCGAATTCGACCTGCTCGCGGCGCTCGTCGGTGCCGACGGCAGGCCGCTCAGCCGCGACTATCTGATCGAGGTCGTTAGCAACCGCCAGGCCGAGGTCGACATCCGCACCGTCGATGCCCTGGTGGCGAGGCTGCGCCGCAAGCTCGTCGGCAGCGGCACGCCTGTCATCACTACCGTCACCGGCATCGGTTACAAGCTTGCTCTCAGCGAGCGGCTCTAGACGCAAGCGCAGCACAAAATGGTGCCGGCTGCGCCATTGGGTTCAGCCACTGAAACCGACGAGGAACCGAATGGCAAGAAAGGCCGACAGCGCCACGGCGCCGGTAGCGACGATTGCAAACAGAACTCTCAAACTATTGTGCATGATCTCTATTCAGGTTCAGTTTCAAAAATGTTGTTCGTCCAACCGCTGCTCGTCTCAAGACAGGCAATTCTATTGACGTGATGCGACCCGTTTCCACTTGGCTTCGACGCGGGCCTTGATGAGGCGGACCCGGGCTTCCTGTGCTGCCCAATATGCTCTGCTCGCTACGGCCGTGCCTTGACGGTAACGCGCGTAAACGTCCTTCGGCTGTGCCGGTCCCTTTTGATTGCGCGCTGACTTCGAGACGGTGGGCGCCGTAGTTGGCGCGGGTGCTACATCTGGGACGGTCGCAGCTTGGTGTCCCACCGTCGTCGAGTTCATGGAGACAAGACGATTGCGGGCACGATTACAATAGACCTGCGAGCGCGGAGTCATGGACTCCTCGTCATGACCCGCTCGATATTTCATCAGGGCACGGCAAAGGTCCCCGCCTGCCAGGCGCCATGCGCGGTTCAGATAGAGAACGCCGTAGTGGATGTTGATGTCGGGCTCTGCGAGCTCTGCGTTATTTCCCCGGAATCCGAGCATCGCCGCCGTTTCGGGCCGAATCTGCATGAGGCCGATCTCGCCGACTGTGCCGATGGTGCCCGGATTGTATCCGCTTTCAACGAACACGACGGCTTCCGCTATGTCGGCGGGCAGATTGGTCCTGGCCGTTTCTCTTTCGATAATTTTTCGGATCGCCGCCCGCGACGTCGGCGTCTCGCCAGCGCCGAGATCTGCATTGTGACCGCCAGTCGCCAACGTCGGTTCCGCGTCGTTCAGAGCGCTGTCCTGAGCGTGCACGGAGGTGGATGCCAACCAAAGCACAGCGATCGCAACGTGTTTCCACGTCGCGCGGGCGTTGATGCGTGTTCGATCCCGCAGCATGGAGCACGTACTATATGCTTCGAGTTAACAACCGATTTTCCGGCGGCCCGGGGTGCGGCTCGGCTCGGAAGGCGCGAGCGGCCAACGGTGTAATGAGGCTATCGCGACCGCGAGCTCTGGTCGGTTGATGTGCTTTGAGCACCGCCGGCCAATTTGTCGTCGATCGCATAGAGCGCGCAGATGGGCGACCATTTCATGCAGGCGCCAAGCGAATCGCGCTGGGCGTCATCGGTCGTGTCACGCCCCGAACGCCAGCCGTAACCGCCGTTCGGCGACACCGCAAAAGCCTTGTGCGGCATGGTGCTGGCGAGATAGCGCGAGAATTCGGCGCGCGCGGCCTCATTGAGCTGGCCGGGCGGCGGCAGCGGATCGGGCGGGCTCAGGATATCATGGCCGAGGGAGCGCTCGCGCAGGAAGGCGTCGAGATACGGCGTCCATTGCGGGCGGCCCACCACCGAATAGAGATAATGGCCATCGTCGCCGTAAGGCGGCGCCGCACTGAATTTCGCGTTGCCGCCGGCCGCACGAAATCCGTCATGGAGGCGGTGCGCGAGATCGGGACCGAAGAAGGAATCATTGGTGGCATAGACCCACAGCATCGGCACGCGTGAGGTCTTGCCGAAGGTGGCGAAGGCCTGCACCAGCCCATCGGGATTGCAGACGTCGTCGTCATCGCGCGAGCCGCGGCCGCCGGCAAAGCTGATCGCGGCGACGAGGCCGGCCGGCGCCTGCGCGGTCAGCGCGACGGTGGCGAGCCCGCCGGCGGAATGGCCGACCGCGATCATGCCCGACGTGGTCACGTCGGCCCTGCGCGCCATCGCATCGATCGCCGCGCGCAAATCCGCCACCGCGACCGCTGCCGCCGGCAGGTAAGCGGCATTCGCGCAACCGCCGACGCTGTCGACGCGGCCGCCCGGCGAGGTGCCGTAGCCGCGCCGCATCACGATCAGCGCGGCAAAGCCGCGCCGGGCATATTCAAGAGCGATGCCGTAATATTTGTGCGCGGACATCGTCGCGCGATCGTCAAAACTGCGCGGCGAGCCGTGGCTGAGCAGCGCAAGCGGATAGCGCTTCGTGCTGGCCGGCCGGACCAGGAACGCCTCCAGCCCCTGCGACCCGGCCTCCGCCATGGGGATGCGCAAATCCTCGGTGTAGAACTCCGCGGCCATCGCATCGGCCACGATGCCGGCCGTCGCAAGCCGGGCAATCAGAACAACCAAGAGCCTCTGAAACAGCGTCATGCCCCGACTCGAAAAGCCCCGATCGAAAAGACCATAGCATGATCTCAGGAACGGCCGCCCCGCCGCGCGTGTTGTGCCCTTGGCGGGCGCCCGGCCGATGCTATGGTATTCCGCAATTTCTACGACAGGACGAGGTATATTCAGTGGCTGATGTTCATCCCGCGGCGGGCAAGCAGGCCTCGCCGGACGCGCTCACCAACATTCCGCGGCTGGTGACGGCCTATTTCGCTGGCAAGCCTGATGTCGCCGATCCCGCGCAGCGGGTGGCGTTCGGCACATCCGGCCATCGCGGCACCTCGTTCAAGAACAGCTTCAACGAGGGCCATATCCTCGCGACGACGCAGGCGATTTGTGATTATCGACGAGAAAAGGGGCTGACCGGTCCGCTGTTCATCGGCATCGACACCCATGCGCTGGCCGAGCCGGCGCTGGTCAGCGCCGTCGAGGTGTTCGCGGCCAACGGCGTCGATATCATGATCGACAAGAACGGCGGCTACACGCCGACGCCGGTGATCTCGCACGCGATCCTGACCTACAACAAGGGCCGCACCTCGGGCCTTGCCGACGGCGTCGTCGTCACGCCCTCGCACAATCCTCCCGAAGACGGCGGCTACAAATATAATCCGCCACATGGCGGCCCGGCCGACACCGACGCGACCTCGGTGGTCGAGAAGCGCGCCAATGCCTATCTCGCCGATGGCCTCAAGGGCGTGAACCGCATCGACTACGCCAAAGCGCGCAAGGCTGCGAACGTCCACGCCTACGACTTCATTACGCCCTACGTCGCCGATCTCGGCAACGTGGTCGATCTCGACCTCGTCAAATCCGCCGGCATCAATATCGGCATCGATCCGCTCGGCGGCGCCGCCGTGCATTACTGGCATCCGATCATCGAGCGCTACGGCCTGAAGGCGACCGTGGTGAACGAGGCGATTGATCCGACCTTCCGCTTCATGACGGTGGACTGGGACGGCAAGATCCGCATGGATTGCTCCTCACCTTACGCAATGGCCAGCCTGATCGCGATGCGCGACCGCTTCGACGTCGCCTTTGCCAACGACACCGATGCCGATCGGCACGGCATCGTGACGCGCACCGGCGGACTGATGAATCCGAACCATTATCTCGCGACTGCGATCTCCTATCTGTTCGCGCACCGCCCGAACTGGGGCAAGGATGCCGCGATCGGCAAGACCGTGGTGTCGAGCTCGATCATTGATCGCGTCGCCAAGAAGCTCGGTCGCAAGCTGGTCGAAACGCCGGTCGGCTTCAAATGGTTCGTCGATGGCCTCCTCAGCGGCGTTTTTGGCTTCGGCGGCGAGGAGAGTGCGGGCGCCTCGTTCCTGCGCCGCGACGGCACGGTGTGGACCACCGACAAGGACGGCATCATCCTCGGCCTGCTCGCCGCCGAGATCATGGCGAAGACCGGCCGCGATCCGAGCCAGCTCTTCAACGACCTCACCGCCGAGCTGGGCGTGCCCCATTACGCGCGCATCGACGTCGCCGCCACCACGCCGCAGAAAAACATCCTGAAGTCCGTCACGCCCGAGCAGCTCGGCCTGAAGGATCTCGCCGGCGATCCAGTCCGGGCGACCCTGAGCAAGGCGCCCGGCAACGGCCAGCCCTTCGGCGGCATCAAGGTCGAAACCGATTTCGGCTGGTTCGCCGCGAGGCCGTCGGGCACCGAGGACGTCTACAAGATCTACGCGGAAAGTTTTCGCAGCACCGAGCACCTGAAGCGGATCCAGGAAGAAGCCCAGGCGGGGTTGATGAAGGTGTTCGGAGCGTAAAAGGCGTAGGACAAGCGCCGGTCTTGCCTCCTTCGGAGATGGTGCTTCAGGCGCGGCGATTGTCGCACGTCATGGCCGGGCCTTGTCCCGGCCATCCACGTCCTTGCCGTGCCACGAAGGCACGTGCGCAGCACCTGTTCCTGTAGTTTCCTGGTTCTGTATACCGTTAGAGAGACAAAGGTGTTTTGATACCTTTGTTTCGCCCTTGAACGATTTCATTCCCGCGCTATTGTATACATAACGTATTCAATAGCCTTGGGAGTGAGACCGGTGACAAAACCCTTCCCGATGAACGCCTGGTACGTCGCCGCGTGGGATGCCGACGTGAAGCCGGCGCTGCTGCCGCGGACGATCTGCGGCAAGCATGTCGTGATGTACCGCAAGGCCGATGGCTCGGTGGCCGCGCTGGAGGATGCCTGCTGGCATCGCCTGCTGCCGCTGTCCAAGGGCCGACTCGAAGGTGACACCGTCGTCTGCGGCTATCACGGCCTGAAGTACAATGCGCAAGGGCGCTGCACCTTCATGCCCTCGCAGGAGACCATCAACCCGTCGGCCTGCGTCCGCGCCTATCCCGTGGTCGAACGTCACCGCTACATCTGGCTCTGGATGGGCGATCCCGCGCTGGCCGATCCCGCGCTGGTGCCCGACCTGCACTGGAATCACGACCCGGCCTGGGCCGGCGACGGCAAGACCATCCACGTCAATTGCGACTACCGCCTCGTGCTCGACAATCTCATGGACCTCACCCACGAGACTTTCGTGCACGGCTCGTCCATCGGCAACGAGGCGGTCGCAGAGGCGCCGTTCGACGTCACCCATGGCGAGAAGACGGTGACGGTGACGCGCTGGATGCGCGGCATCGAGGCGCCGCCGTTCTGGGCCAAGCAACTCGGCACGCAACCCGGTAGGTCCGGTCTCGTCGACCGCTGGCAGATCATCCGCTTCGAAGCGCCGTGCACGATCGCGATCGACGTCGGCGTGGCACCGACCGGCACCGGCGCGCCGGAAGGCGACCGCTCGCAAGGCGTCAACGGCTTCGTGCTCAACACCATCACGCCCGAGACCGAGAAGACCTGCCACTATTTCTGGGCGTTCGTGCGCAACTATCAGCTCGGCGAGCAGCGCATCACCACCGAGATCCGCGAAGGCGTCTCCGGCATCTTCCACGAGGACGAGCTGATCCTCGAAGCGCAGCAGCGCGCGATGGACGAGAACCCGGATCGCATCTTCTACAATCTCAACATCGATGCCGGCGCGATGTGGACGCGCAAGCTGATCGACAGGATGGTGGCGAAGGAAAACCCGCCGCAGCACTTCCAGGCCGCGGAGTAAGCGTATGGCCGAGCGTGAGGTCGACCGCTCCGTCTCGCAGACCGTGAAGGCGCAGCTCGCGCTGCGCGACCAGATCCTCTCGGGCGCGTTGCGGCCCGGCGAGCGCATCTCCGAGCTCCAGGCGGTGGAGACCACCGGCGCCTCGCGCACCCCGGTGCGCATGGCGCTGGTGCGGCTGGAGGAGGAGGGGCTGCTGGAGGCGATCCCCTCCGGCGGCTTCATGGTGAAGGCGTTTTCGGAGCGCGACATCTCCGATTCCATCGAGCTGCGCGGCACGCTGGAAGGGCTCGCCGCACGCTTCGCCGCCGAGCGCGGCGTTTCCGCGCGCGAGCTCGAGCCGCTGAAGGAATGCCTTGCGGCGATCGACGAATTGCTGCGCCAGGTGCCGATCTCGGTCGATGCGTTCTCGTCCTATGTCACGCTGAATGCGCGCTTCCATGCGCTGCTGACGGAATTGTCGCGCAGCCCGCCGTTGATCCGGCAGATCGATCGCGCCTCGGCGCTGCCGTTTGCATCCCCGAGCGGTTTTGTGATGGCACAGTCGGCACTGCCCGAGGCGCAGCAGATCCTGATCATCGGGCAGGAGCACCACCGCGTCGTGATCGACGCCATCGAGAATCGCGAAGGCGCGCGCGCCGAGGCGATCATGCGCGAGCATGCGCGGCTCGCGGTGCGCAATCTGCGGCTTGCGCTGCGCAACCGGACCCATCTCGACCTCTTGCCGGCGCTCGCGCTGATCAAGACCGCAACCGACTGAGGGCAGTCACCATGCGCTTCATCGAAACCTGGATTCCGGCGACGCTCGTCTCGACGCGCGATCTTGCGCCGGGCATCCGCGAATTCCTGATCCTGCCGGATCAGTTCGACGGCGCTGCCTATCCGGTCGGCAGCCATATCAATGTCAGCGTCACCATCGACGGGCAGCCCGAGACGCGGTCCTATTCGCTGGTCGGCGAAGCCTCGTCGCGCGGCTTGAAGATCGCGGTGCGCCGCGCGGAGGATTCGCGCGGCGGCTCGCGCTATATGTGGTCATTGCAGCTGGGCGCGCGGCTCGACATCACGACGCCCGCCTCGCTGCTCGCGGTCGACTGGGCGCGCCAAAACTACTGTCTGATCGCCGGCGGCATCGGCATCACGCCGATCCTCGGCGCCGCGCAGGCGCTGGCGCGGCGCGGCGCCGATGTGGTGCTGCACTATGCCGTGAGTTCGCGCAACGACGCTGCCTATCTCGACGATCTTGCAAGTCTGCTTGGTGATCGTCTGGTGGTTCATGCGAGCAACGAAGGCCGCCGGCTCGATCTCGACGCGCTGTTTGCGTCATTGGCGCCGGGCACGCTGGTGCTGTTCTGCGGCCCGATGCGGATGCTGGATGCCGCGCGACACGCCTGGATCGGCGCGGGCCATCCGCTTCCCGATCTCCGCTACGAGACGTTCGGCTCCAGCGGCACGCTGCCGACCGAGACATTTCGCGTGCGCTTGAAGGGCTCCACTGTCGAGCTGGAGATCCCGCGCGAACGCTCGATGCTGGACGTGCTCAACGCCAGCGGCCATGACGTGATGTACGACTGCAAGCGCGGTGAATGCGGCCTGTGCGCCATCGACGTGGTCGAGGTCGACGGCGAGATCGACCATCGCGACGTCTTCTTCAGCGACCATCAGAAGGAGAGCAACCGGAAGATCTGCGCCTGCGTCTCCCGCGCGCGAGGGACGATCACCATAGACACGCTGTTGCGCGCGGATGCGATTTGAGGGGACTGTAGCGGGATCTATTTGGGCGGAATGGACGGGGCCGCGGGCTCACTCGACCTCTCCCGCTTGCGGGAGAGGTCGGCGCGCAGCGCCGGGTGAGGGCTCTCTCCGCTTGGGGATTGTCCCGTTTCGGAAACACCCTCTCCCCAACCCTCTCCCGCAAGCGGGAGAGGGAGCGCACCTTCTCCGTAGCAGCACCAATCCTACTCCTAACGCGCGCTACGCCGCGTAACTCGCCCGAAGCTTCTTCGGATCCAGCAGCGCCGGAACGCCATCCGCCGACACCGGCCGGCTGATCAGATAACCCTGCACTTCGCCGCAACTGATCTGGCGCAGATATTCGAGCTGGTCCGCGGTCTCGACCCCTTCGGCGACCACGTCGATGCGCAGGTCGCGTGCGAGGCCGATGACCGACTTCACGATTGCGGCGCAGTCCGGTTGCACCAGCATGTCGCGGATGAACGATTGGTCGATCTTGATGCGGCTGAACGGCAGCTTGCGCAGGTAAGTCAGCGAGGAGAAGCCGGTGCCGAAATCGTCGAGCGCCACCGTGACGCCGAGCTCCAGCAGCGCGTTCAGGACCGACGCGGCGGAACCGTATTTCGACAGCAGCATCGATTCTGTGATCTCGATCTCGAGCCGGTGCGGGGCGATCGTCGCGTCCGCAAGCGCCTGCACGATGATCTGGAGGATGGCTGTGTTGTGAAACTGCGCGGCCGAAAAATTCACGGCGACCCTGATCTCCTCGGGCCATTCGGCAACCGTCGCGCAGGCGCGGCGGATGACCCATTCGCCGATCTCGTGGATCAGCCCGGTCTCCTCCGCGATCGGTATGAATTCGCTCGGCGGCACCAGCCCGCGCTGCGGATGCTGCCAGCGCAGTAGCGCCTCGAAACCGGTGATGCGGTTGTCGCCGAGGTCGAGGAACGGCTGGAACACCAGGAATAGCTCGTCCCTGGCGATGGCGCCTTCCAGATCCGATTGCAGCGCCTTGCGGTCGCGAGACACCTTGTCGTCACTGGCCTCGAAGAAACACACTGTGCCGGGGCCCGCTTTCTTGGCACGGTAGAGCGCGGCATCGGCATTCTTCATGACGTCAAGCGGTGTGTTGCCGTCCCGCGGAGCGAGCACGATGCCGACGCTGGTCGCGCCGACGACCTGGCGGCCCTCGATCTGGAACGGTTCGTCGAACGCCGCGATGAAGTGCTCGGCGATCTCGAGCGCATGCTCCGGCCGTGCCAGATTGGCCATCACCAGCGCGAACTCGTCGCCGCCGATGCGTGCGACATGCTCGGCCGCGCGGGTGCAGCGTTGCAGGCGGCTTGCGATCTGGACCAAAAATTCGTCGCCGGCGGGATGGCCGAACTTGTCGTTGACCTCCTTGAAGCGATCGAGATCGAGCAGAAGCACCGCGAATTCCTCGCCGGACAGAGCGAGCCGCTTCAAGGCGGCATCGAGCGTTTCGTTGAAGGCGACCCGATTGGGCAGATGGGTCAGAGAATCCTGCCGCACCGTGCGCTCTGCCTCGATCTGCCGCATCACGCGCCGTGCGAACGCCAGCGAATTGACGAATACCGCACGCAGCAGCACGCTCCCGTACACCACCACCAGGACGGCCATCAGCATATAGGCGGGATCACCGTCCCGGCCGAGGCAGATCGCGATGCCGATGAAGATCGGTGTCGTAAACGCGATCGCCGCAATCGGGATCGTGGCGAAGGCCAGCGCGCCGCCGGCCAGCATGCCCGAGCAAAGGCAGGTAATGACGAGCTGGCCGCCGGTCGCTGCGTCGGCGAAGAAGGCGACCGGGACGATGCCCCAGGCGGCGCCAAGCACGAAAGCGTTGCGCACCAGCCGATGCATTGCCCGGCGCGAGACGAATTGCGGTTTGGTGATGCGGCGTGAGGCGTGCGATTGCAGGTCGAACGCGATAGCTGCGCCGGCCACGACGATGGCCCAGGCCAGCGCAAACTTCCAGTCGGGCGAATGCCACAGCGCAACAGCGAGTACGGTCGCATTGCAGGCGTTCGCCAGCATGATGCCGACCGAATAGCCGAGCACCAGCGACATCCGTTCGGCGCGGATATGGCCGGCGACGGCTTCGTCGGTTGCAGGACCGCCAAAGGCCGACAGATCGCCGGCGAACAGCCGCGCGAAATAGCTGGTCGTTTGAGTCCGCATTGCAGAGCCTAGCAGCATGGGCCGGTTGTCCGGCCCGACCCGGAGAATTCGCTGCAAACCTTTGACGAACTATGAATTATCCGAGCTTGCGACGATCACCGCGACCACTTCTGCGTGTTCGTCACGGAGTATCGATAACAAATCGATACAAATGCGCGGCGGTAACGCTCAGCCGAGAGCGGGTGCTCTTGAACTCGCGCCGCGACCAGGGCGCGCTCCACCCCTGTCGCGGAGCGGGTCAGAGGATCTTGTCGGGCCCGCAAGCGGACTTGCGGCCCGACGTCTCATCATAAGTCCAAGCGGCCTTGAATCAGGCGAGACCCTGTTCGGCCAGGAAATGCGTGAGCCTATCGATCTGCCGGAAGTCTACGAGGGCGGCAATGTAGCCGTCAGGACGCACCAGCACCCAATCCCCCGGCGACACGGAATATGCCGCGCGAAAGTGCTCGCTTTCGTCGACGAGCTCCGCACCTGGACCGATGCAGTGGATGTGCAGTCCATTGCACGCCGATAGCGCTCCGCGTTTCACCTGATAGCCAAGCAGCGTCCAATGCGGCCCCTTGAGCAACCCGAACAAGCGTATGGGCTGTCCGGCGGCCCCGCGTAGCGGCGCATCCGGTGCACGGTTTCCCCCGCGGGGACCTTCCAGACGTCCCGGTATTTCCAGCGTCAGCGGTGATCCGGGATAGCCGATGTCGAGTTGCTGCACCTCACGGCCGCGTCTCATATCGCCGCGTTTGGCGGCTTCCAGCAATACGGTGGCAAGGCCGAGCATGCTTGCAGCGACGGGTCGACGTTCTCTCTCATAGCTGTCGAGCAGAGTTGCGGAAGCGCCACGGATGACCGCCGCGAGCTTCCAGCCGAGGTTGTAGGCATCCTGCACGCTGGTGTTGAAGCCTTGTCCACCTGTCGGCGGATGAATGTGAGCCGCATCGCCAATCAGAAATGCACGGCCGTCCCTGTATCGATCGGCGAGGCGCGCGTTCATCTGATAGGCCGACGCCCAGTGCACGCGCCGGATGCGGATATCGTTGCGCCCCGTGCGCTCGGCGACCATCGCTGATAGCCCGTCGGCCGACAGATCGACTTCGCCTTCGAGCGGAACCGGTGCCTGCAACTGGAAGAGCTCCGTCCCGGCCAGTGGACACAGCGCGATCTGGCGATCCATTGCACCATCGTTGAAGCGGTGCCACGCCGTGCGGTCCAGCCCCGTCAGGACAATATCGGCGACGACGGCACGCACGCCAAGCGTCTTGCCTTGAAAACCGATATCGAGAGCGTGACGGACGAAGCTGCGGCCTCCATCGGCGCCGACGAGGTAACGCACCCGCACCGTCTCCTCACCGACCGGGCCTGACAGACGCGCAGTCGCGCCGTCCTGATCCTGCTCCAAGCCCACCAATTCGCAGCCGAATTCCACCCGCCCGCCAAATTCGAGCAGGCGTTCGCGCATCACGCTCTCGGTCAGAAATTGCGGGATCATTAGCGCCATGTGGTAGGGCTCTGCGGGTGTCGGGGCGGTTTGCTCAGAAACCTCCGACTCGATGAAGCTGCCATCGTCCCGATATTTCCGCTGTGGCGGGTAGAGACCGCCGGCCGCAACGATACGATCGATGATGCCGAGGTCCTCGAAAATCTCCTGGGTTCGGGGCTGGATTCCCTTGCCGCGAGACCCGTGAAACGGACCGTCGCTCTTCTCGATCAGCCGAAAGGATATGCCCCGCCGGGCGAGATCGATAGCGAGCGTAAGGCCCGCCGCGCCTGCTCCGCATATCAGAACATCCGCCTTGAATTGCTTTGTCATGGCACCCTCAATATGTGTAATATGCACGCATTAAGCAGAGGGCAATCGGGATGTCAAGAAGGGTGCAAAATACACATATTAAAAAACAGGTGCGCTCTCTTCACGAAGCGTTGATCGACATCGCCAGTGTCATGAATCGCCGGCAGGGCGACGACATGATGATTCGCGAAGCGGGCATATCGCTCGATCGCGCGCTGTTTCCGCTGCTCGTGGGCATCGAGCGGCGTGGTCCGATCGGCGTCGTCGATCTCGCCGATCGCATGGGACGGGACTACACGACGGTAAGCCGGCAGGTCGCGAAACTGGAAAGTCTAGGCTTGATCAAGCGCCGCGCCAGCGAAGCGGATCGCCGCGTCAGTGAGGCCACAATCACCCCGAGCGGGAAAGCCATGACGGACGCGATCGACAGGGCACGCGAACGGATCGTCGCGGCGATGTTTGCGACCTGGGACGATCAGGATGTCGAGGACCTGGTACGTTTGATGCGCCAGCTCGCGGACGCGATGATCGCGCCTGATCGTCCGACGTGAAGTCTGATCGGACGCCTGCAAGTGCAGTGTCCTGGTCAGTGCCCAAGCTGCTTCGGGTCGTAATAGAACCGTTCTTCGATCAACTGATCGCCCCGCCACGTCTGCCATGCGATCTCATCCAACGTTCGGATGATGCCTTCGGCGTTGGTGAAGCTGAAACTCCAGCGCGTCGCGACATGGTCGCCCTCGATCAGGCTTGGCCCGATGCGGACCGCCTTGACCTCCTTGGAGGCGGCCAGTACGCCGCGCTCCTTGGCGGCGAGCTTGTCGCGGCCGACCGTTGGTGCTGCGTTGTTCTCGTAGGTCGCGGCCTCGGGCGTATAGAACTGCTCGATCGCACCGATAAAATCCCCGGCCTCCAATCGCTTGGCAAAAGCTTCGACGACGTCACGGCTCGGCATGGCACACCTCACGAATAACCGACTGATAGTCGGTAAATACCGACCGGCGGTCGAAAAGTCAACTGGCTGCCTGTGCCGAATTGGATTAGAGGAAGACTCATGGCGAAACAGGCGGAGCGGCGGGCAGCGACTTCGGAGGCGATCCTGACGGCGGCGCGCCGCTTGTTGGGAGCACAAGGATTTGCCGCGACGACGATGGACGAGATCGCCGAATCCGCCGGCGTCGCCAAGGGCGCGGTCTATCATCACTTCAAGACCAAGGAAGCGGTGTTCGAAGCGGTGTTCGACCAGGTCTCGCGCGATCTGGTCGCCGAGATCGACAGCGCCGCGCGGGCCGAGAAGGACGTGCTTGCTGCGATGGTCGCCGGCACCCAGCATTATTTTGCCGCAACCGCCAAGGGCCCGACCGGTCAGATCATCCTGCGCGACGGCCCGGCCGTGCTCGGCTGGGAGCGCTGGCGCGAGATCGACGCCAAACATTTCGGCGGCAAGCTGCCGCGTGCGATTGCGGCGGCGATGGAGGCCGGGCTGATCGCACGGCAGCCGGTCGAGCCGCTGGCCCGGCTGCTGCTCGGCGCGGTGACGGAGGCCGCGGTCGCCTGCGCCGGGCGCGCGGATATCGCAAGGGCAGGGGCGGAATACGCCCGTGCGTTCAAGTCGCTGGTGGAGGCGCTGCGCGTCGCTGCATGATCGTGCTAAGTGACGACACGGAAACGCCCACACCAACAAAAAGAACAGTAGCGCATGAACGCAACTTCCTCCCTCACGCCCTCCGATCCTGAATTCGACTACATCATCGTCGGTGCCGGCTCCGCTGGCTGCGTGCTCGCCAACCGGCTGTCGGCGAACGGCAAGCACAGCGTGCTGCTGCTCGAGGCCGGTCCGAAGGACTCCAACATCTGGATCCACGTGCCGCTCGGCTACGGAAAGCTGTTCAAGGAAAAGACCGTCAACTGGATGTACCAGACCGAGCCGGAGCCCGAGCTGAAGGGGCGCCAGGTGTTCCAGCCGCGCGGCAAGACGCTGGGGGGATCGAGCTCGATCAACGGCCTGCTCTATGTCCGCGGCCAGCACGAGGACTATGACCGCTGGCGCCAGCGCGGCAACACCGGCTGGGGCTATGACGACGTGCTGCCCTATTTCAAGAAGGCTGAGAACCAGTCGCGTGGCGCCGATCAATATCACGGCAGCGGCGGCCCGCTGCCGGTGTCCAACATGGTCGTGACCGACCCTCTGTCGAAGGCCTTTATCGACGCGGCGGTCGAGAAAGGCTTGCCCTACAATCCTGATTTCAACGGCGCCACACAGGAAGGCGTCGGCCTGTTCCAGACCACGACGCGCAACGGCCGCCGCGCCTCGACGGCGGTGGCCTATCTTGGCCCCGCCAAGACGCGCGGCAATCTCAAGATCGAAACCGGCGCGCTCGGCCAGCGCGTGCTGTTCGAGGGCCGCCGCGCGGTCGGCGTCGAATACCGTCAGGGCGCGACGGTGCGCCGCGCCCGTGCGCGCAGGGAGATCGTGCTGTCGAGCGGCGCCTACAACTCGCCGCAGCTGCTCCAGCTCTCCGGCGTCGGTCCTGCCGACCTCCTGCGCAAGCACGGCATCGACATCGTGCTGGACGCGCCGGGCGTCGGTCACGACCTCCAGGACCACATGCAGGTCCGCATCGTGATGCGCTGCTCGCAGAAGATCACGCTGAACGACACCGTCAATCACCCGCTCCGCCGCACGCTGGCCGGCGCGCGCTATGCGCTGTTCCGGAAGGGCTGGCTGACGATCGCGGCCGGCACGGCGGGCGCGTTCTTCAAGACCAGTCCGCGGCTGGCCTCGCCCGACATCCAGGTCCACTTCCTGCCGTTCTCGACCGACAAGATGGGCGAGAAGCTGCATGATTTCTCCGGCTTCACGGCGTCGGTGTGCCAGCTCCGTCCCGAAAGCCGGGGGACCTTGCGCATCAGAAGCGCCGACCCGACCGTGCCGCCCGAGATCCGCATCAACTACATGTCGACAGAGACCGACCGCACCACCAATGTCGAAGCTCTGAAGATCCTGCGCAAGATATTGCATGCGCCGGCGATGAAGCCGTTCGTGGCTGGCGAGTACGATCCCGGGGCGAAGGTATCCACGGATGCCGAGCTGCTGGATTATTGCCGTGAGCGGGGCAGCACCATCTACCATCCGACCTCGACCTGTCGTATGGGCAATGATGCGCTCGCGGTGGTCGACCAGCGGCTGAAGGTGAGGGGGCTCGAAGGCCTTCGCGTGGTCGACGGCTCGATCATGCCGGACCTCGTGTCGGGGAACACCAATGCGCCGATCATCATGATCGCCGAAAAGGCTTCCGACATGATATTGGAGGATGCGCGGTGAATCCGCGCATCGAGAAGGAGCATACGGCTTGGCTACGCGACTCAAGATCGGCACACGCAAGAGCGCGATGGCGCTGGCACAGACGGAAGAGATCGCGCGCCGCCTGATCGCTGCCATGCCCGATCTCGACGTCGAGATCGTCAAGTTCGACACCACGGGCGATCTCGACCAGACCAGCAAGCTGTTGCCCCATGGCGGCAAGGGCGGTGCCTTCGTGGCGCAGATCCGCGCCGCCGTGCTGTCGGGCGAACTCCATGCGGCGATGCATTCGCTGAAGGACATGCCCGGCAACGAAGACACGCCGGGCCTCGTGATCGGTGCGACGCTGTCGCGCGATCCCGCCAATGATGCGCTGGTGCTGCGCGACGGCGTGACGGTTGAGGCGCTGCGCCAGTCGGGCGGCAAGGGCTTTAAAGTCGGCACCAACGCCGTGCGCCGTGCCGCCTATGCGCGGCGGCTATTCCCCGACGTCGAGATCATCCACTTCCGCGGCGCCGCGGACACGCGCGTGCGAAAGCTCGACAATGGTGAGAAGCAGCGCCTGCCGGATGGCGGCGCGGTGGGTCCTGCGGATGCGCTGATCATGGCGCGGTCGGGTCTCGACCGTGTCGGCCTTTCGCAGCGCATCGCCTACGAGTTTACCGCGGCGGAGATGCTGCCCGCGGCGGGCCAGGGCATCGTCGCGGTCGAATGTGCCGCGCAGGACTGGCAGACAAGGCAAATCCTCGCATCGATCGACGATCCCTCCGCACATGCCTCTGCCGATGCCGAGCGCGAGGTGCTGTGGGTGCTCAACGGCCACTGCAACTCGCCGATCGCGGGCTTTTCGACGATTGCGGGCGATCAGATGTCGTTGACCGCGTCCGTGCTCGATCTCTCCGGCGACACCATCATCGAAGCTTTGCGTTCGGGCCCCGCCGATCGCCCACGCGAACTCGGCCGTGCGGTGGGTCTGGATCTGTTGGCCAAGGGCGCCGCGGAGATCATCGAGCGCAGCCGGCCGCGCTAAGCTCTTACCGAAATGCTCATAGGGGCAATGATGGTATCATGCGCCTGTTTTGCCCGACGGGTCAAACGGCCTCGTGGCGGCCGCTCGAGCCATGCCAGCCAAACTTTTTCCCAGCCTAACTTTTTCCAAGCCTAACTTTTTCAATGACTTGGCTACTGTGCATGGGGTTGTTTTCGCGTTTTTTGTTTTTCCGCTCCCCCAAGGCGCGAAATAAATCAACCCCGCACGCGCTTCAGCATCTGCTCGACATGGGCGATCGGCGTCTCCGGCTGGATGCCGTGGCCGAGATTGAAGATCAGCCGCCCTTGCGCAAAATTCGCCAGCACGTTGTCGACCGCGCGATCGAGCGCGGCGCCGCCCGTGATCAGCGCCAGCGGATCGAGATTGCCCTGCACGGCGACTTTGCTTTGCACGCGCTCGCGGATGAAGGCCGGCTCCGCGGTCCAGTCGATGCTGACGGCGTTGACACCTGTTGCCTCGACGAAACCGGGCAATTGCGCACCGGCGCCGCGCGGAAAGCCGATGATCTTCGCGTCCGGCACCTTGGCGCGCACGCCTTCGACGATGCGCCGCGTCGGCTCGACCGACCAGCGCGCGAACTCGGCGGGCGGCAGCACGCCGGCCCAGGTGTCGAAGATCTGCAAGGCGTTGGCGCCGGCCGCGAGCTGCGCCAGCAGATATTCGATCGAGTTCTCGACCAGCACGTCGATGATCTCTGCGAACGCCTCCGGATGCCGGTAGGCCATCATCCGCGCCGGCGCCTGGTCGGGCGTGCCCTGGCCGGCGACCATGTACGTCGCCACCGTCCACGGCGCGCCGCAGAAGCCGATCAGCGCGATCTTGGGATCGAGCGTACCGCGGACGATCCGCAGCGCCTCGAATACCGGCGCGAGCTTGCTGAAATCGGCGTGCCCCGCCAGTGTCGCGACCTTGGCGGGATCATCCAGCGGTTCGAGCCGTGGACCCTCGCCGATCTCGAAGCGCACGGAACGTCCGAGCGCATAGGGGATCACCAGAATGTCGGAGAAGATGATCGCCGCGTCGAAGCCGAACCTCCGGATCGGTTGCAGCGTCACTTCGGCGGCGAGTTCCGGGTTGAAGCAGAGATCGAGGAAGCCGCCGGCCTTGGCGCGCACCTCGCGATATTCCGGCAAATAACGGCCGGCCTGCCGCATCATCCAGACCGGCGGGATGACTTGCCGCTGGCCGGTGATGACGTCGATGAACGGTTTTGTCGCAAACTGGGGCACGAACGGTCCTGAAGATGGTTACGGCTCCTGATACACCGCCGCAGCCCCGAGCGGAACAGGGGAACCAGCGCAACTGAGCCGCGTTGACCAGCCAACGGAGGAAGAGATCATGGCTGAGACATTCAACCCCGCCCCGCATGACAAGCATGCCGACGATCTGCACGAAGCGCTCGCTGCCGACCGCTACGCCAAGCTTGACGCCGGGCTGGAAGATACCTTCCCGGCTTCCGATCCCGTGAGCGCCGCCCAGCCGGCGCCCTCGAAGGCCGATGCGGATGCCGACAATCCCTCGCTCTGGAACAAGGTGAAGGCCATCTTCGCCTAGCAGCCGGGACGCCGGATTCCGACAGGTTTGCTAATGCCTTGTTAGCGATGTGCTGATGCCGGCGTCCGTACGACTACGGGAAACCGGAGACGTCAGCGCATATTGCTGCAGGCGTTTCAGAGTTCGATAACAGAAACGGCAGAGTTTCCGATCATCGGAGAATTCTGCCGCATGAACGCTGTGACCCAAAGAGCCGGATGGAGCCGCCTGCCGCTGCGGGCGGCTGCGTTCGTCGCGCTGACCTGCGCGGCCATCCTCGGCGTCAGTGGCTGGCGGGAATGGGCCGCGCGCGACGCGGTGCTAAAGGGCGCCGAGACCGAGATGGCGAACGTTGCGCGCTCGCTGACCCAGCATGCCGAGGACAGCCTCGATCTCCTGGATTCAGGCGTCGTCGGCGTCGTCAGCCGGCTGGAGATGGACGGCACCGAGCCGGCCACGATCGCCAAGCTCCGAACCCTGCTGGAGGCGCGCAAGAAGGCGATGGAGCGCGTCCACAGCCTCGCCATCATCGACGACCACGGCAATTGGTTGACCTCGCCCGGCACGATCGGCTCGACGTTCAACGACGACGCGTTTTTCCGCTATCACCAGCTCTCGCCGAAACGTGAGCCCCATATTGGCCGCCCGGTGAAGAGCCTCCTGGATGGCGAGTGGGTCGTCGCCCTGTCGCGGCGCTTCAACAAGCTCGACGGCAGTTTCGGCGGCGTGGTGCTCGCGACCATCAGCTCGAGTTATCTCTCGCATTTCTACGAGCAGTTCGAGATCGGCCGCAACAGCTCGGTGGCGCTGATGCACGGCGACGGCATGATCATCGCACGCAATCCCAGCAACGACAGGTTCGTCGGCCGCAGCGTCGGCGACACCCCGCTATTCCGCGACGCCGGCCTGCAGCAGCCGAGCGGTGCCTATCATTTCAAGTCGCCGCTGGACGGCGCCGCACGCGTCAGCTTCTTCAAGCGCAGTAGCCGTTATCCGCTCGTCCTGCTCGCCACGGTCGACAAGGACGAGCTGCTGGCGCCCTGGCGCGCTGCAGCGATCTCCCGCATGCTCTATGTGCTCGCGCTGGTCATGCTGATCGCAATCATCGGTGCGGTGCTGGTGCGGCAGCTGCAGCGGGGCCAGCGCATGGCCGCCGCGCTAGTCGAGAAGGAAGCGCATTTCCGGCTGCTTGCCGAAGGCTCCAGCGACATGGTGACGCGTATCGGGTTCGACGAGCGGCTGCGCTATGTCTCGCCGTCGTCGATCCGCGTCGTCGGCTGGCGCGCCAACCAACTGATTGGAACGCCCGCGCTCGCCGGCGTTCACGCGGATGATCGGCCGCAGGTCCAGGCTCTCGTCGATGCCATGAAGCGCGGCGAGAAGGAGGAGGCGCGCGTCACCTATCGCAACGCGCACCGGCTGAACGGCGAAGTCTGGCTCGAATCGACCATGCGGGTGACCCGCAAGGACAATGGCCGCGCCGACGGCGTGGTCGCGATCTCGCGCGACATCACCGAGCAGAAGAAGCTGGAGACCAGGCTGGAAACCCTCGCGATCGAGGACAGCCTCACCGGGCTTGCCAATCGCCGCCGCTTCGACGAACGGCTGAAGGAGGAGTGGGCGCGCGCTTATCGCGACCGCTCCAGCCTCTCACTGCTGATGATCGACGTCGACCACTTCAAGTCCTACAACGACGAATACGGCCATCCCGCGGGCGATGCCTGCCTGCGGCTGGTGGCGCAGATCTTCGCCGCCGAGATGCAGCGTCCGGGCGATCTGGCGGCGCGCTACGGCGGCGAGGAGTTCGCCGTGCTGCTGCCGAACACCGACGCCGCGGGCTCCGCCCGGATCGGCGAGCGGATTCGACGGGCGATCCGTGATGCGGGCCTCGTCCACACCAGCAACCATGCGTCCGGCTGCGTCACCGCTTCGCTCGGCGGTGCAGCCTGCCGGCCGGCGCTGGAGCGCACGGCTGGCGTTGTCTCGCTCGTCGAGGCCGCCGACCAGGCGCTCTATGCCGCGAAGGAGGCCGGGCGCAACCGGCTGATGATGTCGGGCGAGGTGACCAACCTTCTGCGCAAGGCGTCCGGTCAGTAACACCGCTCAATAATGTGGCGGGGGCTCATTGGCCGCTCCCGGCGCATTCGCCTCGGCCTCCTGCAGCCGCTCGCCGAGCTCCGCGATCTTCCGCGTCAGCGCGTCGATCTGCCTCCACTGCGCGGTGATGGTCTGGTTCAGCGTCTCGATCGTGTCGTCCTGATAGGCGAGGCGCGTTTCCATCGTGTCGATGCGCTCGCCGAGCGTCTTGATCTCATTCGTCACGTGCCGTGTCCTTGTCCCGTTCGCGCAATCCAAGTTCTTGCAATCCAAGTTTTTGCAATCCAAGTTTTTGCGAGCCAAGTTCTCGCAAACCATGGCCGAGCGCGACGCGCTCGTCGAACACGAAGCATTCGCCGCGCCAGCGGCTCTGCGCCTCCGGCACCTCTTCCAGATATTTGAGAATGCCGCCCTTGAGGTGATAGACCTCGGCAAAGCCGCGCGCGAGCAGATGCGCGCTCGCCTTCTCGCAGCGGATGCCGCCGGTGCAGAACATCGCGATCCTGCGGTGTTTGGCGGGATCGAGCTGCTCGGCTGCAAATTCCCTGAACTGGCCGAAGCTGTTGATGCCGGGATCGATCGCGCCGTCGAACGTCCCCATCGCCACCTCGAAGGCGTTCCTGGTGTCGAGCACCAGCGTGTCGGGCGCCGTGATCAGTGCGTTCCATTCGCTCGCATCGACATAGGTACCGACTTGGCGCGTCGGATCGGCGGCCTGATCGCCGAGCGTGACGATCTCCTTCTTGAGCCGCACCTTGAGCCGGCCGAATGGCATCGCCTCGGCGGTCGAGAATTTCAGTTCGAGATTGCTTAGCCTGCCGCCGAACATGTCGCCGTGCGCGAACTCATGGGCGAGAGCGTCGATCGCCTCGACCGTGCCGGCGACCGTGCCGTTGATGCCCTCCTGCGCCAGCAGCACGCTACCCTTCAGCGCCAGGCCTACACAGTATGCGCGCAACGGCTCGCGCAGCTCGCGGTAATCGGGCAGGGCGGCGAATTGGTAGAAGGCGGCGACCTTGTAAATCATGGTGTCCGTTTAGCAGGCGGCCCGCGCCCGGAAAACCCGCAACGCGCAGCTCTATTCCCAGCGGGTAGCAGCCATTTCCCTGGTATGCCAGCATTGCTTCGGCGCGCCGGAATGTGTCATGTAAGCCCGGTTTTTCCGCCCCGGCGCACCATCCGCGTGAGACGCCCAACGAGAGCAAGGATTCGATGAGAAACTTCCATTTCCCCGGCAGGTCCACGGTCCACGCCACCAACGCGATGGTGGCGACCTCGCATCCGCAGGCGTCGCTCGCCGCGATCGAGGTGCTGCGCGAGGGCGGCACGGCGGTGGACGCGGCAGTCGCGGGCTCGGCCATTCTCGGCGTGATCGAGCCGCAATCGACCGGCATCGGCGGCGACTGCTTTGCGCTGATCCAGCCGCGCGGCGAGGGCAAGATCATCGCCTATAACGGCTCCGGCCGCGCCCCGAAGGCGGCGAACGCCGACTGGTATCTCGAACGCAAGATCAACTCCGTGCCGCTGACCTCGGCACATGCGGTCTCGATCCCCGGCGTGATCGACGCCTTCGCAACCGTATTGCGCGATCACGGCAAGTTCGGCTTCGACCGCCTGCTCCAGCCCGCGATCAAGGCGGCCGAAGAAGGCTACGTTGTCGCTCCTCGCATCGCCTTCGACTGGAAGAACCAGTTCGAGAAGCTGAAGGGCGGCACCAACACCGAGCGCTATCTGCTGCCGCACGGCAAGCCGCCGGTGGCCGGCGATGTCATTCGCCAGGCGGAGCTCGGCAAGACGCTGCGGGCGATCGCCAGGGACGGTCGCGACGCCTTCTACAAGGGCCCGATCGCGGAAGACATGGTGGAGACCCTGCGCGGAATCGGCGGCCTGCACACGCTCGACGATTTCGCCGCGCACACCACCGAGACGACGACGCCGATCGGCACGATGTACAAGGGCTACGACGTCTGGCAGTGCCCGCCGAACGGACCCGGCCTCACCATGCTGCTGATGTTGAACATCCTGTCGCGGTTCGACCTGACAAAATACGCGCCGCTCAGCATCGAGCGTTTCCATCTCGAAGCCGAGGCCGCACGCATCGCCTACATGCATCGCGAGCTGCATGTCTCCGATCCCGAGCATATGCAGATCGAGGTCGCCAAGATCCTCGCCAAGGAATTCTGCAACGAGCACATCGACAAGATCCGCATGGACGGTATGCTCGACCTGCCGAACGTCGCGCCGCCGATGAATCCCTCGACCATCTACATCACGGTCGTGGACAAGGACCGCAACGTCTGCTCGTTCATCAACTCGATCGCGCATTCGTTCGGCTCGGCGATCGTCTCGAACAAGACCGGCGTCCTGCTCCAGAACCGCGCCGGCGGCTTCCGTATCCAGCCCGGCCACCCGAATTGCATCGCCGGCGGCAAGCGTCCGCTGCACACGATCATGCCGAGTCTGCTCACCAAGGACGGCCGGTCCGTGATGCCGTTCGCGGTGATGGGCGGACAGTATCAGCCGGTTGGCCAGACCCATGTGGTGACCAACATTCTCGACTATGGCTGCGACGTACAGGAGGCGATCGATATGCCGCGCGGCCTGCATTACGAGGGCCAGTACCAGCTCGAGGACAGCATGCCGGCCGATATCGTCGAAGGCCTGAAGAAGCTCGGCCACAAGACTACCAGCGTGGTCGGTCCGCTCGGCGGCGCCCAGGCGATCTGGATCGACTGGGACAAGGGCACGCTCACCGGCGGTTCCGATCCGCGCAAGGATGGTTGCGCCCTCGGCTATTGACCACCGCGCACGGGGTTCCCTGCGCACGATCAGGAAAAGTTGACGAAGGGCGACGCGGCATTTGCTGCGTCGCCCTTTCCCGTTCGGAACGGAGCTCATTGCTTCAGGTTAAGGGGGCGATGAGCGGTGCAGGTGTGCGCTGCTTTTGCTCGATGCGGCGGAGGCCCCTCCATGTCCGAAAAACCAGGTTCCGGACGATCCGGATTCGATCGTCGCTCCTTCATGGCGGGCGCTGCCGGCAGTGCGCTGGTCCCTATAGTGGCGCGCGCGGCTGCGCAGGATGCGAGCGTATCAGCCGCGTCGGATCCGGCGCTTCCTGTCGATGTCACGCTGCGGGTCAACGGCAAGGACAAGCGCCTGCACATTGACGCCCGCACCACGGTGCTCGATGCGCTGCGTGAACATCTCAAGCTCACCGGCAGCAAGAAGGGCTGCGACCACGGCCAGTGCGGCGCCTGCACGGTGCTGATCGACGATCGGCGCGTGGTATCGTGCCTGACGCTCGCGCTCGCAGCCGAGGGGCAGGAGATCACGACGATCGAGGGCCTTGCCACCGACGATCATTTGCATCCGATGCAGCAGGCCTTTGTCGACAACGACGCCTTTCAATGCGGCTATTGCACGCCGGGCCAGATCATGTCCGCCGTGGCCTGCGTCAAGGAGGGGCATGCGGGCAGCGGGGCCGACATCCGCGAATATATGAGCGGCAACATCTGCCGCTGCGCCGCCTATCCCAACATCGTCGCCGCCGTGAAGCAGGCCGCGCCCGAGATCATGAAAGGCTAGGCGCATGCGACCGTTTTCGTATCAGAGAGCAACAGATCCTGACTTGGCCGTGCAGGCGCTCAGCGCTGCCGCGGCTGCCAACAATCCGTTGACGCAGGCCGCGGCACAGCCGCTCGCCGGCGGCACCACGCTGATCGACCTGATGAAGCTGGACGTGATGCGTCCCGCCGCGCTCGTCGATATAAATCCGCTTGCGCGCGGCTGGTCCGCGATCGAATCCAAAGGCGACGGCTTGCGGCTCGGCGCGCTCGCGAAGATGTCCGATGTGGCCGCGCATGCCGAGATCCAGCGCAACTATCCTGTGATCGCGAATTCTCTGAATCTAGCCGCCAGCGCCCAGCTGCGCAACATGGCGACGCTCGGCGGCAACGTGATGCAGCGAACGCGTTGCAGCTACTTCCGCGATGTCTCCTATGAGAATTGCAACAAGCGCAATCCTGGCTCGGGCTGTGCCGCCATGGATGGCGTCAATCGCATGCATGCGGTGCTCGGCACGTCCGATCAGTGTATCGCGACCTATCCCGGCGATTTTGCGCAGGCGCTGATCGCGCTGGACGCAATGGTCGAGATCACCGGCAGGTCCGGCACGCGCAACGTGCCGTTCGCAGATCTGCACAAGGCACCCGGCAGCACGCCCGACATCGAGACCACACTTCAGCCCGGTGAGTTGATTTCGGCATTCTCCGTTCCCGGCCGCTGGCCGCGCTCGGTCTATCTCAAGGCGCGCGACCGTCAGTCCTATGAGTTCGCGTTGTCGTCGGCTGCCGTCGCGCTCGACGTGCAGGATGGCACGATCAGGGACGCACGCGTCGCGCTGGGCGGCGTCGCCACCGTGCCGTGGCGGGCGCGCGAGGCGGAGGCGCTGCTGAAGGGACAGCAATTCGACGACGATCTGGCGCAGCGTGTTGCCTCTGCCGCTTTCGCGGACGCGCGGGGACGCCAGCACAACAGCTTCAAGATCGCGCTCGGCAAGCGCGTGGTGGCGCGCGCGCTCCAGCAGGCCGTAACGATGGAGGTCCGATCATGACCGCTGCAGCTCCCGAGCCGAAGGCAAACATGGGCCAGCCGGTGCCGCGCTATGACGCCGCCGCAAAGGTCACGGGCCGGGCGACATATGCGTCCGACATGCCGCTCGACAATCCCGCTTACGCATTCCTGGTCACCAGTGCCATCGCCAAGGGCCGCATCGACAGCTTCGATCTCGACGACGCCAGAGGTGTCCGCGGCGTGATCGACATCGTCACGCACGAGAACGCCCCGAAGCTGAAGGAGTCGAAGCTGTTCAGCAATGGCGGCTATGCCGGCACCACGATCCAGCCGCTGAAATCGGCCGACATCGCCCATGACGGCGAGATCATCGCGGTCGTCATCGCCGAGAGTTACGAGGCCGCGCGCGAGGCCGCCAATCGCGTCAAGGTGAGCTACACGGCCGTAGCGCCGAGTGCGAGCTTCGACTCGCCGGGAGCGACCACGGCTGCGGCGAAAGGGCAGAACTCGCAGTTCAAGGAAGACCCGGAGGTCGGCGATTTCGCCAAGGCGTTCGACCAGGCTGAGGTCAAGCTCACCGCCTCCTATGACACGCCGACCCAGCACCACAACCCGATGGAGCTGTTTACGACGAGCTGCGCCTGGATGGGCGATAACCTCGTCATCTATGAGGGCAGCCAGTATGTCTATGGCCTGAAGAACGGCGTCGCCGAGCAGCTCGGCATCGACGCCGACAAGGTCCGTGTCGTCAATCCCTATGTCGGCGGCGGCTTTGGTTCGCGCGGCTCGATGACGCCGCGAACCGCCATTATCGCCGGCATCGCCAAACGCCTGAACCGGCCGATCAAGCTGGTGCCGACCCGCGACCAGGGTTTCACCATCGCGACTTACCGCGCCGAGACGCGCCATGAGATCAGGCTTGGTGCTGGCCGGGACGGCAAGCTGGCGGCTTTGAGGCACGAGGGCTCCGAGGTTTCGTCGCGTCCGGATGCCTATTGCGTCGGCGGCACCAAGACGACGACGCGGCTCTATGCCTGCCCGAACGTCAGCAGTCTGGTGTCGATTGTGCGCGCCGACCGCAACACGCCGGGCTTCATGCGCTCACCGCCGGAGGTGCCATATCTCTTCGCGCTGGAGAGCGCGATGGACGAGCTCGCGGTGAAGCTGAACATGGACCCGGTCGAGCTCCGCCGCATCAACGACACCACCGTTGAGCCGATCGGCGGCAAGCCCTATACGTCCCGGTCATTGATGGCGTGCTTCGATGAGGCCGCCAAGGCGTTCGGCTGGTCGCAGCGTTCGCCGCAGCCGAAATCGATGTCGGACGGCGACTGGCTGATTGGCTATGGCTGTGCCGCCACCTGCTATCCGACGCAGATGGCGCCGTCCGCCGCGCGCGTCCGCCTCCAGCGCGACGGCCGTACCCGGGTCGAGATTGCCGGTCACGAGATCGGTACCGGTGCATACACCGTCATCGCCCAGACCGCGTCCGAGCGGCTCGGCGTGCCCCTGGAAAAGGTCGCGGTCTTCGTGGGTGACAGCGACCTGCCGCCGGCGCCGGTTGCCGGCGGTTCGAACTCGACCGCCAGCACCTGCTCGGCAGTGATGATGGTGTGCGATCAGCTTCGCCAAAGGCTGTTCAAGGCCGTGATGCCGGGCGACAGCCTCGCCGACAAGGCCAAGGAGACTGTCGGCATCAGCCAGACGCCAAGCACGCAGGCGGCGAAGAGCGATCGTCCGCTCGATCTGGACAAGGCCTTCGACGCGCTCGGTGTCGGCGTCGCCGAGGAATACGGCGAGTGGAAGCCGGAAGGCGCGCCGCTGGACTCCTTCACGGCCATGCACAGCGGGCACGCGCGCCTCGTCGGTGGTCACTCGATGAAGGACAAGATTGCCTATGCCTTCGGTGCCGAGTTCGTCGAGGTCCGCGTCAACCGCTTTACCCATGAAATCCGTGCGCCGCGGCTGGTGGGAGCCTTCGCGGCGGGCCGTATCATGAATCCGCGCACGGCGCGCAGCCAACTCATGGGCGGCCTGATCTGGGGCATGTCCTCGGCGTTGCTGGAGGCCACCGAGATCGACGAGCGGAATGCGCGCTACGTCAACGACAATCTTGCCGACTATCTCGTGCCCGTGAATGCCGACGTGCCCGGTGTCGAGGTGATACTGCTCTCCGAGCAGGACGATCACATCAACCCGGCGGGCGTGAAGGGCCTCGGCGAGCTTGCCAATGTCGGCACCAATGCGGCGATCTGCAATGCGATCTACCACGCCACGGGCCAGCGTATCCGCAAGCTGCCCGTGCGGCTGGAAAATATCGAGGTTTGAGGGGTGGAAACCGCATGCTCGTTGCGCTAGACACCTTCCGCCTCAAACGGAAGGTGTCTTATGCAGCGTTTACGGCGCGTGCTCCTCGCCATCATGTCGGCACTTGCGATCACCGTGATCGGCAGTGTGTCGACGTTCGTTTCCACAACGGCCTCGGCCCAGACCGCAGGAAAGACCATGACCACAGCTTCAGGATTGCAGATCACCGATAGCGTCGTCGGCACCGGCGCTTCGCCGAAGCCCGGACAGATTTGCGTGATGCACTATACCGGTTGGCTTTACGAGAACGGCCAGAAGGGCAAGAAATTCGACTCGTCGGTCGATCGCAACGAGCCGTTCGAATTCCCGATCGGCAAGGGCCGTGTCATCGGCGGCTGGGACGAGGGCGTTGCCTCCATGAAGGTCGGCGGCAAGCGTACGCTGATCATTCCGCCGCAGCTCGGTTATGGCGCCCGCGGCGCAGGCGGCGCGATCCCGCCGAACGCAACGCTGATGTTCGACGTGGAATTGCTCGGGGTGAAGTAAGCCCGCAAACAAAAGACCGGCCTCCCGGCCGGTCTTTCGCTTTCAGTCTTGTTTGTCTCAATGCTGGACGTGTTATTCCGTCCCGCGCTTGGCCGTAGCCGCCGCGCGATCGACCGCGTCTTTTGCGGCGTCCTTGGCGTCACCCATGGCCCGCTGGCCCTTGCCCTTCACTTCCTGGACTGCGCCTTCGCCCTTCATGCGATCGGAGCCGGTGGCTTCGCCGATGCCCTGCTTGGCCTTGCCCATTGCCTCGTTGGCGGTGCCCTTGATCTTGTCGGTCGTGCTACCCATGAAACTCTCCTTGCGGTTTGCTTACCGAGACAACGCCCGATGGCTATGAGGGTTCCGATTTTGGTATGGCTTGCGGGCGCGGCTTTGGGTTAGTTTGCCGCGCACGGAACCAACAGAAAGCAAGTCCCATGACCGGCCATGACCATCCGCATTCCCACCATGACCACGATCACGACGATCGCTGGAAACATGACGGCGTGCGCGTCATTCCCGGCAACCAGCTCGATACCAACGTGCCGTCGACGGCGGGCATGGACCGCGCGGCCGCGATCAATTTCGCGCGCGTCGGTGCGCAGAAATTGTGGGCGGGCACGGTCAGCATCAAGCCCGACGCCAAGACCGGCGCGCATCACCACGGCCATCTCGAAAGCGTCATCTACGTGGTGAAGGGCAAGGCGCGGATGCGCTGGGGCGAGAGCCTGCAATTCACTGCGGAGGCCGGCCCCGGCGACTTCATTTTCGTCCCGCCCTACGTGCCGCATCAGGAGATCAATGCCAGCCGCGACGAAGTGCTGGAATGCGTGCTGGTGCGCAGTGACGGCGAGGCGGTCGCGATCAACCTCGACATCGAGCCGGTCGAGAAGCCCGAGACCGTGCTGTGGGTCGATCCCATTCACCGCGATCCGAACGAGAAGAAGTAAGGCTGCCCAAAACCGCGCGGGGGGCGATGCGACAGAACCCCGCAGGTTAGGGAGCGAAAAATATCCGGAAGCGATGTCGGGTGGCTGCCCAGCCATCCGTCCTTGGGCAGAACCCCGCCCCAGGAGCTTTCGATGCCCAAAATGATCTTCGTCAATCTTCCGGTGACCGACCTCAAGCGCGCCACCGCCTTTTACGAGGCGGTCGGCGCGGTCAGGAACCCGCAATTCAGCGACGATACGGCGAGTTGCATGGTCTTTTCCGAGACCATCTTCGCCATGCTGCTGACCCACGACAAATTCCGCCAGTTCACACCGAAGCCGATCTCGGATGCCAAGACCTCGAACCAGGCGCTGTTCTGCCTGTCCGCGGACAGCCGCAACGAGGTCGACGATATCGTCGGCAGGGCCGCGGCGGCGGGCGGGGCGGCCGATCCCGGCCCGAAGGACGAATACAGTTTCATGTACGGCCGCAGCTTCGAGGATCCGGATGGCCACATGTGGGGTGTGAACTGGATGGACATGGCAGCCTTTGCCGCGCAGTCCGACATGTCGAACGCCTGATCCAAGCCACGACACCACGAAACTGAAGAGGAGCATTCAAGATGTCAAAGGTCGTTCCCTGCATGTGGTTCAACGGCGATGCCGAGGAAGCCGCGAAATTCTACGTCTCGCTCGTTCCGAATTCGGAGATCACGCACGTTCAGCGCAACGTTTCGGACAACCCGTCCGGCAAGGAAGGCTCCGTGCTCGTGGTCGAGTTCACGGTCGCCGGACAGCCTCTGGTCGCGCTCAACGGCGGCATGAAGATGGAATACACCCACGCGCTCTCGCTCATGATCCATTGCGACGATCAGGCCCAGGTCGACAGCGTCTGGAATGCCTTCCTGGCCCATGGCGGCAAGGAAGAGCAATGCGGCTGGCTGCATGACCGCTACGGCGTGTCATGGCAGGTGGTGCCGAAGGTGATGTTCGAATTCCTCTCGAGCCCCGACAAGGCCGCCGCCGCACGCGCCATGCAGGCCATGATGAAGATGGTCAAGCTGGATGAGGATGTGCTGCGCCGCGCGTTCGAGGGCAAGTCGGCGGCGTGACGACGAAGGCCTTGCCACACTCCCAGTCATCGCCCGGCCTCGACCGGGCGATCCAGTATCCCAGAGACAGCGCCGTGATACGGAGAAGCTGGCGTATTGGATGCCCGCCTGCGGGGGCATGACAGCGGAGTGGGTGACTCCGCCTTTCTCTAGTAATTGATCCGCAGCCCCACGCCGCCATGGATGGTGTTGCCCACCGGCTGCGGACCCAGCGTGCCGTTGGCGAACAGGTCCACGATCCAGCCCTTTTGCACGCGGAAGCCGAGCCGGCCGCCATATTCGAACCAGCCCTGGTTGCCCATGGTCGGCACCACCGTGCCGTCGCCGGTCACGGTGGCGACGATGCCGCTATGGCTGGCGAACGACTGCACCCAGCCGCCATTGATGTTGGCCTCGATGTTGCTGCCGTAGAGATGCGTCCACTGGCCGCCGATCTTGACCAGGTTGGTGCGGTCGGTGCCGGTCGCGATGCTGGCGTCGAACGGATTGAACGCCACCGCGCTGTCGGTATAGCCCGAGACGCGCTGCCAGAGCTGCCAGACCTCGATCGAGGCGGCGACCTCGTCGCGGGGCGACACACGGCTCATCCAGCCGGCGCGGCCGTAGACGGCATAGTTCGAGGCGTTGGTCGAACTCGTGACGCTCACCGGGCCGAGGCTGGTGTTGTAGCTGCGGGTGTAGCGCGCCTTCTCCCACGGCGTCAGGATCGTGCCGATGTCGAAGAACGGGCGCGACGAGCCCCAGTCGGTGAAGTCATAGCGCAGCGCGAAAGCGCCGATCGGCGCGCTGGTGATGTTGTAGCCGCCCTCGCTGTACTGCGTGTAGGCGATGCCGGCGAGCAGTGACAGATTGTTGGTCAGCTCCTTGCGGCCGTGGATGCCCGCCGAAAACGAGCCCGCGGAGCCGAACGCGCTGATGCAGTTGCTGCAATTGACCTGCTCGTTGACGCCGAGCAGCACCGTGCCGAGCACCCGGTTGGTGATCATCTGGCTGAAGCGCTGATTGGCAAGGCCGCCGATCGAGTTGCCGCTGGAATCCGCGCCGGTCGGCGTCGGGCTCGGCGAGGAGGACGGATAAGGGCTCGGCGACGATGACGGGTAGGGGCTGGGCGAGGGCGTTGGCGAGGGGCTGTAGGTCGGCGTCGGCGAGGGTGAATAGCTCGGCGCCGGGATGGGGGTCGACCCTCCGCACTCGGACACGCAATTCGTGGCGGCTGCCGCCGGACGGGCATCGACCGCGACAAACGCAAACGCAGCCGCGGCGGTCAGCACGAGGATGAAGCGCCTGACGTTGAATACCTCCATCGTCAGCGCCCGCACAGCATACCGTCGTCATGGACGGCGGGCGTGATGGTCGGCGACGCCTCCGCATATTGGTTGACCGCGCACAGCCCGGCGCTCGCGGCGCAGGTCGCGGCAAACGTCCAGGGCGGCGTATTGGTCTTACTGATAGAGACCTTGCCGCCGGTCGAGGTGATGATTGCGGTGTCGCCGGGCTGCGTGAGCTGCACGCACTGCAAGCTCGTCGTGCACACGCTGGCGGCGCCGTCCTGCAGCACGACGACCGAGCGGCCGCGCTGGGACAGGATATCGAGCGTGGTGCCGCGCACGCCGATGGTCGCGAGCGGCGTCGTGATCTTGTAGGCGGTCTTCGCGGAATGTCCCGTAACGAAACGGAATGCGCCGGTGGTCATGCGGATCGCGACGTCGCGATAGCTGTGCTCGTCGTTGAAGACGGTGCGGTCGAGCTTGAGCGTCGCGCTCGGGCCGAGTGACAGATTGGTGCTGTCGGCCATCACGAAGCGCGCCGCGCTGTCGGCGCCGGTGCGCACGGTCTCGTCGCGCAGCATGCCATCACCGACACTGATCGGCGTCGTGGTCGCGGCCACGCGCACGACCTCGTTCTGGATCACGACGGCTTCACCGACGCGCGTCTGCGCTTGCGCGCAAGGCGCTGCGCACAAGGCGGCCGACAACAGCGTGGAGAAAAGCCAGAAACGCAAATTCATTTCGCAATCGATCGATTTGTCCCTGATCGTACCGGATCGCGCGCGCTTGCGATGTGGCGAAATTATCACAAGCGACGCGGGACCTGCGTTATGCTTAGTGACAGTTGCGGCAGAATGCGTTCAATGAAAAGCGCGATCTTTGTTTTTGTCCGCGGTGACGCAAATTTGCCACGCAAAACTTCTCCACAAATGCCGCTCGACTTGCCCGCAGTTCCGAAGGTGTCGCGGAGCGCAGTGATTGCTGTCGTGATTTTCCTGGTCGCGCATCTCGCGCTGCTGATCGGCCTCACGACGCCGGAGAAGTTCGTCTTCGACGAGGTGCACTACGTGCCGGCTGCGCGGCAGATGCTGGCACCGGCGATGTCGCAACCGATGCTCAATCCGATGCATCCGCCGCTGGCCAAGGAGCTGATCGCGGTCTCGATCGCGGGCTTCGGCGACAACGCGCTGGGCTGGCGCTATCCCGCGACATTGTTCGGGGCGCTCGCGATCGTCGCGACCTATCTGTGCGGCCTCGCGCTGTTCGCCGCGCAAGGACCTGCGATCGCCGCCGCGCTGATCGCCGGCTGCAACCAGATGCTGTACGTGCAGGCGCGCATTGCGATGCTCGACATTTTTGCGTTGGGCTTCGGCCTGCTCGCGATGGCCGCCTTCATGCACGGTTTTCGAAGGGATCGCCCGCATGCGTTGTTCGCGCTCGCGGGCAGCCTGTTCGGCTGTGCTGCGGCCTGCAAATGGAGCGGCCTGTTTCCGCTCGGAATCTGCATCGTCATGGTTGCGGTGATCCGCCTGATGCAGGGCTGGCGCACGCTGTTTGCCGACGCGAAGCCGAGTGACTGGTATCGGCCCGATCTCTGGCCCGATTTTCGGATGCAGCACGCCGCGCTGTGCTTTGCCGTGCTGCCGGCGCTGACGTATCTCGCCGCGTTCGTTCCGCTGTATGGATTGTCGCTATCGGATCTGATCGAGGCGCAGCGCCGGATCTTCGCCGACAACACCACGACCGCGATCGCCGGCCACACCTATATGAGCGCGTGGCCATCCTGGCCGTTGCTCGCGCGACCGGTATGGTTCCTGTTCGACAAGACTACGGAAGACAACGTCTCCGCAATCGTCTTCCTCGGCAATCCGCTGGTGCTGTGGCCCGCGTTGCTCGCGCTCGCGGTCGTGCTGCGCGATTTCGTCGTCGCGCGTCGCTGGGATGCGTTCCTGATTGCGGCCTTCTACTTCGGGTCCTGGCTCGCCTGGGCGTTGCTGCCGCGCACGCTCGGCTTCATCTACTATTATCTGCCGGCTGCGACCGTGGCGTCGCTCGCGCTGGTCTACGTGCTGCGCCGGGACGGTCTGCCCCGCTGGATGCTGTGGGCCTATGTCGGCATCGCAGCGATCGGTTTTGCGGTCATGCTGCCGATCTCCGCGGCGTTTGTCGGCGCGTCGATGCCAACCTTCGGCCGGCTGATGCTGTTCCAGAGCTGGATATGACATCGCCGCCTGCCGGGGGAACGGCAGGCGGCGTCTTCACTGGCGATGACCGGGGAATTACTTCGACGCGGTCTTGGTATCCATGTTCACGACCTGGACGCGGCGGTTGATCGGGTCGGCGCCGTTGGCGGTATCCTTCAGCTTGGTCTTGCCGTAGCCGACGGTGACGAGATCGGTGCCGGTGAGGCCGTAGTTCTGCACCAGGTACGTCTTGATGGTGTCGGCGCGACGTTCGGAGAGGCCCTGATTGTATTCTTCGCCGCCGACCGCATCGGTGTGGCCGGCGACCACGAAGGTCGAGCCCTTGAGCGACGGATCGGACAGGGCCTTGCCGAGCGCCTGCACCGACGATACCGAGGTCTTGGCGATGTTGGCCGAGTTGTAGTCGAACTGGATTTCCAGATCGATGTTCGGCTTGGTCGCCGCGAGCTCGGCGATCTGGTCGCGCTCGCCGGTCGAGAGCGACCGGGTCGAGCGGTTGCGCACCGTATTCAGGAAGGTCGATTCCTTGGCCTGCACCGCCGAATCGGCCTGCGGACCAGCGGAGAGGCCGCGGGTCGCCGGCTTCGGCTTCAGTGCATCCAGGATCTGGCCTGTGGAGACGTTGTTGTCGCCGGCCAGGGCGAGGCCCGCCGTCATCGACAGCGCTGCCGAGAGAGTAATCGCCTTCAGTCCAAAAAACTTAACGAAACGGGTCATTGTCGTATCCTCGCTGTTACGCCTGATGGCGATTTGATGCTGCGAGCATAGGGAAGGTTCAAAGCACCTAATGTGATCTTGGTCACGGTGGCTACAGCCGCTCCCGGAGTGATCCTAACGCATTTTGCGGCGTGGACATCGATCGTCGCAAAGCCGTCGCGGCATGGTCAGCTCGCGGACAAGATGTCGGCCAGATGCGCGCCTAGCCCCTTCAACCGACAATCACGAGCGAGGGAGCCGAGTTCCATCCAGTGCCGAGGCCAAGTGACTACCAGACCTATCGCAGTGGCCCGACGGAACGGACAGTGCCCCTGAGCTCAATGCCCGTCTATATCGGCGCGGCCATGATCGCGGTGGCGATCCTTCTATCGACGCTGATCACAGGGATGACCGCCCGCTATGTCGGGCTTGAAGGGTCGACCGACGAGAACATGTGGCTGGTCGATCGTCTCACCGGCAGTGTCTATCGCTGCCAGGCGGAGGGGCGCGGCAGAGCCGCGTGCGAGCCGGACGTCGCCACGGGCAGCGTCGGCGACCGGTCCAAAGCCCCGAAAGATGACCGCTGAGCCTCCACCTTCGCACCGCCGACACGCCGGCCAAGGTGGCGGCCAACAAGGAAATGGCCATGGCTAACACCGACATGAGCAATGGCAAGATGAAGAGCGCCTGCATGCACTACATGAAGTCGCAGAAGGCGATGACGATGACATAGGCGCGAGGCGCGCCCATCGACCGCGCTGTCAGCAGTTGGCAGCGCGTTTTTTCTTTGGCCGATGCTTTGCCGTCTCCTTTCTCCCGGCGCGAATTCCGCTACATTCCTTCCCGCAATGTCCCGCGCGCCCAAACCGATTCCACTCACCACGACACAGGCCCGGCAGATCTGGCTTCATGCCCAGCGGCTGGATGAGCGCGCGCCGTTCGGAGGCGGGGCGCAGGCCGTCGCCGACGCAGTCGCCCATCTCGGCTATGTACAGATCGACACCATCAACGTGATCGAGCGCTGCCATCACCACATCCTGTTCAGCCGCATCCCGTCCTACCGCCGCGCCGATCTGCGCCACGCCCAGAGCGTGGACAGAAGCGTCTTTGAATATTGGACGCATGCGCTCTCTTACGTGCCGGCCGGCGACTTCCGCTTCTTCCTGCCGGCCATGCGCGAGCACCGCCGCGAGGGGCACAAATGGTTCGCCTCGGTGATGCCTGCCGACATGCGCAAGGTGATGCGGCTGGTGCGCGCCGGCCCGCTGACGATCCGCGACATCGAGGACGACGTGCTCACCGAGAAGGAGCATCTCTGGCAGAGCCGAAAACCCTCGAAGCGGGCGTTGCAACTCGCCTTCTATACGGGGGCCGTGACCATCAGCGAGCGCCAGGGCATGCTCAAGACCTATGAGCTGATGACGCGCCATTTCGGCTGGGACAAGCTGCCGAAGCCGGCCTCGACCAAGGACATCACGGCCTATCTGCTCGACCGCGCGCTACGGTCGCAGGGCGTGGTGAGCCTCGATTCGATCTGCCATCTCGACGCGCCGCGCAAGGCGGCGGTGGCGGGCCTGATCGCCTCGCGCGCCCGCCGTGGCGAACTCGTGCCCGTGACGATCGACCGTGCCGGCAAGCAGGAGCACTGGGCACAGCCGGCAGCGCTCGAGCCGGGCGAGCGCGCGTCCTCCGATCTCGTCCACATCCTCTCGCCGTTCGATCCGCTGATCATCCAGCGCAAGCGCACCAATCTCTTCTTCGGCTACAACCATCTGTTCGAGGCCTATGTGCCCAAGGCGAAACGCAAGCTCGGCTATTTCGCGCTCCCCGTGCTGGTCGGCGACGAAATCGTCGCCGCGCTCGATCTGAAGACCGACCGGCAGGCGAAGAAGCTGCTGATGCAGAAATGGACCTGGGTCGGGCAGGGCAAGAAGACGGCGGCGCGCAAGGAGCTGAAGCAGAAGATCGAGGAGGAGCTCGATCGTTTCGAGAAGTTTCAGCTGGCGGAGTGAGGATGTCGTCGTAAGCCGGATTGGCGCAGCGTAATCCTCCACTGTCTATTTCCGCGCAAGCGAAGGTGGTGGGTTACGCCTTCGGCTGACCCACCCTACGCATCGCGATGAATCGATCAATCCAAACGCCGAACGCAATCCCGACACCGTACGCCAGCAAATTCCACAGCGAGAAGATGCGCCCCAAGAGCAGCGCCCCGGCTGTGGTCAGCCTGAACGCATCGAGCCACGGCGTATGCACCTGCCGGGAAAACTCGACGACGACCGCGATCACCATCGCGATGGCCGCGATCTGCGCTGGTGGCAGCCGCGGCAGCAAAACGCCCGCCAGCAGAAACACCATCGTTGCCCACAGCAGCGAGCCGCCGTACTTCACCACGAAGGCGGGCAGGCCGAGCGGAAAACCGTACCAGCGCAGGGACAGCCCGCAGACGATCACCGCCAGCGCCAGCCCGGCGCGGATCAGGGATGTCCGTAACGGCGCAACAGGTTTATCCGGCTGCGCCCCTTGCATTGCTCGCTCCATTGACTCTTGGCCGATCATGCTCAAAACCGCTCTCAGCCAATAAAAGCAACAACCCCGGGGGGAAGCCATGAGCCAGACCACGACCTATGCCGGTCCGACCGGCGGCGCCAAGAGCGAAATCGAGGCCTCGACGATTCGCGCTATATCCTGGCGCCTGATTCCGTTCCTGGTGCTGGCCTACTTCTTCTCCTATCTCGACCGCGTCAATCTCGGCTTCGCTGCGCTGACCATGAATGCCGAGCTGAAGTTCACGCCGCTGATCTTCTCCTGGGGCGCCGGCATCTTCTTCATCGGCTATTTCATCTTCGAAGTGCCGAGCAATCTGGCGCTGGAGAAATTCGGCGCCAGCCGCTGGATCGCCCGCATCATGGTGACCTGGGGCATCATCTCGGGGCTGATGGCGCTCACGAGCGGTGTCACGAGCTTCTACGTGCTGCGCTTCCTGCTCGGCGTCGCCGAAGCCGGCTTCTTCCCCGGCATCATCCTCTATCTCACCTATTGGTATCCGGCCGAATATCGCGCCCGCTTTCTCGCGGCCTTCGCCATCGCCGTTCCGGTCTCGACCGTGATCGGTGCGCCGGTCTCGGGCCTGCTGCTCGGACTTGACGGTGCGATGGGGCTGAAGGGCTGGCAGTGGCTGTTCATCATCGAGGGCATTCCTTCCGTGCTGCTCGGCATCGTCACTTGGTTCTATCTCACCGACAGGCCGGAAAAGGCGGACTGGCTCTCTGCCGAGCAGAAGACCTGGCTCAAGTCCAGGCTCGATTCGGAAGTCGCGGCCAAGCAGGCGGTGAAGCATCTGTCGCTCGGAGAGGCCTTGTCGTCGCCGAAGGTGATCGCGCTCAGCCTGGTCTATTTCGGCTTCGTCGGCGCGCTCTACGGCATGCAGTTCTGGCTGCCGCAGATCGTCAAGGCGTTCGGCCTCACCAATGCGCAGACCGGCTTCGTCACCGCGATCCCATATCTGTTCGGCACCATCGCGATGATCCTGTGGGCGCGGCACTCGGACGCCACGCGCGAGCGCGTGATGCATGTCGGCGCGCCGCTGCTGCTTACCGCCGCTGCGCTTGCCGTCTCCTCCTATCTCACCGATCCCACCATGACGATGGTGGTGCTGACTGTCGCCGCGATCGGGGTGTTCTGCTGCTTCGGCGTGTTCTGGACCCTGCCGACCGCCTGGCTCTCCGGCACGGCGGCGGCCGGCGGCATCGCCCTGATCAACTCGATCGGCAACCTCGCCGGCTTCGGCGGTCCCTACCTTATCGGCTGGGTCAAGGAAGCCACCGGCCAGACCTCGACCGGCTTGTTGGTGCTGGCGGTCTTGCCTCTGCTCGCCGGCATCCTGGTGTTCATCGGCGGCCACGACAGCAAGCACGAGTTCGCCGAACAGGGGCGGCGAGGGGGCTGATATTCCGGGGTGGTCCTTCGGACCGTCCTGGAAGGGCGAAGCTGCTCCGGCGCACGGATCGCTAACCTGTGCCACGGGATTTTTGTGAGCCAGCCAGCCCGAGAAACACCAGCATGGCGCGATTGAGGCGCAAGAGATCCTCGTCGTCGAGCCGCCCGATCAGCATGCCCATCTTGGATTTCGGTACCGTGGTGATCTTGTCGACCATCAGGCGGCATGCCACTCGGAGGCCGTTGCGATCGTTCGGTTCGACCTGCAATCTGAAGAGTGGTGCCTCAGTTTCGAATGTTGTTATTGGGCAAACCGTGATCGATTCCGTTGCGTCAAAATCGTCGTCTTGCACGACAATGACCGGACGCGGTTTCCCTCCGTAGTCCTTTGCGCCTGCTGCTGTCCAAACTTCGCCTCTCTTCATTGGGTTCGTGAACCGCCATGCTGGGCACGCTCAGTTGCTGTACCTTCGTCCGCGCGCAGATGAATTTCAGTGGGAGCGAGTTTGGGCCAAAGCTTGCTGCGAAACTGTTTCGGGCCTGAGGCCCTGCCGACGAGATTCCCTGCGCTGTTCACAGGTTATTCTGTCTCGCCAGGCCAGTCGGAGATCGCATTGACGAAAGCCTGATCCTCAGCCTCATGCGGGTTCGATGCGACCGCCAATGATTGGCGATGGGCTTCCGCCTTGAAAGAGGCTGAACGTACATCCGGAACCCAGATCTGGATCGGACGGAGCCCCTGCGCGCGTAGCCGTTCTCGATGCTCGCGGACCTTCGCTCGCGACGACTTCGGCTTAGAAGAGGACGGCATAGTTCCCTCCGTTCGGTTACATGTAACCATATCAGACGAAGGGAGTTCCGCCAATCCACGGAATCTTACCATCCCTTAACGATCACGCTTTCCTGATGACTGACGATTATTGACTTTCATCAGTGATTAGTCGACATTCCTCTCATTGCAGCCGCAGGAGTGTTCTCCGATGTTCGTCCGGTCAGTTTTGTCGAGCTATTCCAAGCTGTTGGCGGGTGTGTCGCTGGCGTTGATGGCTGCCGCCCTCGGCGGGTGCAATGACACCGTTGCTGAAAAGGCCGAGCCGCCGCGGCCGGTTCTGGTCGCAACGGCCCATTATGATGCCGAAACGCCGGAGCGCAGCTTCGTCGGCACGGTCAGGCCGCGGATCGAGAGCGATCTCGGTTTTCGCGTCGCCGGCAAGGTTGCCAAGCGCCTGGTCGAGGTCGGCCAGACCGTCGAGATCGGCCAGCCGCTCGCGACCCTTGATGAGATTGATCTGAAGCTCCAGGCCGAGCAATCCGTCGCCGAGCAGACCGCTGCGACCGGCGTGCTGGCACAGGCCGCTGCCGCCGAGCAGCGCGCCAAGGATTTGAAGGCCAAGGGCTGGACCACCGACGCCCAGCTCGACCAGAGCCGCGCTTCCGCCGACGAGGCGCGCGCGCGCCTGAATCGGGCCGAGCGCTCGGTCGAGCTGACCAATAATTCCCTTTCTTACGCGACGCTCAACGCCGACGCCCGTGGCGTCGTCACCGCAACGCTGATCGAGCCAGGCCAGGTGGTTGCCGCAGGCCAGACCTCGATCCGTGTCGCCCGCTTTGCCGAAAAGGAAGCGGTCGTCGCGATCCCTGAGACGCTGGTCGGACGTGCCAAGTCGGGCGCCGCCAGCGTCACTCTTTGGTCGGAGCCGGGCAAGAAATATACGGCCAAGCTGCGCGAGATCGCGCCGACCGCGGATTCCGCCACGCGCACCTATCTCGCAAAATTCTCGCTGCCCGAGGCCGACGACAAGGTTTCGCTCGGCATGACCGCGACGCTGACGCTGTCGGATGCCGCGACCGAGCGCGTCGCGCGGTTGCCGCTGTCGGCGCTGTTCAACGAAGGCGGCAAGCCGTCCTTCTTCGTCGTCGACGACAACGGCGCGGTCACGCTGAAGCCGGTCACGGTGAAGTCCTACGAGAGCAACGACGTCGTCATCAGCGGCGGTGTCGAAGAGGGCGCCAAGATCGTCGCCCTCGGCGTTCAGAAGCTCGATCCGGGCCAGAGGGTGCGGATCGTATCGTCACTGTCCTTTTAAGTCTCGTTTACGAGTTACGTCGTGTGAGGTGAGTTTCGGCCTAAGCGCAAATGCTGAGGCTGAAGCGGCGAAGCGATCCAGAACCTGCCCAGCCCCCTGGATTGCTTCGCTGCCTCGCGACGACGCGTTGAACAGAGTAGCTGCCTTTTTTTGCAACCGGATCATCTTTGGAGAGTGCGATGAAGCGCTTCAACCTTTCGGCCTGGGCCGTCAGCCATCCGACCCTGGTCCTGTTCCTCATGGTCATACTCGGCATCGCCGGGTTCTTCTCCTATCAGAAGCTCGGCCGTGCCGAGGATCCGTTCTTTACGGTGAAGGTGGTCAACGTCTCCGTGATCTGGCCGGGCGCGACCGCGCAGGAAATGCAGGCTCAGGTCGCCGATCCCATCGAGAAGAAGATCCAGGAGCTGCCCTACTTCGAGAAGGTGCAGACCTATTCCAAGCCCGGCTTCACCGCGCTCCAGGTGACCTTCCGCGATTCCACGCCGCCGAAGGATGTGCCGTATCTCTTTTATCTGCTGCGCAAGAAGCTGGTCGACGTGCAGGCCCAATTGCCCACAGGGATTCTGGGCCCCGTTGTCAACGACGAGTTCTCCGACGTCGATTCGATCCTCTACATGATGACCGGCGACGGCGCCGATTATGCGCAGCTCAAGAAGGTCTCGGAGGGTTTTCGGCAGCGCCTCCTGAAGGTGCCCGGCGTGACCAAGGTCGACGTCTACGGCAACCAGGATGAGCGCATCTTCGTCGAGTTCTCGCACGCCAAGCTCGCCACCCTCGGCATCACGCCGCAGGCGCTGTTCGATTCGCTCGCCAAGCAGAACAACGTGACCCCGGCCGGCACGGTCGAGACCTCGTCGCAGCGCGTGCCGCTGCGCGTCACCGGTGCGCTCGACGGCGCCAAGGCCGTGGCCGAGACCCCGGTCGAGAGCAATGGCCGCGTGTTCCGCCTCGGCGACATCGCTACTGTCACCCATGGCTATGTCGACCCGCCGAGTTTCATCGTGCGCCAGGAAGGCAAGGCCGCGATCGGCATCGGTGTCGTCACCGCCAAGGGCGCCAACATCCTCGATCTCGGCAAGGAGGTCGAGAAGGCGACGGCTGAATTCATGAAGGCGGTGCCGCAGGGCGTCGACGTCAAGCTGATCGCCGACCAGCCCAAGGTGGTCGAGCACGCCGTCGGCGAGTTCGTGCACTCCTTCATGGAAGCCCTCGTCATCGTGCTGTTCGTGTCGTTCCTGGCGCTCGGCTGGCGCACCGGCATCGTGGTCGCGCTGTCGGTGCCCTTGGTGCTCGGCATCGTCTTCGTCGTCATGAACACGATGTCGCTCGACCTGCACCGCATCACGCTGGGAGCGCTGATCATCGCGCTCGGCCTGCTCGTCGATGACGCCATCATCGCGGTCGAGATGATGGTGGTGAAGATGGAGCAGGGTTGGGACCGCATGCGTGCGGCGTCTTTTGCCTGGGAATCCACTGCGTTTCCGATGCTCACGGGAACGCTGGTCACGGCCGCTGGCTTCCTCCCCATCGGCTTTGCCAATTCCGCGGTCGGCGAATATGCCGGCAGCATCTTCTGGATCGTGGCGATTGCGCTGGTCGCGTCCTGGTTCGTGGCGGTGATCTTCACGCCCTATATCGGCGTCATGCTGCTGCCCAACATCAAGGTGCACCATAATCACGATCCGCACGCGGTCTACGAGACCCGCATGTATCGGGGCCTGCGTGCCATCGTGCAATGGTGCGTCAACCACCGCATCACCGTGGTGGTCGCGACCGTCGGCGTTTTCATCGCCTCGATCGTCGGATTCGGCCACGTCCAGCAGCAATTCTTCCCGCTGTCCGAGCGCCCCGAACTGTTCCTCCAGCTTCGCCTGCCCGAGGGCACCGCCTTCAACGTCACGGAAAAGGCGGTGAAGAAGGCCGAGACGCTGCTCAAGGACGACAAGGACATCGAGACCTATACGGCCTATGTCGGGCAGGGCTCGCCGCGCTTCTGGCTCGGCCTCAATCCGCAGCTTCCGAACGAGGCTTTTGCCGAAATCGTTATCGTCGCAAAGGGCGTCGAGGCGCGCGAGCGCATCAAGGCCAAGCTTGAAAACGCCGTCGCCGACGGCGCGCTCAACGAGGCCCGCGTGCGCGTCGACCGCTTCAATTTCGGTCCCCCGGTCGGCTTTCCCGTGCAGTTCCGCGTGATCGGCCCCGACGCCAACAAGGTGCGCGAGATCGCCTACCAGGTCCGCGACGTCATGCGGCAGAACAAGAGCGTCAAGGACGTCCAGCTCGACTGGAACGAGCAGTCGCCTTACCTCAAGCTCGTCGTCGACCAGGATCGCGCCCGCGCCATGGGCCTGACCCCGCAGGACGTGTCGCAGGCACTGTCGATGCTGATCTCGGGCTCACAGGTGACGACCGTGCGCGACGGTATCGAGAAGGTGGCCGTGGTCGCCCGTGCGATCCCGTCCGAACGCCTCGACCTCGGCGGCGTCGGTGATCTCACCATCACCTCGCGTAACGGCGTTGCCGTGCCGCTCCAGCAGATCGCCAAGATCGAATACGGCCACGAGGAGCCGATCATGTGGCGGCGCAATCGCGACATGGCGATCACTGTGCGCTCCGACGTCGTCGACGGCGTGCAGGCGCCTGACGTCACCGGCCAGATCACGCCGAAGCTGAAGGCGATCACGGACAACCTCGAGCCGGCCTACCGCATCGAGGCGGGCGGCGCGTTCGAGGAATCCGCCAAGGGTAACGCCTCGATCTTCGTTCTCTTCCCGCTGATGGTCATGGTGATGCTGACGCTGCTGATGTTCCAGCTTCAGAGCTTCTCCCGCTTGATCCTGGTGTTTTTAACCGCACCCCTCGGTATCGTCGGCGCCTCCCTCGGGCTCAACATCGCCAACGCTCCGTTCGGCTTCGTGGCGCTGCTCGGCCTGATCGCGCTCGCCGGCATGATCATGCGCAACGCGGTGATCCTGGTCGACCAGATCGAGACCGACGTTTCTCATGGCTTGACCCGTCGCGAGGCGATCGTAGAGGCCACCGTCCGCCGTGCCCGACCGGTGGTGCTGACGGCGCTCGCCGCCATCCTCGCCATGATCCCGCTGTCGCGCTCGGCGTTCTGGGGCCCGATGGCGATCACCATCATGGGCGGACTGTTCGTTGCGACCTTCCTGACGCTGCTGTACCTGCCGGGCCTCTACGCCCTCTGGTTCCGCAAGAGCCTGGATGAGGCAGGCACCCCCGAGCAGCCCGCCGCACCGCAGCATGGGAGCGATGACGAGCACGCAATTCCGCTTGCTGAGGCGGCTGAATAAGTGAAGATGAACTGCTGATTGACGAGTCCTGACAGATGACACTGGTTTCGGAACATATCGAAGGCGACACCCGGGATCGTATTATCGAGGTGGCCGAACGGCTGTTCCGCCAGATCGGCTATCTCAAGACCACGGTCGGGGACATCGCCAAGGAGCTCAAGATGAGCCCCGCCAACGTCTATCGCTTCTTCGAATCGAAGAAGGCGATTCATCAGGCGGTGGCCCGCTCGCTGATGTGCGAGGTCGAACTGGAAGCGCAGCGGATCGTGGCGAGGCCGGGTCCGGTACTCCCGCGCTTCCGTGAGCTGCTCTCCACCATCCATCGCATGAACACCGAGCGCTATGTCGGCGATTCCAAGTTGCACGAGATGGTCGAGATCGCGATGCAGGAGGACTGGGACGTCTGCGTCAACCACATGGAGTGCATTGCCGGGGTCATCGGCCAGATGATCGCGCAAGGCGCGGCCTCCGGCGAGTTCGAGGCGCCGGACCTGAAACTGGCCGCGCTCTGCGCCTGCACCGCGATGATGCGCTTCTTCCACCCCCAGATGATCGCCCAGTGCGCCACCAAGCCGGGTCCGACCATCGACCAGATGATCGATTTCGTCATCGCGGGATTGTCCCCGCGGCACTGACGCGGCGGCGGATTTCCTCCTATAAGCAGGCCGACGTAGGCCGGATGGGTTCGCTCCATCCGGGCACAAGGACCGGGGGAAAAGCCAGCGTGACCGACAAAGACCTGCACTTCTACGAGCCCGCCAAGGGCCACGGCCTCAAACATGATCCCTTCAACGCGATCGTCGCGCCGCGGCCGATCGGCTGGATTTCGTCGCGCGACACCAACGGCCACGTCAATCTCGCGCCCTACAGCTTCTTCAACGCGTTCTGCTACGTGCCGCCGATCATCGGCTTCTCCTCCACCAACTGGAAGGACACCGTCGCGAACATCCAGCAGACCGGCGAGTTCGTCTGGAATCTCGCCACCATGGACCTGGCCAGGCACATGAACGCGACCGCCGCCCACGTCGGGCCTGAGGTCGACGAGTTCAAGATTGCAGGCCTGACCGCCGTGCCCGGCAAGCTCGTCAACGTGCCACGCGTCGGCGAAAGCCCGGTCGCCTTCGAATGCAAGGTGGCGGATATCGTCCGCCTCAAGGGCGCTGACGGCAAGGAAGCCAATGCCTGGCTGACGCTCGGCGAAGTCGTTGCCGTCCACATCGACAAGGCCATGATCAAGGACGGCGTCTATCAGACCGCCGCCGCCCGCCCGATTGTCCGCGCCGGCCGCAGCGGTGATTATTTCGAGATCAAGCCGGAAAACATGTTCGAGATGGTGCGACCGGATTAGCCCGGCCGACCTCGTCGCCTAGCCCCTCCCGGAACTGCCACCACGCCCCGGCCGTTATAGCCTCTGGGCGGCCGCCCGGCCGCGTCAATTCGCGTATTTTCGCAGGCGAAGTGTCCACCTCCGCCGGCCACTTTCCGCTAAAATGCCCGACAACCGCGCCGATGCACGAGGTCCGCTATGAGTTTCCGCCGTGATACCATCACAAAGCCGATCTTCTCCTGGGCGCGCGGCGTGCTGCCGGCGATGTCGGACACCGAGCGGGAGGCGCTGGAGGCCGGCGACGTCTGGTGGGACGCCGATCTCTTCACCGGCAACCCTGATTGGTCGAAGCTGCTGAAGGTCCCGCAGGCAACGCTGACCGAACAGGAGCGGGCCTTTCTCAACGGCCCCGTCGACGAGCTCTGCGCCATGCTCGACGAGTGGAAGATCTTTTGGGAATTGCGCGACCTGCCGCAGGACGTGTGGGCCTTCATCAAGCGCGAAAAATTCTTCGGCATGATCATTCCGAAAGAGTTTGGCGGTCTCGGTTTTTCGCCCTATGCGCATTCGGAAGTGGTGCGCAAGATCTCGACCCGGTCGATCGCCGCCGCGGTGACGGTGATGGTGCCGAACTCGCTGGGCCCCGGCGAGCTCCTGATGCACTTCGGCACCAAGGAGCAGCAGCAGCGCTGGCTGCCGCGTCTTGCCGACGGCCACGACATTCCCTGCTTCGGTCTCACCAGCCCGGAAGCCGGATCCGATGCGGCCTCGATGATCGACACCGGCATCATCTGCAAGGGCGATTTCGAGGGCCGCGAGGTCATCGGCCTCAGGCTCAACTGGCACAAGCGTTACATCACGCTCGGTCCCGTCGCGACGCTCTTGGGCCTCGCCTTCAAAGCCTATGACCCCGATCATCTCGTCGGCGATCAGGAACAGCTCGGCATCAGCGTCGCGCTGATCCCGACCGATCTGCCCGGCGTCGAAATCGGCCATCGCCATCTGCCGTCGATGCAGGTGTTCCAGAACGGCCCGAACCGGGGCCACGACGTCTTCATCCCGCTCGACTATGTCATCGGCGGCCAGGAGCGGCTGGGGCAGGGCTGGAAGATGCTGATGACGGCGCTCGCCGCCGGCCGCGGCATCTCGCTGCCATCGCTGTCCGCGGCCGGCGCCGCCTATGCCGCCCGCACCACCGGCGCCTATGCCCGCATCCGCGAGCAGTTCGGCATCTCCATCTCCAAGTTCGAGGGCGTCGAGGAGCCGCTCGCCCGCATCGTCGCGACCGCCTATCAGCTCGACGCGGCACGGCGGCTCACTTGCGCCGCGCTGAATGCCGGCATCCACCCCGCCGTCATCTCGGGCATCATGAAGCTGCACGCGACCGAGCGGATGCGCACCGCGGTCGACGACGCCATGGACATCCATGGCGGCAAGGCCGTGATCGACGGTCCGCAAAACTATCTCGGCAATCTCCACCGCGCCGTCCCGGTCGGCATCACCGTCGAGGGTGCCAATATCCTCACCCGCAATCTCATCGTGTTCGGGCAGGGCGCCATCCGTGCGCATCCTTATCTGCTCGACGAGATGAATGCGCTTGCCGATACCGACCGTGAACGCGGGCTCACCGCCTTCGACAAGGCGTTCTGGAAACATGTCGGCCATAGTTTCGAGACGCTGTTGCGCGCCTTCGGCCGGAGCTGGACCTTCGGTGCCTTCGCGCCAGCGCCCGATGCGGGCGACGCCACGCCGTTCTATCGCCAGCTCTCACGCTATTCGGCGGCGTTTGCACTCTGCGCCGACATGGCGCTGCTCACGCTCGGCGGCGCGCTCAAGCGCAAGGAGATGCTGTCGGCGCGCTTCGGCGACATCCTGTCCGAGCTGTATCTGCTCTCTGCCGCGCTCAAACGCTGGCAGGACGAGGGCCGGCAGAAGGAGGATTTTGCCGCGCTCGAATGGTGCATGGCGACGGGCTTCAAGACCATCGAGAACCGGCTCGCGGAGATACTCGCCAATCTGCCGAACCGCTTTGTCGCCGGTTTTCTCAAGCTGGTGGTCCAGCCGTTCGGCGCACGGGTGCTGGGTCCCTCCGACCGCGTCGTGCACCAATGCGCCAGCCTGGTGCTGGAGCCCTCGGCGGCGCGCGAGCGCCTTACGCCGGATCTTGCCCATGTCGATGACGACGGCGGCTTTGCCCGGCTGGAGCGCGCGTTCAAGCTGGTCGCAGGCACGGACGCCATCGCCAAGCGCATGCGCGCGGCGCATATGAGCGACTGGAAGGATGCGGTCGCCAAGGGCGTGATCACGCAGGCTGAGGGCGAGCAGCTCGCCGCGGCTCGCGAAGCCGTCGCAAAAGTGATCGAGGTCGACGATTTTGCGCCGGAGGCGCTGTCGCCGATTTACAAGAAAACCGGCGACGTGCATCAGTTCTTCCAGGAACTCGGTGACCAAAGGGCGGCGAGCTGATGGCACGACCGGTATTCATCGTCGACGGCAGCCGAACGCCATTTCTGAAAGCGCGTTCGGGGCCGGGTCCGTTCACGCCGGTCGATCTCGCCGTGCAATGCGGCCGGCCGCTGTTGGCGCGCCAGCCGTTTTCGCCTGATACCTTCGACCAGGTCATTCTCGGCTGCGTCAACGTGATCGCGGACGAGATGAACCCGGCCCGCGTCGCCGCGCTTCGGCTCGGCATGGGCGAGGACATGGTCGCCTTCACAGTGCAGATCAATTGCGGCTCCGGCATGCAGTCGATCGACACCGCCTACCGCTACATCCGCGAAGGTCATGCCGACATGATCCTCGCCGGCGGCACCGAGGCGTTGAGTCATGCGCCGCTGGTCTGGCCGAACTCCGGCGTGCGCTGGTTCGCCGGCCTTGCCACCGCCAAGGGCGTGGCCGCGAAGCTTGCCGCTGCCTTCAAATTGCGGCCGCGCTATCTCAAGCCGATCATCGGGCTCGAGCGTGGTCTCACCGATCCCATCACCGACCTGAACATGGGCCAGACCGCCGAGGTCGTCGGCCATCTCTTCGGCATCACCCGCGCCCAGTCCGACGCTTACGCCGCCGAGAGCCATCGCCGGCTTGCGCATGCGCAGACGTCGGGTTTTCTGAAGGGCGAGGTCGAGACCGCATTCTCCCGCGACGGCAAATTCTTCGACCATGACGATGGCGTGCGTCCGGATTCGTCGGCCGAGACGCTGGCAAAACTGAGACCGGTGTTCGAGCGTCCCTGGGGCCAGGTCACCGCCGGCAATTCCTCGCAGATCACCGACGGTGCGTCCTGGGTGATCCTGGCTTCCGACGAAGCGGTCGCCAAGTACAAGCTGACGCCGAAGGCGGTTATCGTCGACAGCAACTGGGCCGCGCTCGATCCTTCTATCATGGGGCTCGGCCCCGTGATGTCGACAACGCCGCTACTGAAGCGCAACAACCTCACCATCAAGGATGTCGAGACCTGGGAATTGAACGAGGCCTTCGCCACGCAAGTGCTCGGCTGCCTTGCCGCCTGGAATGACGACAAATTCTGCCGCGAGATTTTGGGGCTCGACGGCGCGGCCGGCGAGATCGACCGCGAAAAGCTCAATGTCGACGGCGGTGCCATCTCGCTCGGGCATCCCGTCGGCACCTCCGGCAACCGCATCGTGCTGCATCTGGTCAATGCGATGAAGCGGCTCGGCACGCGGCGTGGCGTTGCTACTGAGTGCATCGGCGGCGGACTCGGCGGCGCCATGCTGATCGAGGCGGTGTGACCATGGATTCCAGGATCATGACCGCGCTCGGCGATCGCGTCCTCACGCTCGGGCCGAAGCCGGCGTCAGACAGTCCCTACAAGAACTTCAAGCTGACGCGCGATGCCGACGGTGTCGCCTGGCTGCTGTTCGACCGCGCCGATGCCAGCGCCAACACGCTGTCCTCGGATGTGATGGAGGAGTTCGACACCGTGCTCGCGGCGATCGAGACCGAGCGTCCTGCCGGCCTCGTGATCCGCTCCGCAAAATCGTCCGGCTTCATTGCCGGCGCCGACGTCAACGAATTCCGCGGCGCCAGCGATCCCGCAATGGTGGAGATACGGATCCGCGCCGCGCATGCGGTGGTCGATCATCTGGAGGCGCTGAGGCTGCCGACCGTCGCGGTCATCCATGGTTTCTGTCTCGGCGGCGGGCTCGAGGTCGCGCTCGCCTGCCAATCGCGTATCGCCATCGACGGCGCGCGCTTCGGCTTTCCGGAGGTGATGCTCGGCCTTCATCCTGGTCTCGGCGGCACAGCGCGTTTCACCGCGCTGGTCAATTCGGCCCAGTCGATGGCGTTGATGCTGACGGGCCGCACCATCGACGCGCGCCGCGCCAAATCGCTCGGCCTCGTCGACACCGTGACGCAGGAGCGCCATGTCAGCAATGCGGTGAAGGATGCGCTGTTTGGCCGGTTGAAGCGGGCGCGCCCGGGTATTCTCACCCGCGCCGCCAATTTCGGACCGGTGCGGGGGCTCCTTGCCAGGCGCATGCGCAGCGAAGCTGCGAAGGCTGCGTCGCGCGAGCACTATCCCGCGCCTTACGCGCTGATCGATCTCTGGGAGATCCATGGCGGCAGCAAAGCCGCGATGCTCAGGGCAGAGCAGGCCTCATTCGCCAAGCTGATGGTGACGCCGACCGCGCAGAATTTGGTCCGCGTGTTCTTCCTGCGCGAGCAGATGAAGAAGGCGGCAGGCCCCGGCAACACGGTCAAGCAGGTTCACGTCATCGGCGCTGGCGCCATGGGCGGGGACATCGCGGCCTGGTGTGCAGGGCAGGGGCTGCGCGTCTCGCTTGCCGACATGAAGGCGGAGCCGATCGCGGGCGCGGTCAAGCGCGCCGCCGATCTTTTTGGCAAGATCATCCGGAAGTCCACCGATGTCCGCGACGCGCTCGATCGCCTTATCCCCGATCTGGACGGCGAGGGTGTCCGCAACGCCGATCTCATCATCGAAGCGGTGCCGGAAAAGCTGGAGCTCAAGCAGAAGGTCTATGCGAGTATCGAGCCGAAGATGAAGCCGGGCGCGATCCTTGCGACCAACACCTCGAGCATTCCGCTCCAGGACCTGCGCACGACGCTGGCGCGGCCGGAACGCCTCGTCGGCCTGCATTTCTTCAATCCGGTGTCGCGGCTGCAACTGGTCGAAATCGTCAGCCATGGCGGCAACGATGGGCAGGTGCTCAAGGAAGCGCTCGCCTTCGTCGGCGCCATCGACCGACTGCCGCTGTCGGTGAAAAGCTCGCCCGGCTTCCTCGTCAACCGCGCGCTGACGCCCTACATGCTGGAAGCGATGGTGATGCTGGACGAGAAGACCGACCAGCGCCTGATCGATGCCGCAGCCGAGCAGTTCGGCATGCCGATGGGGCCGATCGAATTGGCCGACCAGGTCGGGCTCGACATCTGCATTGATGTCGGCGACATGCTGCGCACCAAGTTCGGCGATCTGCTGCCGCCGACGCCGGCCTGGCTGCGCGAGAAGGTCGCCAAGGGCGAACTCGGCCGCAAGACCGGCAAGGGTTTCTACACCTGGAAGGACGGCAAGGCGGAGAAGGCGCCGTTGCCGGAAACCGGCCCCCGCGTCACCGAGCAGATGATCGACCGGCTGGTGCTGCCGATGTCCAACGTCTGCGTCGCGGCGCTTCGCGAGGGTATCGTCGACGATGCCGACATGGTCGACGGCGCCATGATCTTCGGCACCGGTTATGCACCGTTCCGTGGTGGTCCGTTGAACTATGCGCGCACGCGCGGCGTGGAGAATGTCGTATCCACCTTGCGCGCGCTGGCCGGGAGATTCGGCGAGCGCTTTGCGCCGGATCCGGGCTGGGACAATTTCAAGTGAGCAAATTTCAAGTGAGAGAGGCATGAACGAACAAGCCAATACCGGGCCGAGCGGCGATCTCTGCATCCGCACGCTGGCGATGCCCGCCGACACCAATGCAAACGGCGACATCTTCGGCGGCTGGCTGCTCAGCCAGATGGATGTCGGCGGCGGCGTGTTTGCGTCAAAAGCCGCGAAGTCGCGCACGGTGACCGTCGCAATCGAAGCGATGAATTTTCGCAAAGCGGTCTATGTCGGCGATCTGGTTTCGGTCTATGCCAATCTCGTCCGCGTGGGCCGTACCTCGATGACCGTGCATCTCGAAGCCTGGGCGCTGCGGCGCAGGGAGCTCCAGCCGATCCTGGTGACCGACGGCAATTTCACTTACGTCTCGATCGACGACGACGGCCGTCCGCAAACGATCCAGAGAAACGATCCATCAATCGCGACGTAACCGCGCGCGACGCATGACCGCGCGGCGTTGCGCCTGCCATCGTCGCGTCTTCGCCAAGAACAAGTCATAAAATGGATGAGGTCCCGGCGTACTCAATTTCCCGTCGATTCGGGTGGAAACAGGCTGATTTGCTCAAGGAACCTTTGGGCACCGATGCCGTTATTTGCCCGCACTGAGGAATCTAAGGGCCATGCCGGACAGCTACATCATCGAAGTCAATTCGCAGACCGCAGGTATCGTCGTTCGTTCTCAAGGGGGCTACTGCTTCTTCGCCTCATCCGACCGCTTCAACCGCCTTGAAGGCCAGCTCTTCCGCAACGCCCGCGAAGCCGAGCGCGCCGCGCGCAAGCTGGTTAACGGTGATGTGAAGGAAGCGGCGTAGTAGTCCCGCTGGTCATTTCGGGTCGCGCGTAGCGCGAGAGGTAGGAATCTTTTGCCGCGAACTCTGCCTTCCCTTCTCCCCTTTATGGGAGAAGGTGGCGCGAAGCGCCGGATGAGGGGACGTTTCAGCAGATTCAGAAGCGAGAGATTCGTTCTCGGAGAGAAACCCCTCACCCGACTTCGCTTCGCGAAGCCCCACCCTCTCCCACAAGGGGGAGAGGGAAGAGCCGTTGTTCACAACTTCGTCGCCGACCTTGAGAGCAGCTTCCAGTCGTCGCCCTGCTTCTGCCAGTTCATCAGGATGTGAAGGTTGGTCGGCACTTTTTTCCCATCTGCCGCCATCTCCTGTTCCGCCACCCAATGGAAGCGCACGATCGCGGCGGGGCCGACGACCTTGATGGTCGGGTCCTTGTACTCGATCGACAGGAATTTCGACTTGCCGTCGGTGGCGTTGGTGACGAAGGTTGCCTTGTCCTCGACCTTGCCGCTGGAATGGCTGTAGCTGACATCGTCCCAGCACAGCGCACCGAGCGCCTTGGGATCGGCGGCGATCTGGGCGAGACGGAAGGCCTCGACCTTCTTCGCCACGGCTTCCTCGTCCGCCGATGCCGCCAGCGCCGGTGTCGTGACAGCTGACACAGCAAGCGCCGAGACGGCAAGAGTCGAGAGAGCCAGATCGCGTCGGTTGATCGTCATCGTTTCCTCCTTTTTGATCTTGCAGCCAGTGTTGCAGCCGCGCGCGACTTTGTCGAGTGGCGCATCTCCGTCATGTGGATGTGTCATTGCGCGATCGAGGGTGTATTGATACGTCTTTCGCATCAATGCGCTGCGCATTTGGGAAAGTACGGACATGATCGACGCCAATGGAGGAGCGATGGGCAGGGCGCTGCTGTTCGACATCGACGGCACGTTGGCCGACACGGATTTCCTTCATCGCGAGGCGTTCCATCGCGTGTTCGCCCCGCGCGGCCATATTGTGGATGAGGAGCGCTTCAAGCGCGAGCTCCAGGGTTTTTCCAATGTGTCGATCGGGGAGCGATTTCTGCCGGACGAATCGCCGGAACGTCGCGTTGCAATCCTCGGCGAGAAGGAGGCGATCTTTCGTGACCTGGTGGCTGGACAGATCGTGCCGCTTCCGGGCCTGATGGCGCTGCTCGACCGTGCCGATAGCGCCGGCATTCCCATGGTGGCCGTGACCAACGCGCCGCGTCTCAACGCCGAACTGCTGCTGTCGGGCCTCGGCATTACGGACCGCTTCAACGCGATCGTGATCGGCGACGAGCTGCCGCACGGCAAGCCGCATCCGCTGCCCTATCAGGAAGGGCTGCGCTTCGCCGGCGCCAGCGCGGCGGCCTCGATCGCGTTCGAGGATTCCCGCTCCGGCGTGCAATCGGCCGCGGCCGCCGGCATTCCGACCATCGGGATGCGCACCACTCTCGGCCACGCCGACCTTGTTGCCGCCGGCGCGGTCGCTTCCGCCAGCGCTTACGACGATCCGACACTGCTGGCGCGCCTCGCCGCCGCGATGGCGTGGTGAGTACGTTGGTCCGTTAACCGTGATCGGCACGCGCATTGACCGAACGCGCGAACCGCCGCACCATGCGGCTTCCTGACTTGAGGCTATTGTCGTGACCGGACTGACTCATCGCCAAGCCGAAATCCTCAACATCGCGCGGGCCTCGGGCCGCGTCATGGTCGAGGAGCTGGCGCGCCGGTTCGAGGTCTCGGCGCAGACCATCCGCAAGGACCTCAACGATCTCTGCGAGCGCCGCTCGCTGACCCGTATCCATGGCGGCGCCATCATCGCCTCCGGCGTCGAAAACCTCGCCTATGAGGCGCGGCGCTTCGTCGCCGCCGACGAGAAGAAGGCGATTGGAGCCGCGGCCGCATCGCTGATCCCGAACGGCTGCTCGCTGTTCATCAACATCGGCACCACGACCGAGGAGGTGGCGAGCGCGCTGACCTCGCACGAGGACCTCCTCGTCATCACCAACAATCTCAACGTCGCCATGCTGCTCTACCGCCATCCCCGCATCGAGGTGGTGGTTGCCGGCGGCACGGTGCGGCGCGCCGACGGTGCGGTGGTCGGCTCGACCGCGACGCAGCTGATCGGCCAGTTCAAGGTCGACTACGCCATCATCGGGGCGTCCGCGATCGACGAGGAAGGCGCGCTGCTCGACTTCGACTATCGCGAGGTGCAGGTGGCGCAGGCCATCATCGCCAATGCCCGCAGCGTTATGCTGGTTGCCGATTCCACAAAACTCCGCCGCAGCGCGCCGGTGCGCATCGCCCATATCAGCCAGATCCAGACCTTCGTGACCGATCAGGAACTCCCCGAGCGCCTCGCCACGATTTGCCATGCCAAGGGCATCGAGGTGATGGCAGCGATGCCGAAGGGGGCCGATATCGATGAGGCGGCCGAACCGGCGCAAGAGGCCGCGCCGGTCGTTCGGTTGCGTTAGATGGCTGCGATCGATCCGGAGCTGACATCACGCCGCAGTTCACAGACCAAAACGCTTCAGGTCCTCCGGCAGGAAATCTCGACCTGTCCGGTTCTTGACGCTTGGCAGATTTGATACTCTTTCCCGCCAGGCGATGAGGGATTTGCACGCATCGGGAATCGATATCCCCGCTGTGCCAGCGAAGTCCAGGCTCGCAAAGACCGTGATATCCGCCATCGAGAAGGCGTCGCCGGCAACGAACGGTGTGTTCTTCAGGACGCCGTCGAAATAATTCATGCCGCAGATGAACCTGGCGCGCTGTCGCTCGCCCCATTCCTTCCTGCCGGCCCATTCCGGAGCCACATAGGGCTGCATCGTAGGCCCGAGCCCCGACGTGGCATAGTGAAAGTAGCCGTCGACCGCGCCCATGAGCTCGGCCTCGGCGCGATTCTGCATCATGTGGATCACCGCCTTCTCGCGCGGTGTCCTGCCGGTGAGGACCGGATGGCCATCGAGATGGTCCAGATATTCGGTGATGGCCGTCGACTCCGAGATCAAGGCGCCGTCATCGAGTTCGAGCACCGGGATTTTCCCCGAGGGGTTGATCGCGAGAAACGGCGCCTGCTTGTGCTCTGCCCCGATCAAATCGACGCTGACGAACTCGATCCGGTCGTCGAGTCCCTTTTCGGAAAGGACGACGCGGATGCGCGAGGAATTGGGAAATCCGGGCCGGTCGTAGATTTTCATGAGAACATTCCTTTATCTATCGATAGATAGGTGGGTAGCCGATATGGGGCCTTTGCAATGGCGGAGTCAACGGCTATCTATCGATAGATAGATGGGGACGACGATGACGGCCGATACCAAGCAGGTGATCATGGATGCGGCCCGCGCGATGGTGCAAGCGCGCGGCTACAACGGCCTGAGCTTTCGCGACCTGGCGAAGGAGGTGGGCGTCAAGAGCGCCAGCGTCCACTATCATTTTCCGACCAAGGGCGATCTTGGCGCCGCGCTTGCGCGTCGCTATGCCGACGAGGCGATCGAGATCTTCGACGGGTTCCTCGAAGCCTCGCAGGACGTCGGGGCCTGCCTGAGGATGTATACGGACGTCTTCCGTTCCGCGCTGTCGAACGACAACAGGATGTGCCTGTGCGGGATCATGGCCGCCGAGCACGATGACTTGCCGGCCGAAGTCAGAGCTGAGGTCGACAGGTTCACCGACGTCAACATCCGTTGGCTGGTCAAATTGCTGTCGCGTGGAAAGAAGGCGGCAACGGGAGCGATTGAGCAGCGGGCGCTCGCGATCTTCGCGGCCGTCGAGGGCGCACAGCTCGTCGCGCGCGGGCGAGGCGACATCGCGGTCTACGATCAGGCGATCGAGGCTTACAGGGCGGCAGGGCTGCTGCCCTGAGTTTTGGGTCGGCCGACGTCTTATACGTCGTCCCACGGGTCGAGCAGCACGACGCCGAATGCCGCAAAATCCTTCACATTGCGTGTGGCGAGTGTGAGGTCGTTTGCGAGCGCGGTCGCGCCGAAGAATCCATCCATCACGGACAGAGCGATGCCGGTGCGGCGGCTCTGCGCCATCAGATCGCCCCAGCGCTCGGCGACCGCATGGTCGATCGGCAGGATGCGCCCGGCAAAACGCTCCGGCAGATCATGCGTGAGCCAGGCAGTCAGTGCCGCGCGCCGGCCGCCGTCATCCAGCAGTGCGATGCCACGGCGAAGCTCTGCGATCGAAGCGACGCTGATGAAGGCGCGGTCCTCGTCGATCGTATCGAGCCACGCCAAAACTTTCGGGGAAGGCGCCGGCCGCCGAACCTCCGAGAGCACGTTGGTGTCGAGCAGCAAGTTCACGGCATCTCGTCGCGCGGCGTGTCGTGCATGCGTTCAAGATCGAGGTCGGCGCCGCGTAATGGCGACGCCAGCAGGAATTCGGCCAGCGTGCCTTTGCGCGCCGTCTTGCGCGCCCACTCCTCGGCGGAAACGACAACCGCATTGGGCCTGCCGTGACGGGTGATGACCTGCGGGCCGCACTGGGCGCGGTCGATCACCTCGGAAAGCCGTGCCTTGGCGTTGGCAAGCGTCCAGATGTCATCGGTTGGAAGCGCATCGGGTGCAGTGTTGGAGTCGGCCATGAGAATATCGACCAATATGACTACTATGACTATAATTCTCTGAAGCTAAGCATTCAAGGGTGCTTTTGCCGCTGGAATTGCCGGCCCAGGCTGCTCAATTCCGCGTCTGTCTGCCCCACTTAAAAGTTCCACTTTCACTTCCTTTCTTCTCTCTTTCATCTTGCTTTCGTTTTTCGGTGTGATCTAATCAAAAACGAAAGTAACCGCTCGATTGAACGGGCGGTCGCCGGGGGATGCGTCTATTGGAGCGTATTTTCGACCTCGCCATCATTGGAGGCGGTGTTAACGGCTGCGGCATCGCGCGCGACGCGGTGGGCCGTGGCAACACGGTTTTCCTGTGCGAAATGAACGATCTGGCGAGCGGGACGTCGTCCTGGTCGACCAAGCTGGTGCATGGCGGCCTGCGCTATCTCGAATATTACGAGTTCCGCCTGGTTCGCGAGGCGCTGATCGAGCGCGAGATCCTGTGGGGCATCGCGCCCCACATCATCCGCCCGCTGCGTTTCGTTCTGCCGCACCATGCAGGCCTGCGACCGGCCTGGCTGCTGCGCCTCGGCCTCTTCCTCTATGACCATATCGGCGGCCGCCATCTGTTGCCGGCGACCCGCTCGGTCGATCTCAGGCGTGACGAGGTCGGTCGCCCGCTGATCCCGAACCGCTATACCCGCGCATTCGAATATTCCGACTGCTTCGTCGATGACGCCCGTCTCGTCGTGCTCAACGCGCGCGACGCCGCCGACAAGGGCGCCGAGATCCGCACCCGCACCCGGGCGACGGATATCAAGCAGTCCGACGGCATCTGGACCGTCAGCATGATCGACACGCTGACCGGCGCGCGCTCGTCGATCCAGGCTCGTGCGCTCGTTAATGCCGGCGGGCCCTGGGTTGAAGACGTGCTCGGCCGTGGCGCCGGCGTCAACGCGAAAGCCAAGGTGCGCCTGGTGCAGGGCTCGCACATCGTCGTGAAAAAACTCTACGATCACGACCGCGCCTACATGTTCCAGAACGCCGACGGCCGCATCATCTTCGTGATCCCGTACCAGGACGATTTCACGCTGATCGGCACCACCGATCGCGACTATGACGGCGATCCGGCCAAGGTGAAGGCGACGGCCGAGGAGATCCAGTATCTCTGCACGGCGGCAAGCGAATATCTGGCCAAGCCTGTCACGCCTGACGACGTGGTCTGGACCTATTCCGGCGTGCGTCCGCTCTATGACGACGGCGCCAGCGAAGCCAAGGCCGCGACGCGCGACTACGTGTTCGAGCTCGACACGCCCGGCGGCGTGCCGCTGCTGTCGATCTATGGCGGCAAGATCACGACCTACCGCCGTCTCGCCGAGGAGGCGCTGGAGCGGCTCGCGCCCTATCTTCGCAGTGCGAAAGCGCGCGAGGGCTGGACCGGCAAATGGCCGCTGCCCGGCGGCGACATGGGCGTGTCCGATGTCGACGGCCTGATCGCGGAGCTTCAGCGCGGCTATCCCTTCCTCAGCCACGAGCATGCGCGACGACTCGCGCGCGCCTATGGCACAAAGGCGATCAAGCTGCTCGGGGATGCGAAATCCGCGGCCGATCTCGGCCAGGCCTTCGGCGCGACGCTGAGCGAGCGCGAGGTCCGCTATCTCATGGCCAACGAATGGGCCGTCACTGCCGAGGACATCGTCTGGCGCCGCTCAAAGCTCGGCCTGCGACTAAGTGCCGACGAGATCGCGGCGCTTGACGACTGGATCAGGACCCACGCCGTGCAGCAAAGTCCCCTGCTGGAAGCCGGAGGACGCTCATGACGGTGACACTCGATCACGTGACCCGGACTGTCGACGGCGTCCCGCACATCCGCGACGTCTCGCTGACGCTCGAGAGCGGTACGCTCAACGTGCTGCTCGGGCCGACGCTGTCGGGCAAGACCTCGATCATGCGGTTGCTCGCAGGCCTCGACAAGCCGACTTCGGGCAAGATCTTGGTCAACGGCAAGGACGTCACCGGCGCCGACGTGCGTAAGCGTTCGGTCGCGATGGTCTACCAGCAGTTCATCAATTATCCCTCGCTTACAGTCTATGAGAACATTGCGTCGCCCTTGCGTGTGCAGGGCAAGCCGCGCGCTGAAATCGAGGCGCGCGTGGCGGAAGCCGCAAGACTGCTCAGGCTCGAGCCGTTCCTGAAGCGCACGCCGCTCCAGCTTTCCGGTGGCCAGCAGCAGCGCACCGCGATCGCGCGCGCGCTGGTCAAGGGCGCCGATCTCGTGCTGCTCGACGAGCCGCTCGCCAATCTCGACTACAAGCTTCGTGAGGAGCTGCGCGCCGAGCTCCCGCGCATCTTCGAGGCTTCCGGCGCGATCTTCGTTTATGCCACCACCGAGCCAACCGAGGCGCTGCTGCTCGGCGGCAACACGGTGTGCATGTGGCAGGGACAGGCGCTCCAGATCGACGAGACCGCCAACGTCTACCGCCGGCCGCAGACTTTACGCGTCGCGCAGGTGTTCTCCGACCCGCCGCTCAATCTCGTCGGCATCGAGAAAAAGAACGGCTCTGTGCAATATGCCGGCGGCGCGGCGTCGCCGGCCTCGGGTCTGTATTCGTCGCTGGCCGACGGCGCCTACCGGGTCGGCTTTCGCGCGCATCAGCTCGCGCTCGCCAACGGCCAGGCCGATCGCCACGCCTTCCATGCCACGGTAACGGTGACCGAAATCACCGGTTCGGAGAGTTTCGTGCATCTGACCCGCGACGGATCGAAATGGGTTGCGGTGTTGCACGGCGTGCACGAGTTCGAGCCCGGCCAGACCATCGACGCCGTGCTCGATCCCAATGATGTCTTCGTTTTCGATGCGGCAGACCGTCTGGTCGCCGCACCCGGCAATACCTGAGGGAGATGCGACATGGCCCGCATTGACCTCGTCGATCTCGCGCACTCCTACGGCGGCAATGATGCGCCGCAGGACAGCTTTGCGCTGAAGCCTGTCACCATGACCTGGCGGCAGGGCGGCGCCTATGCGCTGCTCGGGCCGTCCGGCTGCGGCAAGACCACGCTGCTCAACGTCATTTCCGGCATCATCACGCCGTCGCGGGGGAAAATCCTGTTCGACGAGGTGGACATCACACCGCTGTCAACCCAGAAGCGCAACATCGCCCAGGTGTTCCAGTTTCCGGTGATCTACGACACCATGACGGTGGGGCAGAATCTGGCGTTTCCACTGAAGAACCGCGGCGTGCCAAAGACCGAGATCGACAAGCGCGTCGCCGAGATCGGCCGCCTGCTCGATCTCGAACCCTATCTGAACCGCAAGGCGACGCGGCTCACGGCTGACGCCAAGCAGAAGATATCGCTCGGCCGCGGCCTGGTGCGCTCCGACGTCGCCGCCGTGCTGTTCGACGAGCCGCTCACCGTGATCGATCCCGAGCTGAAATGGCAGCTCCGCTCCAAGCTGAAGGCGCTGCATCGCGAGCTCGACCTTACGATGATCTACGTCACCCACGACCAGACCGAGGCGCTGACCTTTGCAGACACCGTCGTCGTCATGCACGACGGCCGCGTGGTGCAAAGCGGCACCCCGGCCGAGCTGTTCGACAAGCCCGCGCACACCTTCGTCGGCTATTTCATCGGATCGCCCGGCATGAACATCCTGCCGGCCGAGGTGAGGGGCCGCGAGGCCAAGATCGACGGTCACGTCATCGCGCTCAATCGCAGCTACGACAGCCTTCCGGCAAGCGCTAAGATCGAGATCGGCGTGCGTCCTGAATTCGTCGAAACCGTTGCGCCGGCACCGGGCCTGCTCAGCGCAAAAATCGAACGCATCGACGATCTCGGCCGCATCCGCTTTGCGCGTGCGCGCCTCGGTGATGCAAAACTCGCGGCGCGGGCGCCGGCCGGCTTCACCAGCCCGGACGGCACGGCCGGCCTGAAATTCGATCCGTCGCACGTCCACGTTTATGCCGACAGCCTTCTGGTGGAGGGAGCCGCCTGATGGACAAGACCGTCAACCAAAAGGCCTGGTTCCTGGTGCTGCCGGTATTCCTGGTCGTCGCCTTCTCGGCAGTGCTGCCGCTGATGACGGTTGTGAACTATTCGATGCAGGACACCTTCGGCAACAACCAGTTCTTCTGGAACGGTGTCGGCTGGTTCAAGGAATTGCTCGACCCTTCGACCGACCTCGGCGGCCGCTTCCTCGCCTCGCTCGGCCGCAATCTGTTCTTCTCGATGGTGATCCTAGCGATCGAGGTGCCGCTCGGCATCGTCGTCGCGCTGTCGATGCCGCGCCAGGGTTGGACCGTCGCGGCCTGCCTCGTCATCCTCGCGCTGCCGCTGTTGATTCCGTGGAACGTGGTCGGCACGATCTGGCAGATCTTTGGCCGCCCCGATATCGGCCTGCTCGGCTATGTGCTCAACGCGATCGGCATCGACTACAATTACGTCTCCAATGCCGTCGATGCCTGGGTCACCGTCATCGTGATGGACGTCTGGCACTGGACCAGCCTGGTCGCGTTGTTGTGTTATGCCGGCCTGAAGTCGATCCCCGATGCTTATTACCAGGCAGCTCAAATCGACGGCGCCTCGCGCTGGGCGGTGTTCAAGGCGATCCAGCTGCCCAAGATGAACCGCGTGCTGCTGATCGCGGTGCTGCTGCGCTTCATGGACTCGTTCATGATCTACACCGAGCCGTTCGTCGTTACCGGCGGCGGGCCCGGCAATTCGACGACCTTCGTGTCGATCGAGCTCGTCAAGATCGCGCTCGGCCAGTTCGACCTCGGCAAGGCCGCCGCGCTGTCGCTGGTCTACAATCTGATCATCCTGATCGTCTGCTGGATCTTCTACACGGTCATGACCAATGCCGGCGCCGAGCGGAAGCCGCAGGAAGGAGCCGCGTGATGCATTCGATCCCCGGCCGTCGCCTCATCATGGCGCTGTTTTTGATCTTCCTGCTGTTGCCGATCTACTGGCTCGTCAACATGAGCTTCAAGACCAACGCCGAAATCGTCTCGACGATGACGCTGTGGCCGCACGCCCCGACGCTCCAGCACTACAAGCGCATCTTCACCGACGAGAGCTGGTATTCCGGCTACATCAACTCGCTGGAATACGTCGTCCTCAACACCATCATCTCGATCTCGGTGGCGTTGCCCGCGGCCTACGCGTTCTCGCGCTACCGTTTTCTCGGTGACAAGCATCTGTTCTTCTGGCTGCTGTCGAACCGCATGGCGCCGGCCGCGGTCTATGCACTGCCGTTCTTCAATCTTTACTCGGCGATCGGGCTGTTCGATACTCCCTGGGCGGTGGCGCTCGCGCACTGCATCTTCAACGTTCCGCTGGCGGTCTGGATCCTCGAAGGCTTCGTCTCCGGCGTGCCGCGCGAGATCGACGAGACCGCCTTCCTCGACGGCTATTCTTTCCCGCGCTTCTTCATCAAGATCCTGGTGCCGCTGATTGCGAGTGGCATCGGCGTCGCCGCCTTCTTCTGCTTCATGTTCTCCTGGGTCGAGCTGTTGCTGGCACGCACGCTGACCTCGGTGCAGGCCAAGCCGATCGCGGCGATCATGACGCGCACAGTGTCGGCCGCCGGCATGGATTGGGGGCTGCTCGCGGCAGCCGGCGTGCTCACCATCATTCCGGGCGCGCTCGTGATCTGGTTCGTCCGCAACTACATCGCGAGCGGTTTCGCGCTCGGCCGGGTCTAGGAGGCATCAATGGAATCTATTGCATGGATGGCCTGGACGCTGCCGACGGCGATCTTCTTTGTCGCGCTCGCCTGCACGCTTGCCGTGATGACCTGGCTTGGGGTGGCCTATCCCGAAACCGAGCGCGTCGGCGTGCTGCGCATCCCCACCACGCGCGGCGACCGCCTGTTCATCTCCCTGATCATGGCGGCTGTCATCCACTTGCTCTGGATCGCCTTCGCCGGCACCGACGCACTCGCCACGCTGCCGATCGGCGAGGACGGACTTGAAATTTCGCGCCTTTGGCTCGCATCAGGAATTTCGCTGGCCATGGCCGTGCTCATTTTTCGCACGGTCTAGCCCGCGAAGGGACGGCCAGATCCGGGACCAACCCGGGCCTGTAGAAAGTTTGTCGCTGCAACGGAGGAACAACATGCGGCAGTTTAGGAGAAGGGAACGTCCATTGACCAAGAATAGCTTTCTGACGATGTCCAGCGTCGCCGCCATCGTCGCGGTGTCGTTGGCCGTCTCGGCGCCGGTGCGCGCTGCCGACGATGCCGCAATCCAGAAATGGATCGCGGAATTCCAGCCCTCGACGCTGTCGAAGGACGAGCAGAAGAAAGAGCTGGAATGGTTCGTCAAGGCCGCCGAGCCCTTCAAGGGCATGGAGATCAATGTCGTCTCCGAGACCATCACGACCCACGAATACGAGTCGCAGACGCTGGCGAAGGCGTTCTCCGAGCTCACCGGCATCAAGCTCAAGCACGACATCATCCAGGAAGGTGACGTCGTCGAGAAGCTGCAGACCCAGATGCAGTCCGGCAAGAACGTGTACGACGGCTGGATCAACGACTCCGACCTGATCGGAACGCACTTCCGCTACGGCCAGACCATCGCGCTGTCGGACTACATGACCGGCGAGGGCAAGGACGTCACCGATCCCCAGCTGGACGTCAACGACTTCATCGGCAAGTCGTTCGGCACGGCCCCGGATGGCAAGCTCTATCAGCTGCCCGACCAGCAGTTCGCGAACCTCTACTGGTTCCGCTACGACTGGTTCACCAACGCCGACTACAAGGCCAAGTTCAAGGCCAAGTATGGCTACGAGCTCGGCGTGCCCGTGAACTGGTCCGCTTACGAGGACATCGCCGAGTTCTTCACCAACGACATCAAGGAGATCAACGGCGTCAAGGTTTACGGCCATATGGACTATGGCAAGAAGGACCCGTCGCTCGGTTGGCGGTTCACCGACGCCTGGCTGTCGATGGCCGGTAACGGCGACAAGGGCATTCCGAACGGTCTGCCGGTCGACGAATGGGGCATCCGCATGGAAGGCTGCCGTCCGGTGGGCTCCTCGGTCGAGCGTGGTGGCGACACCAACGGCCCGGCCGCGGTCTACTCGATCACCAAGTACCTCGAGTGGATGAAGAAGTATGCTCCGCCGCAAGCGCAGGGCATGACCTTCTCCGAGTCGGGTCCGGTGCCGGCGCAGGGCAACATCGCCCAGCAGATGTTCTGGTACACCGCCTTCACCGCCGACATGGTGAAGCCGGGCATCGCCGTGATGAACGCGGACGGTACGCCGAAGTGGCGTATGGCTCCGTCGCCGCACGGTTCGTACTGGAAGGAAGGCATGAAGCTCGGCTATCAGGACGCCGGCTCCGTGACGCTTCTCAAGTCGACCCCGGCGGATCGCCGCAAGGCAGCCTGGCTCTATCTCCAGTTCATCATCTCCAAGACGGTGTCGCTGAAGAAGAGCCATGTCGGTCTCACGTTCATTCGTGAATCCGACATTTGGGACAAGTCGTTCACGGAGCGTGCGCCGAAGCTCGGCGGTCTGATCGAGTTCTACCGCTCGCCCGCGCGCGTGCAGTGGACCCCGACCGGCAACAACGTGCCCGACTATCCGAAGCTGGCGCAGCTGTGGTGGCAGAACATCGGCGATGCGTCGTCCGGTGCGAAGACGCCGCAAGCCGCGATGGACTCGCTTGCCGCCGCCCAGGACTCCGTGATGGAGCGTCTGGAGAAGTCCGGCGTGCAGGGCGCCTGCGGTCCGAAGCTGCACAAGAAGGAAACGGCCGAGTACTGGTTCGCCAAGGCCCAGAAGGACGGCACGATTGCTCCCCAGCGCAAGCTCGCCAACGAGAAGCCGAAGGGCGAGACGGTCGACTACGACACCCTGATCAAGTCGTGGCCGGCACAGCCCCCGAAGCGCGCGGAAGCGAAGTAAGGCACATCAACGTAACGACGAAAGGCCGGGAGCAATCCCGGCCTTTTTCTTTTTATTGTCGTGGATTTTGCTCCACACCGTGATTGCGAGCGAAGCGAAGTAATCCAGAGTCTTTCCACGGAGGTAGTCTGGATTGCTTCGTCGCTTCGCTCCTCGCAATGACGGCGGATAGCGCTGCCGCGGTAGCCGCTACTCCGCCGGTTCAATCGTCAGCGCCGGGTAATCCGTGTAGCCCTTCGCACCGCCGCCGTAGAACGTGTTCTTGTCCCAGTCGTTCAGCGGAGCGCCCTGCTTCAGCCGCTCGACGAGGTCGGGATTGGAGATGAACGGCTTGCCGAAGGCGATGAGATCGGCCGCGTTCGCCTTCAGCACCTTGGCGGCGAGGGCGAAATCATAGCCGTTGTTGGCGACGTAAGCGCCGGCGAAGCGCTTGCGCAGGCCCGCATAGTCGAACGGCGCGATGTCGCGCGGACCGCCGGTGGCGCCTTCGACGACGTGGAGATAGACGAGCTTGAGCGCGCTGAGACCGTCGACGATATGGTCGTACAAGGCTTGCGGGTTCGAGTCCGAGATATCGTTGGCCGGTGTTACCGGCGAGACGCGAATGCCGGTGCGCTCGGCGCCAGCCTCGGCCACGACGGCCTTGGATACTTCCAGCATCAGCCGCGCGCGGTTCTCGATGGAGCCGCCATAGGCGTCGGTACGCTTGTTGGTGCCGTCCTTGGCGAACTGCTCGAGCAGATAGCCGTTGGCGCCGTGGATCTCGACGCCGTCGAAGCCGGCTTCGAGCGCATTCTTCGTGGCGCGCTTGAAATCGTCGATGATCCCGGGAATTTCGGCGAGCTCGAGCGCGCGAGGCTCGGAGACGTCGGCGAAGGTGCCGTTCACGAAAGTCTTGCCCTTGGCGCGGATCGCGCTCGGCGCTACCGGCGCTGCGCCATTGGCCTGGAGATCGACATGCGAGATGCGGCCGACATGCCAGAGCTGGATGAAGACCTTGCCGCCGCGCTCGTGGACTTGATCGGTGACCTTGCGCCAGCCGGCGGCCTGGTCCCTGGAGTAGATGCCGGGTGTGTCCTGGTAGCCCTGGCCCTGCTGCGAGACCTGGCTCGCTTCGGTGATCAGAAGCCCTGCGGAGGCGCGTTGGCCGTAATAGTCGGCGGCGAGCGCACCGGGCACGAACGTGCCGGGAACGGCGCGGTTACGCGTCAGCGGTGCCATCACGAAACGGTTCGCAAGCGTGATCGGGCCGAGCTTGTAGGTGTCAAACAATTTGGTCGAACGGCTCATGGGAATGCTTCCAGGCGGTGAAAGGTCTGCAACACTTGTGCATCGCGGCAATCAGCGCAAGGGAGGAGCCATACGGAAAGTGCAGGCGAGCTACGCAGCAAGGCCCGCGTAGCACAATTCGTATGCAGTTTCGGCCGCGACAGCGGAATTCCGCTGCCGCGGGCCATAACTTAATTCGCGCCGAGGAAATCGCGCTTGCCGATCTCGACGCCGGCGTGGCGCAGAAGGCCGTGGGCGGTTGCGGCGTGGAAATAGAAGTTCGGCAGCGAGAACGCGCTCAGGAATTGCTGGCCCTTCATGGTGATGGATTTGTCGGGGCCGGCCGGGAAGGTGACGTCCTTGGTGTCGGCGCCCTCGAACTGCTCGGGCTTGAACGATTTCACATAGTCGATGGTCTTCGCCAGGCGCTGCTTCAATTCGGCAAAGCTGGTCTCAGTGTCTGCTGTGGAGGGCACTTCGCTATGGGTCAGCCGGGCGCAGCCCTTGGAGGCGAAATCGCTGACGAGCTGGATCTGCTTCGACAGCGGCAGCATGTCCGGAAACAGCCGGGAGCCCAGCAGGACGCTCGGGTCGACCTTCTTGGCCGCGCAGTGCGCCTCGGCTTTCGTGAGCAGGCCGGTCAGACTGTTCAGCATTTGCAAATAGGCGGGGACGACGGCGTCGTGAAAGGACATGTGATGCTCGCTCTTGTGGTGGGGAATCTCAGGAGAAACCTGAGCCACTCACATGGGGCCGTCATGGAAAAATACAATCGCGGGAGCGGCTTGTGCAGTGCGAAAATTCTACCGTGCCATCGCCGCAGGCTGCGCCTGTGCTGTGCCACCGCGCATCCGGGCCAATAGCTCGGAGGTCGGCCAGGAATCGGCCGGCAGACCGTATTTGACCTGCATCGCCTTCACTGCGGCGCGGCTCTGCTGGCCCAGCACGCCGTCGACCTTGCCGACATTGAAGCCGGCCTGGACCAGAAGCTGCTGCAATTGCTTGAGCTCATTGAACGGCAGCTGCGCGACCGGTGTGGTCGGCTTGCGCATCGGTGCTGCGCCCGCAATGCGCGAGGCGAGATAGCCCGCGGTGGTCGAATAGATCAGCGAGTTATTCCACTCGGTATAGGCCGCGAAATTCGGATACGCCATGAAGGCCGGCCCGTTGCGTCCCATCGGCAGCAGCACGGAGGCTGCAAGATTGTCGCTCGGCAGCGGCCTGCCGTCGGGATAGGTCACCCCCAGCTGCGCCCATTTCGCGCGCGGCTGCTGCACGGTGAGATCGGTCTGATCCCACGGCAGGTTTTGCGGCACCTTGATCTCCTCCAGCCACGGCTCGCCGCGCCGCCACTTCAACCCGTTGGCGATGTAGTTCGCGGTCGAGCCGATCACGTCGTCTTCGCTGCGGAGGAGATCGCGCCGTCCGTCGCCGTCATAGTCGACGGCATAGTTGACGTAATGCACTGGCAGGAATTGGGTCTGGCCGAGTTCGCCGGCCCAGGAGCCGATCATCTCGTCGGGTGTGAGATCACCGCGGTCGATAATCTTCAGCGCGGCGATGGTCTCGTTCACGAACATCTCTGAGCGGCGGCAGTCATAGGCCAGCGACACCAGCGATTTCAGTGTCGGCAGATTTCCCATGTTGACGCCGAAATCGCTCTCCAGTCCCCAGAACGCGGCGATCACCGCCGGCGGCACGCCGTATTCCTTTTCGGCGCGCGCGAACGCGGCCGCATGTCGCTTGATGTGCTGCTGGCCGTTCTGCATGCGATAGGGCGCGGCCATGCGGCCGGCAAATTCAGTGAAGAGCTGGCCGAACACGCGCTGGCCGCGGTCGCGATTGACGATGCCCTGGTCGTAGACGAGGTAGGGCGAGGCCTGCGCCATCGTTCGCTGCGACACGCCGGTCGCCACCGCCTGCTGTTTCACGTCAGCCAGGAAGCGATCGAAGTTCGCGCCATTGTGGCACGACGCCGCGCGCGGGGAGGGCGCAGTGGCCCTGAGGGCCGCTGGCTTTGCGGGCGGTGGCGCGAACTGTGCGGAGGCGGGACAGGCGAGTGTGAGCAGAGCGGTGGTCGCGATCGCAATTCGGGTCTGGAGCATGAGGTTTCCGCAAGGGGAGGAGACGCTTGGATTCTTGACCAAGCTTAATGGAACGATTGCCTTCAAACCAGTGCCGCGGCTCCGCGACGCACCTGGAAACCTTGCGGGTGGGGCGGGGTCGTCCCTACCTCATGCTTGCCGGCCTGCAGCGCCTCCAGCGGCGGCGACCGGACCCGGGAGAGGGCCATGAACTATCTTCGTACCGCAATGCTGCTCGCAGGCCTCACCGCCCTGTTCATGGGCGTCGGCTATCTGATCGGCGGTGCTGGCGGCGCCATGATTGCGCTCGTCATTGCCGCGGCGACCAATCTCTTCACCTACTGGAACTCCGACCGCATGGTGCTGAGCATGTACGGGGCTCATGAGGTCGACCGCAGCAGCGCGCCGGAGCTGGTCGGGCTCGTCGCCGAGCTTGCGCGCCGCGCCGGCTTGCCGATGCCGCGCGTGTTCCTGATGGACGAGCCGCAGCCCAACGCGTTTGCCACCGGGCGCAATCCCGAGAATGCCGCGGTTGCGGTCACCACCGGGTTGATGCAGCAGCTCAGCCGCGAGGAGCTCGCCGGCGTGATCGCGCACGAGCTCGCCCATATCAAGCATCACGACACACTGCTGATGACTGTTACCGCGACCATTGCGGGTGCGATCTCGATGCTGGCGCAGTTCGGCATGTTCTTCGGAGGCAACCGCGACAACAACGGCCCGGGCATCGTCGGCTCGATCCTGATGATGATCCTCGCCCCGATCGGGGCCATGCTGGTGCAGATGGCGATCAGTCGTACGCGCGAATACGCCGCGGACAATCTCGGCGCACGCATCGCCGGTCAGCCGATTTGGCTCGCATCGGCGCTGGTGAAGATCGAAGACGCTGCGCATCAGGTCCCGAACCTCGAGGCGGAGCGAAATCCCGCCACCGCGCATATGTTCATCATCAATCCGCTGTCGGGCCACGGCGTGGACAATCTGTTCGCCACCCATCCGGCGACGCAGAATCGTATCGCGGCGCTTCAGCAACTCGCAGCCGAGCTTGGCGCTCAGGCGTCGCCGTCGATCGGCGCCAACGAGAACTATCCGCCGCGGGGTCCGTGGGGTCGCTCCTCTTCACGCGGCCCTTGGGGTTGATGCGGACGCGGCCGGAATTTGCATGCTTTGTGACCTGACGCACACAGGCTGGTCCCAGCCGGTGTTAACACCTTCGCGAAACTGTTCCTTCGAAAGGGGATGCGTGGCCGGCCCACTGCCTGCCACGGTCGAAGATGACCAAAGCTGCAGTACCATTGCTGATCGTCCTGGGCGTGCTCATTGGCCTGTCCACGCACACGGTCGTCAATTGCGGGGACGAGGACGATCCCGACATCTGCTCGGCGGTGATCGGCTTCTCGCCGCTGCGGGGATCGCTGATCGCCTTTGCCTATGAGGGGCGCGGGCGGATCGCGCTGCGCCATGGCGACTGGCGGCGGGCGATCGCGGATTTCGACGAGGCCATCCACCTCAATCCCAACCGCGCCTCGCTCTATCGCGAACGCGCTCTGGCGCGCCGGCAGAACGGCGATTTCGAACTTGCCATCGAGGATTACGACGAGGCGATCGCGCATGATCCGAGGCTCGCCGCGCCCTATCACCAGCGCGGTCTCGCGCTCGCCGCCACCGGCGATCTCGATCGCGCGATCCTGAGCTACAACACCGCGGTCCGCCTCGACCCCTCGGATGCGCAGGCCCGGCTCGCCCGCGGCCTCGCATTTCTCGCCCGCGGCCGGGCGGATGAGGCACGCGCCGATTTCGAGGCCACGCTGGCGCTGCCCGCCGGCAAGGATGATGCCCACACTCGCGATGCGGCGCGCGCAAAACTCGCCGAACTCGCGAGCGCCGAGCCAACCCAAGTGGCCGCGCCAACACGGTGAGTGGCTTACTTCGACTTCCTGGCTTTGGCCTTCTTGGCCTTCTTCACAGGCTTTTCCTTGGCGGCTTTCTTCTCCACCTTTACTGCGACCGGCGTGCTGGCGGCAATCCGCATCGACCGTGCGTAGCTGTCGGCGACATTGTCGGCGGACATCTGCAGGCGCTTGGCGGCGGTGGTGGCCTGCTCCATGGTGGCCTTCGCCATTATCTTGAAGCGATCGCCGGTCTCCTTGCTCTTGGCCTTGGCCGCAAGGCCATTGAAGCGATCCCGCCGCTCCTTGGCGCGGGTCATCAGGCCCGTATGCAGCTGTCTGGCCAGTTGCCGGATCACGACATCCAGGTCGGCGTCCGCCATGTTGTTCTATCCTCTTCGAAAACAGTATCGATGCGGGCGGGACTATGCAGATCGGGCCCCGCCTTGGCAATTCCCCGCCGGGAGTCATCCGCAGCTTCCGGTTTACAAAACAAAAAAGCCGCGCATTTCGCGCGGCTCTTTGGCTTGGTTTGGCGCTTTCTGCGTTACTTCAGCGAGGCGACCGGGCCGCTCGACGCTGCCGGATCTGGGTCGAAGCCGAACACGCCGACCAGATATTTGTAATAGTCCGGCATCTTCTCCTTGAGCGTCTCGCGCGACTTCGGGTCGTGGAATTCGCTCTTCCCGGCCAGGAAGATGCTGGCGGTCACCGCAAAGAATTCCATGTGATTCTTCATCGCATAGGCTTCCTTGGGCAGGAGGTCCTTGGACTTGGCAAAGGCGTAATAGCCGATCACGCCCTTGTTGGCGTAGCCGTCCGGCAACAGCCGCGCGTGATAGGCGTGCAGGAGTTCGTGCAGCAGCACGGCCTCCTTCTCGTAACGCATCATGTCGGGCCGCAGCATGATTACGCCGAGGCCCGAATCGACAGCGAGGTCGACGGCATTGGGATTGGTCCAGCGCTGCGTGGCATGGTCCCAAACAGTGAGCGTTCGCGGCACGCGGCGCTCGACGTTCGGGGCGACCCGGCCGTAACAGGCAGTCGCGGCGCCGTCGTCGAGGCAGGCGAGCTCGCTCGCAATGATCGGGACGGTGCGGAAGAAGCGCAGGACGCGCGGCGAGAGGCCAGCACCCTCGACCACGTCGATCTGGCTCTTCAGATTCTCGGTGAGCTTGTCGACATCCTTGCGGTCGGAATTCTCCGAGATGTCGAACATGTAGCCGCGGTAGCTCTGGAAACCCGGCGGCAACGCTTGCGCCGCGCCGGCGGACGCATCGAGCGGTCCGGCATTGGATGGATTGGCCATGAGCGCGCCGACAATGGTCGCGGTCAGCAGCAGCGCAATGCGCATGATAAACCCCCTGATGTCACTTTACGCGGCAGACTAAGCCATCGTTGTTTGCGAAAAGTGAGTGGGGCGAGACTAAGGCACCGATGTTGAGGCGTGCTTAACCGTTGGTTGCAGATCGCGGAAGTGGATTAGTGCCGGGTTAACCAACCGTGGATCGCCCGCACGGTTCGGCGTAGCATGCGGTGCGGGCACCAGGTCCGTAGATCAAGACAGCCGGTAGGAGGATGCCATGTATGCCGCCATCCGTCAGGCCAAGGCGAAAAGTGGGAGCGCCGAAGAGCTGGCGCGCCGCATCAAGGACGGCGCCGTTCCGATCATCAGCGACGTCGACGGTTTCCGCGCCTATTACGTCGTCTATGCCGGCGACGACACCGTGACCGCGATCTCGATCTTCGACAAGTTCGAGCAGGCGGAGGAGGCGAACCGGCGCGCGATCGCCTGGATCGAGAAGGATCTCGGCCCGCTGCTTGCAGGCGACGCCCGCGCCGCCGCGGGGCCGGTGATCGTGCATACGCTGGCATAGGACTTGGGTGCAGCCGCGCATTCAACTGTCATCGCCCGGCTTGACCGGGCGATCCAGTACTCCGAGACAGCAGCGATTGAACCGATAGGCCGCGGCGTACTGGATGCCCCGCCTTCGCGGGGCATGACAGCGGTGTGCCTCACAGCTCCCTCGCATTCGAGAACGCGAAACTCGACACCCGCCGCGTCGTCTCGTCCAGGATCAGCGTGCGCGTGATCGGCGGCTCCGCGCGCTGAGCGCAGTTTTCGCGCTCGCAGAGGCGGCAGTTGACGCCGATCGGCGTGCCCTCTGTTTTCTCCAGATCGATGCCGGCGGCGTAGACGAGGCGCGCGGCGTGACGGATCTCGCAGCCGAGGCCGATGGCGAAGCGCGGCTGCGGCAGCGGGTGCGGCGCGACGGGGCGGCGCACCATCTGCGCGATCGAGAAATAACGCGTACCGTCGGACAGCTCGATCACCTGCTTGAGCAGGCGATCCGGGGTGTCGAAGGTCGAGTGCACGTTCCACAGCGGACAGGTGCCGCCGAATTTCGAGAACGGGAATGTGCCGGACGAGAAGCGCTTCGAGACGTTGCCGGCATTGTCGACACGCAGCAGGAAGAAGGGAATGCCGCGGGCGTTCGGCCGCTGCAGGGTGGTGAGCCGGTGGCAGACCTGCTCGAAGCCGGAATTGAAGCGCTGCGCCAGCAGATGGATGTCGTAATTCAGCGCTTCCGCCGCGGCGAGGAACGCGGGGTAGGGCATCATCACGGCGGCCGCAAAATAGTTGCCGAGCGTGATGCGGAACAGGCGCCGCGGTGTGTCGTCGAGCGGGCCGGCGCGGCCGATGATGGTCTCCAGTTGCTGCGCGCATTCGCCCAAGCCGAGCTGGAAGGCGAGCTGGAACGCGCGGCCGGGCGCGTCGACCAGCTCGGAGATCAGGAGCTGGCGGCGGTGGCGGTCGAAGCGCCGCAGCGTCTCGCGCATCACGTCCACCGGCATGATGCGGGTCTGGATCGAATGCTTTTCGCGCAGTCGTGCCGCGAGCGCCGCATAAAGCTCTTCGGCCGGCACGTTCAGTTCGTCGCGCAGAGTCTCCGCGGCTTGCTCGAGTTCCGGAAAATAGTTGCGGTTGGCCTCGATAAGCTCGCGGACGCGTTCGACCGGATTGGCCTCATAGCGCGTGCCGACGTCACGGTCGGCCATTTGCGCTGCCGCCAGGGTCTCGCCCTGGCGCGCCTCGGTATAGGCGGCGTAGAGCCGCTGCAGCGCATGGGTGACGCCGGGGCAGAGTTCGGCGAGATCGCGCAGTTCCTGCTTGGGAACGTCGATCTGGCGGAACAGCGGGTCGGAGAAGATCTCGTTGAGCTCGGCGAAAAAGCGATCCTCGTCGGCGGTGGCGAGGTCGCGCAGGTCGAGGTCATAGGTCTCGGCCAGCCGCAGCAGGATCTGCGCGGTCACTGGACGCTGGTTGCGCTCGATCAGATTGACATAGCTCGGCGAGATCCCGAGCCCCTCGGCCATCTGGGTCTGCGACAGCCCCAACTGCTGCCGGATCCGCCGGAAGCGCGGGCCGACGAAGAGCTTCTTGCTGGAACCGGCGGGCATTTTCAGGTCTCCAGAGGCATCAAGACAGTTTGATTGACCTATATCATTACAAAATTTACAAAATAACATCTATTACATGTCCCGATGTTACATGACATCACCATTCAAATACAAGGCCTCTGTACGATACGGGCTTTCTCGCGTTTAGCTTCTGACCCGCATCTCGCAATGCATTGTCAAGAATGTCGATGGCGACATCGTCTTCGTCAGCGAAAGGATCAGGCACATGAACTACCAGCCCCGCGGCATCAGCACCCTCCAGGGCCCGGCCTCGTATCAGAGCGAGATCGAGGCGGCCCAGTCGCTCCTCGAGACCCAGCCGACCTGGAACGGTGTGTCGGCCGAGGCCGTCGCCCGCATGCGCCTGCAGAATCGCTTCAAGACCGGCCTCGACGTTGCCCGCTACACCGCGGCGCTGATGCGAGCCGACATGGCCGCCTATGACGGCGACCCGACCAAGTACACTCAGTCGCTGGGCTGCTGGCACGGCTTCATCGCCCAGCAGAAGCTGATTTCGGTCAAGAAGCACTTTGGCAAGACCGATCGCACCTATTTGTACCTGTCCGGCTGGATGATCGCGGCGCTGCGCTCCGAGTTCGGTCCGCTGCCCGACCAGTCGATGCACGAGAAGACCTCGGTGCCGGCGCTGATCGAAGAGCTCTACACCTTCCTGCGTCAGGCCGATTCGCGCGAACTGAACGACATCTTCCGCAGCCTGGATGCCGCCCGCAAGGAAGGCGACAAGGCGAAGGAAAAGGCGCTGATCGAGAAGATCGACAACTTCAAGACCCATGTCGTGCCCGTCATCGCCGACATCGACGCCGGCTTCGGCAATGCGGAGGCGACCTATCTGCTCGCCAAGAAGATGATCGAGGCGGGTGCCTGCGCGCTCCAGATCGAGAACCAGGTCTCGGACGAGAAGCAGTGCGGCCATCAGGACGGCAAGGTCACCGTGCCGCACGAGGTGTTCCTGGCGAAGATCCGCGCCTGCCGCCACGCCTTCCTCGAGCTCGGCGTCGAAGACGGTATCGTCGTGACCCGCACCGACTCGCTCGGTGCCGGCCTGACGCAGCAGATCGCCGTCAGCCACAAGCCCGGCGACCTCGGTGACCTCTACAACAGCTTCCTGGATTGCGAGGAAGTAACGGCGGAGAACGCCCGCAACGGCGACGTCATCATCAACCGCAACGGCAAGATGATGCGTCCGAAGCGGCTGCCCTCCAATCTCTATCAGTTCCGCCCGGGTACCGGCGAAGACCGCTGCGTGCTCGACAGCATCACCTCGCTGCAGAACGGTGCGGACCTGCTGTGGATCGAGACCGAGAAGCCGCATATCGAGCAGATCGCCAAGATGGTCGATCGAATCCGCAAGGTCGTTCCGAACGCCAAGCTGGCCTACAACAACTCGCCGTCGTTCAACTGGACGCTCAACTTCCGTTGGCAGGTCTACGACGCGATGAAGGAGGCCGGCAAGGACGTCAGCAAGTACAATCGTGCCGAGCTGATGAAGCAGGAATACGACGATACGCCGCTGGCGAAGGAAGCCGACGAGCGCATCCGCACCTTCCAGGCGGATTCGGCCAAGCGCGCCGGCATCTTCCACCATCTGATCACGTTGCCGACCTACCATACGGCGGCGCTCTCGACCGACAATCTGGCGAAGGAGTATTTCGGCGACCAGGGCATGCTCGGCTATGTCAAGAACGTCCAGCGTGCCGAGATCCGTCAGGGTATCGCCTGCGCCAAGCATCAGAACATGGCCGGCTCCGACATCGGCGACGACCACAAGGAGTACTTCGCCGGCGAGGCTGCCCTGAAGGCGGGCGGTGCCCACAACACGATGAACCAGTTCGGCTAACGCATCACGCTATTCGACAGGAGACTGACAATGACCAACAGCAATTTCTGGGTGATCGGCGGCGAGTTCGGTTCGATGAACTTCCACAAGCTGGTGGAAGGTTCGGCCCAGGTGCAGGGTCCGTTCAAGACCCGCAAGGAGGCCGAGGACGCCTGGCGCTCGGTCTCGGAAGAGAACCGCCACAAGGCCGGAGTTCGCTTCTCGATCGTGGAAGAGCCGTCGCGGGTCTCGGCCTGACAATCTGAACTGATAAGAAGACGTCCAAGGACGGATGGTCCCATCCGGCGCAAGCCGGGTGGGATCGTCTGTTTTTGGCACAGGTGAACGGCCTGTGGGCGCCGTAAGTAACTGGAATTGTGGGGCCTTTGCGGACACATTGGTTGCTGATAGGTTAATGGAAGGAAGTCAGGACGAGGCCGACAATGTCAGAGCCCGAAACCAGCGGGATCCACCCCGGCCAGCCACGCCCGGTGCGGCTGCGCGATGCGCTGTTGCGGGCGCGGATCGAGGCCGCCGACCGGACCGGCGTCGTCGTCGATCTGCGCGATGCCGAAGTGGCAAGGCTCGAGATCCTCAACGACGCGCTCGATCCCCTGTTCGCGCAGGTGCCCGAGCGGATCGACCTGTTCGACCGCGGCATCAGCCAGGGCGATACGCCGAGACTCTGGATCGACGTCGTCGCGCATATCGTGATGGGCCGCGACAAGCGGATGTACCGCTTCGTGCAGGACACCCGCTTCGGCCGCATCGTGCTCGCCGAATCCCACGACACCACTGTCATCGTCGAGGCCGTGACTGACTACGTCGCCCGCCGCATGATCGAGCGCGAGCATGCGATGGTGGTCCCGCCTGAGCCGAAGCCCGAGGTCGCGCCGCCGCCGCGCCGGTCGCGCGTCTGGCCATTCGTGTTCGGATTTGTGCTCGGCGCCGCCGCGCTGTTCGGGGTTGCCGTGCTGGCGGCCCTGCGAAACTTGTGAATTTCTCCTCCGTCGCAATGACGGCGTGGTCTCAAATCAACCTGACATGCTTGATCTGCACGATCTGAAGCCCAGCCCCCAGGCTCCGCACCGCCTGCTCGCAACGCCAGCCGGCATTGTCCTTCTCGATCGTGAACAGATTATAGGCCGCGGCCGGGGTGTGCCCGTGCGCGAGCGCGGAGGCCGACGGCGCGCCGATCGCGGGAATGTTGCCGTTGGGCCCCTCGAACCACATCGTCGAATGAACGTGGTCGTGTCCGTGCAAGATCAGCTCGACGCCGTGGCGTTTCAAAAGCGTCAGCAGCCCGGCGGAGTCAGTCATCCGCTTGTGGTAAGCGCCGGACTTCAACGGATGATGCACCAGCAGCACGCGAAAGACGTCCTCGGCTGCAAGCCGTTCGAGCTCCTCTTCGAGGGCCGCGAGCTGATCGCGTCCGAGCGTGCCCGTCGCCATCAGCGGCAAGGTGGGCACCGCCGTGGACAGGCAGATCAGCGCGAGCGGCCCGCGCCGGCGCACGGAAGGAAAGCCGATGCGGCCGTCGTCGCCCGCAAGATAGGGCGCGAAGGTCTCGCCGAAACGATGCGAGGTGGCGCGGACATAAGCGTCGTGATTGCCGGGAATCGTGGTGACGCGGTCGGGTGGACCGACGCCGTCCAGCCAGGCGCGCGCCGGCGCGAATTCGGCTTCCAGCGCGAGATTGACGAGATCGCCTGTGACCGCGATGTGGTCGGGACCTTGCGCCTTCACGTCGGCGACGAGTGCGTCGAGCACCTCGCGGCGCTGGTATTTGTGACGGTTGCGCGTCCAGTTGATATAGCCGAGCGCGCGCTTTCCGGCGAGCTCGATCAACCGCGGCTTCGGCAACTGCGGCAGATGCGGGTCGGACAGATGGGCGAGCGTGAAGGGGGCCATGGGGCGCGATTGCCTCGCTATTCGTTCGCTGTAATGGCAAGGTCGCAGGCAACGCGCAAGCGAAGCCTGAACGGGGCGCCACGGGAGCCTGATGGGAGATCGTCTCAATAGCGTCCGACGGACATTCGAGCCGCTGCTGCGGCGAATCTTCCACGCCTATTTCCTGCTCGTCCGCGGCATGACGCTCGGCGTTCGCGCCGTGGTGCTGGATGCCGAGAGCAGGGTGTTCCTGGTCAGGCACAGCTACGTCATGGGCTGGTATCTGCCCGGCGGCGGCGTCGATCTCGGCGAGACCATGGAGCAGGCGATGCGGCGCGAGCTCAAGGAAGAGGGGGATATCGATCTCACCGGCGACACCGTGCTGCACGGCATCTTTCTCAACAGCCACGTCTCCCGCCGCGATCATGTCGCGGTCTACGTTGTCAGGCAGTTCAAGCAGGATCGCCTGCCGCAGCCCAACCGCGAGATCGCCGAATGCGGGTTCTTCGCCGTCACGGCGCTGCCCGAGGGGACCACGCCCGGCACGCGGTTGCGGATCGCGGAAGTCCTTCACGACAGGCCGCAGATTGCGACGTGGCGATGATGGCTGCCTGTGCTAGTAAACCGCGCCTGCGGTCTCGGCGCATGGACGAGGGATGAAGATTGTCTGAATCGACGAGGTCATGGCCATTCCGGGTCGCCGTGCTGGTTCCCTGCTACAATGAGGAAGCCGCCGTTGCTACGGTCGTCGCCGATTTCCGCAAGGCACTGCCTGCGGCCGAGGTCTACGTGTACGACAACAACTCGACCGACCGCACCGCAACGATCGCGCGCGAGGCCGGAGCGATCGTGCGCAGCGAACGGCGCCAGGGCAAAGGCCATGTCGTGCGCCGCATGTTCGCGGACATTGAGGCCGACATCTACGTGCTCGTCGATGGCGATGCGACCTACGACGCGCCAAGCGCGTCGCACATGATCGACCAGCTCCTCGATGATCATCTGGATATGGTTGTGGGTCTGCGTGTCGATCAATCGCAAGCGGCCTACCGGCGCGGTCATCGCATCGGCAATCGGCTGTTCACCGGTTTCCTGGCTTCGACCTTCGGCCACGCCTTCACGGACATCCTGTCCGGTTACCGCGTGTTCTCGCGCCGCTTCGTCAAATCCTTTCCCGTCCTGTCCGGCGGTTTCGAGATCGAGACCGAGTTTGCGGTCTATGCGCTGGAATTGTCGCTGCCGGTTGCCGAGGTCGAGACGCCCTATTATGCGCGCCCGGAAGGCTCCTTCTCCAAGCTCAATACCTGGCAGGATGGGTTGCGCATCTTCAACACAATGCTGAAGCTCAACCGGTCGGAGCGGCCGCTGCGCTTCTTTTCGACGATCGGCATCGTCCTCGCGCTGCTGTCGATCGCTTTCGGAGTGCCGGTCGTGATCACCTTCCTCGAGACCGGTTTCGTACCGCGCCTGCCGACCGCCGTGCTCTCCATGGGCCTGATGATCATGGCGCTGCTTTCGGCTTCGTCGGGGCTCGTGCTCGACACCGTGACGCGCGGCCGGCGGGAAATGAAGATGCTCGCCTACCTGTCCCAACCGCCGCTCGGGAGGAACTGAAAACCTCCGGGGGCAGGCGCAATCCCATGGACCGTTGCCCTCCAAGGTGATATCCCGCCGACGCCGCCTGACGCGTTTTCCGACGCGAACCGATGACTCCCGCCTGAAGATGCCGTGACGCGATGAACGATCTCTCCCTCACCATCCGGTCGGAAGCCGCCGGCGATGCTCAGGCGATCGAGCGGCTGCACGAACGCACCTTCGGACCGGGCCGCTTCGTGCTCAGCGCGTACCGCATTCGCGAGCATGTGGATCACGTGCTCGATCTATCCTTCACCGCCCGCGTCGGTACGTTGCTGGTCGGATCCGTACGGCAATTGCCGGTTTGCGTCGGCGACACGCCTGCACTGCTGCTCGGGCCCCTGACGGTCGAGCCTCCGTTCCGCGGCCGCGGCGTCGGCCGGCTGCTGCTCGAGCGCGCGCTGAAGGACGCCAAGGCGCAGAGCCATCGCCTGGTGCTGCTGGTCGGCGACGAGCCCTATTACAGCCGCGTCGGCTTCAAGCCGGTGCCGAAGGGGCGCGTCACCATGCCGGGCCCGGTCGATTACAGCCGGCTCCTCGTCGTCGAACTCGTCGAGGGCGCGTTCGAAGGTGTATCGGGGCCGGTCGGTCCCGACTGGAGCAAGACGCCAACCTGACGCGCCATCGCTTCGAAGCTCACATGAAGGTAGGGCAGTGCCGGTCGATCAGCAATATTACCGGGAGGTGGCGTCCGGGAGCACGGCGGAAAAGCTGCTGATCGCGGCGCGCGACCGCATATTCCGAGATTTCATCGCCCAGATGCAGCCGTCTGCGTCGGACGAGATCCTGGACGTCGGTGTTTCCGACGTGATCAACGACGGCGCAAACGTGCTGGAAAGAAGCTATCCACATCAGCACAAGATCACGGCCTGCGGGCTCGGCGAAGGAGCCGGGTTCAAGGCGGCTTTTCCGCTTTGCCGTTACGTGCAGATCGAACCGAATACACGGCTGCCGTTTGACGACAATGCGTTCGATGTCGCGACGTCCAATGCTGTGCTCGAGCACGCCGGAAGCCATGGAAAACAGGTGCTCCTGGTCAAGGAGCTTTGCCGCGTTGCGAGGCGGGTGTTCATCACGGTGCCCAACAGGTACTTTCCGGTCGAGCACCACACGGCCATCCCGCTGGCGCACTATCTGGACGGCACCTTCAGGATGGCCTGCAGGATCGCCGGCAAGTCGGAATGGACCGACGAGCAGAACCTGATCCTGATGACGCGAAAACGGCTGTTGGGGTTCGCCGCGCTGGTCGCCAAGTCCTCCATCGCCAAGTCCTCCGTCCCTAAGTCCGCGGCCGTGGGGTACACCGGTTTGTCGCTCGGCCCGCTATCGTCCAATCTCTATCTTGCATTCCGCTAAAGGAGCGCCGCCTCCCGCCGCATCATGATCCCGATGAAGAAAATCCATACGAGCAAAGCCGTCTTCGCCGTGTTGTTTCTCGCGGTGCTGGTCGGCCATTTATGGACAATGCTGCGATGGAATGAGGCGCGCGGCGTCTATGACGACATCTGCTACCTGCGGCAGGCGCATCTGTTCCAGAAGTTTGGGCTGGTGGAGGGCTTCGACACCAGCCTCACCCGCGACGATGATGGCTATCTGAAAGCAAAGCTGAAGGCGATCGGCTACCCGAACTGGGCCGATACGACCGCCGCGCCCTGTCACAACTTGATGCCGGCCACGGGGAAGGTCGTCATTCAATACCCGCCGGGTGTCGGCCTCGTGTTGGCGTTGTTTCCGCCAGGGCACCAGGTCGTGCCCATGTACATGCTGGCGACCATCATCGTGCTCGGCTTCGCGCTATTTGCTCTTGCGCTTGCGCGCAGCACGAGATCGGTCCTGATGGCCGGGACGTTCGGCTGTCTTGCGATCTACCTGATGGTCAATCCGGTCAAGGCGAGCTATTCGATGGCCCCGACCGTCGTCGTGTGCGCGCTCGCAGGATGTCTCACGGCGCGATGGCTGGCGAGCCCGCGATCTCAACCGAGGATCTGGCTACTGGCGCCAATCGGTTTCCTGCTCGGATTGACCGTCGATTTCCGATTGGCCAATCTCTTCTTGGCGTCCGGCTATGGCCTGTTTCTCCTCGTCGCGTTCCTTGCGGAGCGGACGATGTCCCGGTTCTTGCAGGGGGCCGTGTTCGGCGTCGCGTTGCTGGCCGGCGTGATACCGACCATCCTCTCTTACGCCGTCAACGCCGGCAGTCCGTTCGCGTCGACCTACGGCAACAACCCCGATGTCAGGCCGCTGGATTTTTCGTTCGCAGTGGTCCGGGACTATCTCGCCGACCCGCTCCAGACCTTGCTGATCGTCTTCGGAATTGCAGGCTCGATCTGGCTGCTGCGGCAGGCGAATGGCACTCGCCGTGTCGCGCAGCTCACGATGGCCAATCTGGCGCTCAATCTCGCCTTCTTCTTCACCTATCCGATCGCGACGCCATACTACACGATCCCCATTTCCCTCCTGACACTGTGGAGCCTGCTGTTTGCCGTCCTGTTCCAGGAAGCGGCAGAGGATGCCCCTGCAGCGGCCGCTTTAGCCAAAGCGCGATGAATTCAGGCTAGCTATCGCGCTTTCGGCGCGGCCACGCCTCATACTCCGTCATTGCGAGCGGCTTGTCCGCCGAAGCTCGAGAGCGAAGGCGGAAGCGAAGCAATCCAGAATCTTACCGCACAGGCAGTCTGGATTGCGTCGTCGAAAGGCTCCTCGCAATGACGGGTTCGAGGCAGCCTTTTAGAACTTGAAGTTGGCGAACGCCCTGACGCCGATGCCGGGCATCAAGACCTCGTCCTTGGTGTAGGACACCGAGTTGCGGATGTTCTCGTTCAATAGATTGTTGCCGACGAGGCCGACCAGCATCTCGCGCGCGCCGAATGCATTCGGGTTGAGCTTGGTCTTGTAGCTGACCTCGGCCTTCAGCAAATTGTAGCCCGGTGTCGGCGTCTCCGCGATCACAGCGACGTTGTTCTGAGCGAAGGCGTGCAACAGATTGACGCGCATCAGCCAGTTGTCGTCGCGCCAGAACACGCCGCCGCCCAGTCTCAGCGGCGGAATCCGCGGCACGTTGGTGCCGTCGGTGAAGGTGGCACGCACGACGTCGAACTGGTTCTCGATGCCCCAGATGCCGCCCTGGAATGCACCGATATCGAGCTGCGACTGGAATTCGCCGCCGCGGAAGTTGGCATTCCGCTGCGAATAGACCGCCAGGTTCAGCTCGGCACCGGGCGTGCCGCAGGAGGCAAAGTCGCCGTCGCACATCACGCCGGTGAGGCGGCGATAGATGAAATTGTCGAAATGCGTGTAAAAGGCGGTCGCCTCGAACCGGAACGGTCCGGTCGCCTTGCGCAAGCCGATTTCGACGGACTTCGCGGTCTCGATCGTGAGGTTCGGATTGCCGATGTCGAAGGTCGCGGTCGCATCATGGCCACCGCGCGAGAACAGTTCGGCCGGCTTCGGCGCGCGCTCGACATATTGTGCGGTGATGCTGCCGACCATGCCGCCCGGCAGGTCCTGCAACAGGCCGATGCTGCCGCTCTTCGGCGTGAACGACGGATTGTGGACGATGCTTGTTTGCGGTGACCCGTCGGGCAGGAAGTCTGCGGGGAAATCGGGCGTGGACCCGTGCAGTTCGACATGTTCGATCCGGCCCGCGATTTGCGCCCTGGTCTGTTCGCTGAACTTGAACTCGTTGAAGACGTAACCCGCGACGCGGTAGTTTCGGTTCGGGTCCCACAACCCGTTGAACAGCGCGCCCGGATCGTCCGGACTTGGCGCCGTCAGCTCCTGGTGGCCCGCCTGGAAGCCGAACGCGGTCGTCACCTCGGCAAAACGGGCGTTGAACGGCATCAGCTGCACCTCGGTGCGGATCTCCTGCTCCTTGTTGGTGAAGGTCTGCCGCACGCCGTCGGTGTTGGGGTCAGCGGGATCGGCAAGGCCGATCTCGTTGTGCCGGTAGTCGGTCGCGCCGGCCCAGAAGCGAACGATTTCGATCGCCGCAGCGTCGGGATGGTACTCGCCCTTGACGTTGATCTTGGTCTGGTGAGCGTCGATCCGGGTGTTGTGGTCGGCGCCGTCGATGCCGGGGATGTGGTAGAGCGCGTCGTTCTGCGTGATCGCCGCACCGATATAGCCGCCCTGGAAGAAGTAGGAGCCGCCGATCGAGCCGCCGTCCGAGCGCGTCGCCGAATTGGGCTGGCGCCCGTTGGCGATGGAGCGCGTCTGGTCGGCGAGGTACGGATAGCTCGGGATGCTGTAATCGGTGGTGTTGCGGCCGTAGACGTCGGCATGGAAGGCGTAATTGCCGCCCCCGGTGTCGAGCAGCACGCCGCTCTCGACCCCGCGATCGACCGAGCTGAACGCGCTGCGCGTTTCGGCGGTGACGCAAGGCGACGTCGCGGCGCTCGCGAGCGGCGCCTTGACCGGCAGACCGAAACTTTGGAACGGCTGGGCGCCGCAGTTCGGCAGCGCATCCGGAATCCGGTTGTTGGTGGCGCTGACGACGCCACCGATCGAGGTCGAGCCATAGCGCAGCGCAGCCGGCCCGCGCACCACCTCGACCTGGTTGGTCGCCAGCGGATCAATCGGGACGAAGTGATCCTCGCCGAGGTCGGAGGCGCCGCCGGCATTGGTGCCGTTCTCGACGATGCCGACGCGGTTGACGTCGAGACCCCGGATGATCGGCCGGCTGGAGGCGCCGGGCGCGAAGCTCGAGCCGGTGATGCCCGGCTTGGAGAACAGGAGATCGCCGAGCTGACCGCCGCCCTCGCGGCGGATCTCCTCGTTCGGCACGACCGTGACGGTGGCGAACTGGTTGGTCACGATCGGCAGCACGCCCTGCTGAGGTGCGGCGGGCGTGGAGGCTGCCGGCGTGGCGTCCGCCGCGCGTTCGTGGCTGCGTGCCCGCGCGGTTCGCGTGGCGCGGCCCGGGCTGCGGGTCGGCACCACCGCCCTGCGCACGATGGGGCTCGGAGCCGTCACGGTGACGGCGGGGATTTCGGTAGATGCCGGCTTGTCCTGAGCCAGCGCCGGGGTGGCGGCGGCGCCGAGCAGGAGCAGGCTTGCTCCGCCAAGGCGCTGCGCGCGCCGCAATTCAAATGACATGGTCCTGATTCCAGTCAGGCGCCGTCCGCATGATTGTGTGTTGATCGGAGGCGGCCTGCCGTCGCTGCGCGACGGAATTCGACTTCAACGTCTCCCGGTCATGCGCCGACATGCGGCGAGCCCGGGCGTGATCAAGTGATGTCTGGAGTCAGGACGCGGGAGGGGCGCGAGGCTGGAACGCCGTGGCGGCCGATTTCAGGTGGACGAATTCGGCATCGGTGGTGCGGTAGAGCAGCTCGATCGCCTGCGGTAGCAGCAGCACAGGCGGCGCCGCGAACATGACGGTGCCCGCCATCGCGACCAATGCGCAGATCGCGCAATTGTCCTCGCCCGGCAGCTCCCGGTCAGAACCCGCCGGCGATTGCCTCTCGACCGCGGTACGAGGGATCGAAGCGACACCGTTGGTGCTGTCGGTTTGCTGGAGCGAGGCCTGGGCGAGGGGAGCGGCCTGGGCGAACCAATGGCTGTGGCCGAACGTCAGCGCGAACTGCACCAGCATCGCGAAGATCGCGAGCCGGGCGCCGTGCCTGATATTCGACCGGAACCACTTCATCTGAAAACGCCACCCCACATCGCGGGGGCATCATCCCCTGATCCCGCGACGTTATAATGTAACATCGCCAGATCGGTCAGCGGATGTCAACCGCAGTCGCACCGATCCGCTCGGGCGGATTGCTGATGTGTCGTTCGCGCCACGGAACGTTCAGCGCCCTTCGCGGACCCAGGTCGCGGCAAAGGCGCCGAGCAGCAGCAACAGCCCGATCAGGCCGGCGAAGATCGGCAGCACGCCGACGCCCTTCACGACGCTGGCGTCGCGCATCCGCACGCCCATCCAGCCGTCGCCATGGAAGACGCTCGCCGAGCGGACCGGCAGGATGCGCGGCAGCTCGACGTTGGCGCCGTCAACCACGCGCACGGCGTTGCCGCCCGTGGCCTGCGTCAGCGGCTTGAGGGTCTCGGTGGTCGAGGTGACTTCCGAAAACTCCTTCGGATTGGTCGGGCCGACATTGATCAGCGCCTTCAGCGTGCCGTCGGTCGCCTGCCACAGGCCGAGCTCGCTCGCCGGCAGGCTGGCGCGCCATTCGCCGGGATCGCCGGGCGCAAGCGTCAGATCGCGCGCCACGCCCGACGGCGAGGTCACGCTGACCGGCTGGACGCTGTCCGCCATGGTCTGGCGCACCACCACGAGATTCTTGCCCTGCACCTGCAGGCGCAGCGCTTCCTCGTCCAGATCGGGCTGCTTCATCAGCCAGTGCGACATGCGCCGCAACAGATCGAGATGCGGGCCGCCGCCTTCATAGCCGCGCGCCCACAGCCAGATGTGGTCGGAGAGCAGCAGCGCGACGCGGCCCTCGCCAAAACGCGACAGGAACAGCAGCGGCTTGCCGTCGGCGCCGGTCATCACCGGCGGGTTGACGGAATTGCGGGTGTCGACGGTGCGGAAGAAGCGGCTCCAGTGCGGCGGCTCGCTGGCGGAGCCTTCGAGGCCGCGCGTGACGGGATGGCGTTTGCCGACGTCGGACAGATGCGCGTAAAACGGCTTTTCCGTCACCCCGACCGGCTCTGCCGGCAGCACCGAATCCAGCGGCGTGCGCCAGATGCTGGTGTTGGAGGCGTAGTCGGGGCCGGCCGAGACCAGCACCGCGCCGCCGCCGCGAACGTAGCGTGCGATGTTGTCGAAATAGGCGATCGGCAGCACGCCCTGGCGGGCATAGCGGTCGAAGATGATCAACTGGAATTCGTTGATTTTCTGCTGGAACAGCTCGCGGGTCGGAAACGCGATCAGCGACAATTCGTTGATCGGCGTGCCGTCCTGCTTCTCCGGCGGACGCAGAATTGTGAAGTGGACGAGATCGACGCTGGCGTCGGACTTGAGCAAATTGCGCCAGGTGCGCTCGCCGGAATGCGGCTCGCCCGAGACCAGCAGCACGCGCAGCTTGTCGCGCACACCGTCGATGGCGACGACGGCGCGGTTGTTCACCGGCGTCAATTCCCGTTCGAGCGGCGAGGCCTCGATCTCGACGATGTTCGGCCCGGCATGCTTGATGTCGACGTCCACGCTTGCCGCCTGGCCGCTTCCCAGCGTGCGCTCGTTGATGACCTCGCCGTCCCTGCGGACCGTGACCTTGGCGCGCTCGCCGCTGACGCCCTGATCGTCGAGGCGGTAGGTGATGGTCTGGGGCTGCCCGACGATGCCGAAGCGCGGCGCCGCCAGGATCGCGATGCGGCGGTCGCGCTCGTCTTTCTGTCCGGTGATCAGCGCGTGAACCGGCGCCTGGAAGCCGAGCCCGGCGGCATTGGCCGGAATGTCGTGGACGCGGCCGTCGGTGATCAGGAAGGCGCCGGCGACGCGGTCGACCGGCACGTCCGCAAGTGCCGAGGCCAGCGCGCCGAATAATTTGGTACCGTCGGTCTCGCCGTCGGCCTGTCCGGCGTCGACGACGCGGACCTCGAGCCCCTTGATCTTCTTCAGGCTGTCGACCAGCGCCTCCTGCGCTTGTGCAGCCTCGCGATTGCGGTTGCCAAAGTTCTGGCTCGGGCTTTTGTCGACGACGACTGCTGCGACCGAGGTGAGGGGATCGCGGTCCTCGCGGGTGAAGGAGGGATTGGCGAGCGCCAGCAGGAACAGCACCAGCGCGGCGACGCGCACGGCAGCGCCGCGCGCACGCGCCAGCAGCAGCACGAGCGCGATGACGACGATCGCGGCCAGTGCGAGCCACAGGACGATTGCCGGAACAAGCGGCGTAAACGCGATGCCGTAATTCATATCGCACTTCTATTCATTGTGAGCATGACCTCTTCGGAAAACCGGTTCCCACTTTTCCGGATCATGCTTATTGCCCCAGCCGTTCAATCAACGCCGGTGCGTGCACCTGGTCGGCCTTGTAGTTGCCGGTCAGCGTGTACATCACGATGTTGGCGCCGGCGCGGTAGGCGAATTCGCGCTGGCGGGGGTCGCCGCCGGTCACCGGCAGCATGGCCTGGCCGTCGGGCCGCACGGCCCAGGCGCCGGCGAGGTCGTTCGAGGTGATGATGATCGGCGAGACGCCGTCGCCGCCTCGTGCCGGCCGCTGCGCGCTGTCGTCGTCGTCTTCGCGCGGCAAGGTCTCGACCCAGGTCTGGCCGGTGTTGAAGCGGCCGGGGAAGTCGCGCAGGAGATAGAAGGTCTTGGTCAGCACGTGCTCGCGCGGCACCGGCTCGAGCTCGGGCACGTCGAGCGAGGACAGGATTTCGCGGAGCGTCTGCATGGCGGGGGTCTGCGCGGCGCCGTTTGCGCCGGGCGGTGCTTCGACCGCGTCGCGGGTGTCGAACAGCACGGTGCCGCCCTGCTTCATGTAGGCGTCGATCTTGTTAATGGCGTCCTGCGGCGGCTTGGGCGCGCCGGGCACGATCGGCCAGTAGATCAGCGGGAAGAAGGCGAGTTCGTCGCGCGCCGGATCGATGCCGACGGGATCGCCGGCCTCGAGCGCGGTGCGCTGCGCCAGGAACAGCGTCAGTCCGGACAGGCCGGCCTTGACGATGGAATCGACGTCGGCATTGCCGGTCACGACATAGGCGAGTCGGGTCTGCGACACCGCCTTCATCGCGAACTCGTCGGACGCGCTGTCCGCGTGCGACGGCGTTGGCACGAGCGCCACGAAGCCTGCGAGCGCCAGTCCGAAGACGATCATCGCGGGCGCGGCGCGGCGGCGCAGCAGCGCGGCGAGGCCGCCGCCGAGCACCGCGACGATGATGGCGTCGATCAGGAACAGCGCGAGCGCCGTCGACAGCAGCCAGCCGCGCAAGTCGCGCGGCTCGGCATTGGTGTAGGTGGCGTGCCGGGCGCGCAGGCTCGCGGTGTTCAGGGCTGCGATACGGTCGGCGCTGGCAAGCGTGTTCACGGCGAGCGGTCCTTCTGCCGGACCATAGAAGCCCGGCGGATGATCGGGTGTGGCGCGGTCGCGATAATCCGCGGGCAGCGGCTTTGCGGCGGCGGGCGGCGGGCCGAAGGCTCCGAAGCCGTCGAGGATGTGCAGCGGCGCCACCGTCTCGGCAGTCGCCTCAGTGGCAACCCCGGCGCCGGGCTTGGCAGTATAGCCGGACATGTCGACGACACGCCGCAGGATTTCGACGAAGGTGCCGGACATCGGCAGATCCGACCAGCGCATGTCGGCGCTGACGTGGAACAGGCTGACCACGCCCTTGCCGCGATGCTCACCGGTCACCAGCGGCGTGCCGTCTTCCAGCGATGCCCAGCTCTTGGTGGCGAGCACGGCGTCGGGCTCGGCCAGCACCTGGCGGTTTATGGTGACGTCCTTGGGGACCACGACGCCGGCAAACGGACCGTCGGCCGCGAACGAGGCCAGATGTTGCGGCTTTTCCCAGGTCAGGCTGCCGCCGAGAGTCCGGCCGCCCTTACGCAGCTTGACCGGCACGAGATCGTCTTCGGCCTGCGCCAGCCGCGGACCGGCGAACCGCACCAGCACGCCGCCCTGGTTGATCCAGGCATTGAGACGCTCGCGGATTTCAGGGGCGATGGTGCCGACATCGGCAAGGATGATCATCGGCAGCTTCTGGTCGAGGAACTGCGTGATGCCCTGCTGCGGCGCGCCCTTGTCGGCGAGCCGCACGTCGGCGAACGGCGCCAGCGCGCGGGTGAGATAGAAGGTCGGGGCCAGCAGCGGCTGCGCTGTTTCGCTGCTCGCGCCCGAGACGATGCCGATGGCGCGGCGGCGCCAGCGCTTGTCGAGCAGCTGGACCGCGCCGGCGGAGCGCTCACCGGCAATTTCAAGCCGCGTGATGTCGTTGCGCAGCTCGACCGGCAGATCGAACGCCGCTTCGGTTTCCTTGTCCTGCGGACCGAACGAATAACGCGCTTCCCCGATCGGCGAGGCCTTCTGGTCCAGCGCGCGCACGGTGCCGATGGCAATGCCGCTGTCGGTGCGCAGCACCTTCACCGTCATCCTGGCGGCGGCGTTCTCGGCCGCGACCAGGGCCAGCGGCGAGGAGGTGCCGCCTTCGAACACGGTCAGGCTGCGGTCGCCGATGCTCTTGCCGAGGCCAGCCACGAATTCCTCGCCGCGACCGGTGTCGACGCCGTCAGAAAGCCAGGCGATCTCGCAGTCGCCGGTCGCTTTCAGGAAGCGATCGATTGCGGTCAGGGTCTCGACGCGGTCGATCGAATAGGGCTTCGGCGTGAGCTGCCGCAGCGCCACGCGCGCGGCGCCCGCCGGCATCAGGGTGATATCGCGGTTCGGCTCGGACAGCGGCGCCAGCGCAATCGCACGGCGGTCGTTCTCGGCATTGGCGATCAGCTCGTCGGCGGCCCTGATCCGGATGTCCCAGTTCGATGCCGCGCTCCAGCCGTCGTCGAACATGATCATCAGCGGCGCCTTGCTGGCGGCGATGCCTGTTTGCGGATTCCAGATCGGGCCGGCGGCGGCGAAAATGACGAGGGCCGCAGCCAGGAGCCGCAATGCGGTCAGCCACCACGGCGTCCGTGAGGGCGTCTCTTCGCGCGGTGTGATGTCGAACAACAGGCGCGTCGGCGGAAACTCGATGCGGCGCGGCCGTGGCGGCATCACGCGCAGCAGCCACCATAGCACCGGCAGGCTGACGAGGCCGATCAGGAGCAGCGGTTCGGTGAAGGCGAGCGGCAGTCCCATCATGCGGCGGGCCCCGCCTTGATGGTCGTGGTGCGGGCGCCCGACTTGCTCACCTGCATGCCGGCATGCAGGAACAGCAAGAGCTCGGCCGCGGAGCGGTCGGTCGCGTGCGTCGTGAACAGCCAATCGAGCTTGTTGGTCTCGGCGCGGATCTGGTCGCGGTGCAGCGCGAGCCGCGCGGTGTAATCCTGCGCCCAGCTCTCGGCGCGGCCGGCGGTGATCACGCCGAACCCTTCGGGCTCGACAAATTCGACGCGTCCGGAATAAGGAAACGACTCTTCGGCGGGATCAACGATCTGCACCAGCATGCCATGGGCGCCGGAGCCGGACAGGCCCGCGAGCGTCGTCCCGATCTCGGAGATCGGCGACCAGAAATCCGACAGCACGATCGTCTCGGCCAGCGCCGCGGGCACGAAGGACGGCGGCAGGCTCAGCCGGTCGGCATCGTCATGCATCATCGCCTGCGCCATCTTGTCGATGACGCTGCGGCTCGCGGTCGGTGCCATCAGCCCGGGAATGCCGACACGTTCGCCGCCGGAGACGAGCAGCTCGGCCAGCGCGAAGGCGACGATCAGCGTCCGCTCGAGCTTGGATTCGCGCGCCGTCTTCGAGGCGAAGGCCATCGAGGGGGAGCGGTCGGGCCAGATCCAGACCGTGTGCGAGGCTTCCCATTCAAGCTCGCGGACATAGAGATGATCGTCACGCGCCGAGCGCCGCCAGTCGACGTTCTGCGCCGGCTCGCCGGAGACGAAGCGGCGGTACTGCCAGAAATTTTCACCGGCGCCGGCGCGCCGTCGGCCGTGCAGACCGTGAATGACGTTGGCGGCGATACGGCGGGCCTCGAGCACCAGGCGCGGCAGCGAAGCGGCGAGCGTGCGGCTTTCGCCATCTGCACGTCGGATCGCGATGATCTCCTTCGCTGCTTGCCCGTTCTCTGCGGCCATCAACCGATCCGTGTTTTCAATTGCCGGATCACGTCCGGAATCGTGCGGCCTTCGGCGCGCGCCTGGAATGTCAGCGCCATGCGGTGCTTCAGCACGGGCTCGGCGAGGTCGAGCACGTCGTCGATCGAGGGCGCGAGGCGTCCGTCGATCAGCGCGCGTGCGCGCACCGCGAGCATCAGCGATTGGCTGGCGCGCGGGCCCGGTCCCCAGGCGATGAACTTGCCGGTCTCGCCGCTCTCCGGACCCGGACGGGCCGAACGGACCAGCGACAGGATCGCCTCGACCACGGAATCGCCGACCGGCAGGCGCCGGATCAGCCGCTGTGCGGTGATCAGCGCGTCCGCGGTCATCGATCCCCTGGCCAGTGTCTCTTCCGCGCCGGTGGTCTCGAACAGGATACGGCGCTCGGCGTCGCGATCGGGATAGTCGACGTCGATCTCCATCAGGAAACGGTCGAGCTGCGCTTCCGGCAGCGGGTAGGTGCCTTCCTGCTCCAGCGGATTTTGCGTGGCGAGCACATGGAACGGCTTCGGCAGATCGTGGCGCGCGCCGGCAACGGTGATGTGCTGTTCCTGCATCGCCTGGAGCAGCGCCGACTGCGTGCGCGGGCTGGCGCGGTTGATCTCGTCGGCCATCAGCAGTTGCGCGAACACGGGGCCGGAGATGAAGCGGAAGGCACGCTTGCCGCTCGTGCTTTCGTCGAGCACTTCGGCGCCGAGAATGTCCGACGGCATCAGGTCGGGAGTGAACTGGATGCGCTTGGCATCGAGGCCGAGCGTGATGCCGAGCGTCTCGACCAGCTTGGTCTTGGCGAGACCGGGGACGCCGATCAACAGCGCATGGCCGCCGGAGAGGATGGTGACCAGCGTGTTCTCGATCACGCGGTCCTGGCCGAAGATGACGGACGCGATCGCATCCTTTGCCGCGCGAATCTGGCTCGACACCTGCTCGGCCGAACGGACTACTCCGTCTTCGAGCTTCTCGACACTCTCCGCCATCCGTTAGCTCCTTCAGCCTGCCATGCGGCTCGCTTGCGTCGTCATGTCATCACATGGGCCCTATGCTAGACTTGCAGGAAGGCCATGTATTCGTTGAATTAACCTATCCCCACCTTATCGGCTTAGGGCTATGTAGGGCATCACGAAGTGGAGACCTCCACACCGGACTGATCCGGAGTGGAACCGTGCACCGACAGACGACGTAGACTTACAATTCAGACCTGCAGCAAACGTGCCAAATGACAGAGTCAGGGCAAACCATGGCGAACCAAGGGCAGAGCGCCGATCGCGGTCTTGAGGGGCTGACTGCCGCCGCCAAAAGTGCTGCCGATGCCGAAGGCGTCAAAAAGGGCCTGCCTCCGGTCCATCTGTGGAATCCGCCGTTTTGTGGCGATCTCGACATTCGAATCGCTTCCGATTGCACTTGGTACTACATGGGGACGCCAATCGGCCGCCACGCGCTGGTCCGTCTGTTCTCGACCATCCTCAAGCGTGAAGGCGACAAGCATTTCCTCGTCACGCCGGTGGAGAAGGTTGGCATTCGCGTCGACGACGCGCCGTTCATGGCGGTCGAAATGCAGAAGGACGGCGAGGACAACCACCGCGTGCTCCGCTTCCGCACCAATGTCGACGACTGGGTCACCTGCGATGCGGCGCACCGGCTGCGCTTCGAGCAGGGCGAGGGCGGCGGACTGACGCCCTATCTGCATGTCCGCGCCGAACTCTGGGCCAAGGTCACCCGCGCGCTCTATTATGATCTGGTTGACATGGGTGAGGAGCGGATGGTCGATGGCCAGCCGATGTTCGGCGTCGAATCGGCCGGCGAATTCTTCGCCATGGCCGATGCGGAGCAGGTGAGGGCCGCGCTTTGAACAAGCCTATCCTGAAGACCGATCCCGCCACGTTCGGAGCGGCCGATTTTTTCGCCCGCTCCAAGGCGCGATTAGGCTTCGACGTGCCGCCCGGCCTGTTCGATCCCAACATCATTCCGGCCTCGGGCGATCCCGGCACCGACAAGATGCTCGAGATCATCGCGCGTGAGCAGCCGGTGCGGCCGGCGGCGGTTTTGATCGCGGTGGTCGATCATCCCGAGCCGACCATCCTGCTGACGCAGCGCTCGGCGCATCTGAACGACCATGCGGGCCAGATTGCCTTTCCCGGCGGCAAGATCGACGCGACCGACTCCTCGCCGCTCGATGCGGCGCTGCGCGAGGCGGAGGAGGAGATCGGGCTGTCGCGCGACTTCGTCGAGCCGATCGGCTATCTCGATCTCTACGGCACCGCGTTCGGCTTCCGCATCCTGCCGACGGTAGCCCGGGTGCGGCCGGGTTTTGAGCTGACGATCAACCATTCCGAGGTTGATGATGCGTTCGAAGTGCCGCTATCCTTCCTGATGAACCCGGCCAACCACCAGGTGCACAGCAAGGAATTCCGCGGCATGGAGCGGTCCTACTACGCGATGCCGTTTGCGGAACGTTACATCTGGGGGGCGACGGCCGGAATGCTGCGTGTCCTTTACGAGCGGATCTATTCATCATGATCCGTCCAGTTCTGACCGAGATCGGAATTTTCCTCGTTCCCTTCGCCGTCTATGCGCTGTTCCTGGCCGCCAGCCGTTCCGGGCTGTTCGTGCAATCGTCCTGGCCGATCACCATCGTCGCGCGTCTCATGCTGGCGGCACTCGTGCTGGTGATCGCGGGGCTGATCGGGTTTGCGCATTTCTCCGGCGCGGCTCCGGATTCGACCTATGTCCCCGCCCATGTCGAAAACGGCAAGCTCGTGCCGGGCGTGGAAAGATAGGGGCCGGCCGATGAGCGCGGAGCCCATGCTCGCCGATGCGCCCTGGCTGATTTCGGGAGGGACCGCGCGCGTCCTGGAGCTGCTCAACGCCGATGGGGAGGAGGCGCGGGTGGTCGGCGGCGCCGTGCGCAACGCGCTGCTCGGTCTCGTGCCCGGTGATATCGACATCGCGACCACGGCGCTCCCGCACGAGGTGGTGCGGCGCGCCAAGAGCGCCGGCATCAAGAGCGTGCCGACCGGCATGGACCACGGCACCGTCACGCTCGTCATCGACAGCCAGCCATACGAAGTCACGACGCTGCGCGAGGACACCGAGACCTTCGGCCGCAAAGCCAAGGTCGCGTTCGGCCGCGACTGGGTGAAGGACGCCGAGCGGCGCGACTTCACGATGAACGGGCTCTCGGTCGATGCTGATGGCGTTGTCTACGATTACGTCGGAGGCGTCGCGGATGCGGCCGCGCGGCGCGTGCGCTTCATCGGTGATCCCGACCAGCGCATCGCCGAGGATTTCCTGCGCATCCTGCGCTTCTTCCGCATCCACGCCGCGTTTGGCGCCGGCGATCCCGACCGCGACGGCTATCTCGCCTGCATCCGCGGCCGCGCCGGCCTAGCGAGCCTGTCGGCCGAGCGGCTGCGCATGGAGATGCTGAAGCTGCTGGTCGCTCGCGGCGCGTCTGCCGCCGCGCTTGCGATGGCGGATGGCGGATTGCTGCAAGCGCTGACCGGCGGCGTCGCCTACACCGGGCCGCTCTCGGCGATGATCGCGATCGAGCGTGAGCTCGGCCTCGCTGCCAGCGCAACGCGGCGGCTCGCTGCGCTGACGGTCGCCGTGACTGAAGATGCAAAACGCGTCGCCGCGCGCTTGAGGCTCTCCAATGCGGAAACCAAGGCGCTCGATTCGATGGGGCACCGCTGGTGGCGCCTGGCGATCAAGGACGAAGCCGATGCGCGGCGGCTGCTCTATCGGCTCGGTGCGGAGCGCTATCACGATCGCGTGTTGCTTGGCTGGGCGCGAGGCGGCGATCACGTCGGCTCGTCGCGATGGCGTGTGCTCGCCGAGCTGCCGCAGCGCTGGACTGCGCCGAAATTTCCGCTGAAAGCTGCCGACTTCATCGCGCGCGGCATGGCGGAAGGACCCGCGCTCGGGCATGTGTTGACGCTCGCCGAGGACGCTTGGCTTGCGGCGGATTTTCCCCTAGAGGACACCGCACTCGCTTCCATCGCCGATCAAGCAGCGGCACGCGTCAGCCGCGACGAGAAAACGTGACCATCGTCTCAGGCTTCGCCGACATCTCGATTTTTCAGCTTCTGCTGGTCGCGTTGATGGCGTTGTTTGCTTCGATCATCGGTGGTCTCGCCGGCTACGGCACCGGCGCTCTGATGCCGCTGGTGCTGGTCCCTCTCGTTGGCGCCGAGCCGGTAGTGCCGATCATCGCGATCTCCGCGATCTTCACCAATTCCAGCCGCGCGATTGCCTATCTGCGTTACGCCGACCGCCGCCGCGCGCTGATCGTGCTCGCCTGCGCGGCGCTGACAACGGCGCTCGGCGCCTACGGCTACACCCGGCTGACCAATGCCGGCGCTGCGCTGGTGATCGGCTCCATGCTGATCCTGAGCGTGCCACTGCGCCGGATGCTCCGCCGCCGGCAGGTCAGGATCGGCGACACCGGCCTTGCGGCCGGCTCCGTCGGCTATGGCGTGCTGGTCGGCGGCACCTCGGGCTCCGGCGTGATCCTGCTCTCGCTGCTGATGGCCGCGGGACTCGAGGGCGCCGCCGTGATCGCGACCGACGCGATGATCTCGCTCGGCACGGGTCTGATCAAGATTTCGGTGTTCGGCCTCGCCGGCGCGGTCACCGCGCGGGTGCTCGCCTTTGCGCTGCTGATCGGGGCGATCGCGATCCCCGGCGCGTTCCTCGCCAAAGCCTTCGTCGAGCGGATGCCGGTGCATATCCACACCGCGATCCTCGATGTCGCGGTGATCACCGGCGGGCTGGTGATGATCTCGGCGGCCGCGAGGCAGCTGATCGGGTAGATTATCGCGGAGCGGAACGCGTAGCTTACCTCCTCCCGGGACAGAGCGCATATGGGCGCCGAAGCTTCCACAACGTCATGGCCGGGCTTGTCCGGGACAAGCCCGGGCATGACGACCTTTTGGGTTACGATGACAGTGCACTTAATCATCGCCGTCAGACTGCGCTGGCTTCGGTCCGCGCTTGCCGGGCTTGAAGCGGGTCGGGTCAATTGGGTGTATCGTAATTCCCGCTGCCGTGGCCTTCGCCTTCCGGTATCGCTCCGCCGGTTCTAAGTGTCATATGTGACTTTTGGAACGGAGGCGCTTCGTCGGGCGTTTCCGGAGCATGCCGAGGTACGTCTTCCGCGTCCACAATGTTGCGTCCAGCAAGGACGAGCAAGGGGAGGAACTGCGAGACGACAAAGCCGCGTGGCGAGAGGCCACGAGCTTCGCTGGCTCTATTCAAGGATGTCGACGGCAATTCCGCCCGGCCAAGAGTGGAGCCTAGGCCTCGACCCTCTTTGCGATGGTCTGTGGAGACAAGAAATGAGCTCCGTAGACATTGTTGTTCCCTGCTTCCGGTATGGGCACTTCCTGCGGGAGTGTGTCGAGAGCGTTTTGGCGCAATCCGGCCCCGAGTTGCGCGTGCTCATTATCGATGATGCGTCGCCCGACAATACAGCGGAAGTTGCGGAAGAGTTAGCCCGCTCCGATCCCCGGGTGGATTATCGCAGGCACACCTCGAATCAAGGGCTCATTGCTACCGCCAATGAAGGCATCGCCTGGGCGAGAGCCGACTATATGCTTCTGCTGTCTGCGGACGATTACCTGTTGCCCGGCGCCCTTGCGAGATCGGTCGAGCTGATGGACGATCATCCGTCTGTCGCTTTCACCTTCGGCGGCGCGGTTGTTCTTGATCAACAGGGGGAGCGTTCGCGGCGTAGAACAGGCGTGGGATCAAGAACCAACATTTTGTCGGGCCTCGATTTCATTACACTTAGCGGCGCAAAAAACATTGTGCTATCACCAACAGTAGTGGTTCGTACGAGCCTGCAGAAAAGATTGGGCGGGTATTTAGCTGATTTACCCTACGCTTCTGACATGGAAATGTGGTTCCGGCTCGCCGCGCATGGCGACGTCGGGGTCATTGCCGCTGATCAAGCCGTGTATCGAGCGCACTCGGCCAACATGTCAAGCGAGCCTTCGCGGGAGCAAGACCTGCTCCAACGCAAGGCGGCGATTGAACATTTCCTGACTAATGGTGCTGCCAGGTTGACCAACGCTGCTGATCTTCGTGCCTGGATGAACCACATGTTGGCACTTGAAGCGATCGGTTGCGCAAGCACTGCCTTCAACGAAGGAGCGATAGAAAGCTCAGCAGGCCTTTCTAAACTTGCGGTCGGTATTGATCCGACCGTTCGAAGAACGCGTCGTTGGTGGTTTCTTGCCTGCAAGAAGGTTCTTGGGCTGCGAGGATGGCAGCTCGTGCGGCCTGCGATTGAATGGTTTAGAGCTATCTTACCGAACGAGCCCCGCGGAGCGGACTGAATGTGCGCAAGTTGAGATCTGAGATTTTGAACCGGAACGGACCTCGTCAAGCGAACGCACCTGTTGCAGACGATCTGTACAACACGTACCGTCGCCGATACCGATGCAAGGAACCCAATGACTGATCGAGAAAAGATTCTAATTGCCCTTCGCGAAAAGCCTCTGAAGACTTTCGAAATCATGAAGCGCGTCAACATAAAGAACCAGGACGACTGCCAATCGCTCCTGTTGAAGATGCGTGACGATGGCGTCGTGAAGTTCGATATTCATAAGGGGCATTGGCTCGTTGCGTGACGACGTTCGCTTGGTCACCAGCGGCTGGTGGAACTGCTTCCAAGTTCCTTTCAGCGGAGAGAACGACTAGCCGCCTTCGGGCGGCTTTTCTCTTGGCGGTAACTTCCGTTGGTCACTTTTCAGAAATGGCCTTGGGCTGCGGGATGTCCGTTCGCAGGGGTCGCCAAGTTGCAAACAAGCGATCGGCACAATATCGTCGATGGTCCGCCCCCATTTCTGACGTCCAATCTTCTCAGGAGCCAACACTATGAATGTGGTCTCATTGCCCAGCGGGATCAATCGTCCTCCAGGGAGGGTCGATATCCTGTCTGCCTGGCAAGGCGCTGAGATGAAGGCCAATCCTGATCGATGGTTGATATCGCTCTCTGCCGGCGAGATCGCCGAGCTCGAGAACGCAGCTGAAACATATCTCGGTAGAAGCAAAGAAATCGCAGAGATCACAAAGGAAAGCTTTCCGCTTCCTCATCTCGGCGCGCACCTGGAAGATCTCAAGAAGAAGCTGTTGGTCGGCTTGGGCTTCGAAGTCATACGCGGCCTCCCGGTGGCAAAATATAGCCAGGAGCTTGCCGCTACGATATTTTGCGGGGTGGGCGCGCATCTTGGATCGGCGCGGTCTCAGAATGCAGCGGGTCACATTCTCGGTCACGTCCGTGACACAGGTGCCGATGCGAAGGATCCGCACACTCGAATTTATCAGACTTCGGAACGTCAGACATTCCACACGGATTCGTCCGACGTGGTCGGATTGTTATGCATTCGCGAGGCGATGGAGGGAGGGGATTCTCTCCTTGTCAGCACGACGACAATCTACAACGAGATGTTTGACAGACGTCCCGACCTTGCCGCGCTCTTGTTTGATCCGATCGCGACAGACCGGCGAGGCGAGGTGCCGGAGAACGAAAAGCCATATCTTGAAATCCCGGTGCTGAATTGGCATGCGGGGTTCCTGACCGGGTTCTATCAGCGCCAGTATATCGATAGTGCGCAGCGCTTTCCCGATGCGCCGAGACTGACGCCCGCTCACGTCGAGGCACTCGATCTCTTCGACGCGCTCGCAAACAGCCCCACTCTGCATTTCGGCATGCGGCTTCAGCCGGGTGACATGCAGTTCGTTTACAATCATGCTTTGTTGCATGATCGGACCGGATTCCGTGATTGGCCCATTGCAAACCAAAAGCGTCATTTGTTGCGGCTTTGGCTCAGCATGGAAGGCGACCGGCCGCTGCCCGATTGTTTCAAGCAGCGCTATGGTTCGATTGAGATTGGCAACCGTGGCGGCATTATCACCAAAGGTACCAGTCTGAACGTTCCGTTGGATTGACGTTCGAAGCATCCAGCGATGTCCGCTCTTGCGCCGTTGTTGGCATAGAAGCGGACATCACATGCGGCGGAGCCGAGCACTCCGACCTAACGAGGACGCGGTCTCAGGCGTGCCTACTCCTCGTCTTCGTCCTCGTCATCCTCGTCCTCGTCCAATTCTTCCAGCTGTTCGAGCACGGCCAGCGGCAGCGTCTCGCGGAACAGGTCGCCTTCCGCGCCCATCCAGAGGCAGAGCACGTCGTCGCCCTTCACTTCCGCAACGGTGAGCGGCTGCCCGCCGGATTTCAGCATTACGATATCGCCGACTTTCAGTTCCATGGATGGTCCTTTCAGGTTGATTGACAGAGAGTTGATTGACGAGAGAAGAGTTAGCAAGCCGTCATGACATGCCGATCACGGCTGCGGGTCCGCGGATGCGCTACGGCTGCGCGTGTCCGCCGCGCAGACTGAAACGTCGATGACGGAGGTTCGAGTGGGGGATCGCTCAAGAGGCACGCAAGGGCTCTTCGGTCCTGGGCGCGGCGATGATGCCACCATGCCCGTGTTTTGCCCGACGAGTCAAAGGGTTTCGTTAAATCCGTAAGTCATTGGTTTTGCAGCGGTCGGCTACTGTGCATGGGGTTGTTTTCGATGTTTTTGTTTTCGCGGCCTTGATCATCCCGGCAAAAGTTCGCCGAGCGAGCGGATGATGCGGTCAGGCTTGACGAGCGACCCTTCGGGCAGGCCGTCGCCGTGCACGTCGATCCAGATCGAATAGATGCCGAGACGCTGCGGAGTCACCACTTCCCATTCCAGATTGTCGCCGATCATCCAGGTATCTTTTGCGGTGACGCCGAGCGTGTCCATCGCGTGCAGGTAGGCGCGCTCCTCGGGCTTGCCAAAACCGTGCTCGCCTTCGATCTGGATGTGGTGGAAGCGGTGCGCCAGCTCGAAGCGCTCGACCTTGGCGCGCTGGGTGTCGGCGGCGCCGTTGGTCACCAGCGCGAGCTTGATGCCGAGCGCCTTCAATTTGTCGATGGCCTCATGCGCGCCGGGGAAGACGAACATCTCCTCCTCGCGATAGGTGGTGAAGCGGTCGGCGAGGCGAATGGCGAGGTCGTCGGGCAGGGCGCGGTAGCCGGCGGCGGCGAGCGCGGCAAACCCGCCCTTGACCGTGAGGTGACGAGCTTCGGCAAGCCTGAGCCGCCACGAGGCGTCCGCATTGGCCCAGAAGTTTTTCGCGAAAGCGAGCACCGTGGTTGCGACCTGCTGTGGCGGCAGCGGCGCGAGCTCTTCGGCAAACTCGTTCGCGATCGTGTTCCAGGCGATCTCGGGCCGGCCATAGGCCGACAGGATGGTGTCGTCCATGTCGATCAGCATGGCGCGCGGCAGCGGCCTGATTGCGGGCTTCATCGGAGTCATGGCCATTTCACCTCCGGCGGCAGCGACGACAGGATCGAATCGACATTGCCACCGGTCCTGAGCCCGAAGATGGTGCCGCGATCGTAGAGCAGATTGAATTCGACATAGCGGCCGCGCCGGATCAATTGCTCCTCGCGATCCTCGGCCGTCCAGGCGGTCGCGAAATTGCGCCGCACGATCTCAGGATAGATCTTCAGGAAGGCGCGGCCGACATCCGCGGTGAAGGCGAGGTCGGCGTCCCAGTCGCCGCTGTCGTGCCAGTCGTAGAAGATGCCACCGATGCCACGGGCTTCTTTCCGATGCGGCAGGTGGAAATACTCGTCGCACCACTTTTTGTACTTGTCGTAATCGGCGATGCCGTTCTGCTGCGTGCAGGCCTGTTTCATCGCGGCGTGGAAGGCGATGGTGTCGGCATCGTCCTGCGTCCGCCGGCGCTCGAGCACCGGTGTCAGATCGGCGCCGCCGCCGAACCAGGCTTTTGTGGTGACGACAAAACGCGTGTTCATGTGCACCGCAGGCACGTGCGGATTGCGCAGATGGGCGATCAGCGAGATGCCGGAGGCCCAGAACTTTGGGTCGTCCGCTGCGCCCGGAATTTGCGCGCGAAACTCCGGCGCGAATTCGCCGTGCACGGTCGAGCAATGCACGCCAACCTTCTCGAACAGGCGGCCTGACATCATCGACATCACGCCGCCGCCGCCGGCCGCGCCGGTATGATCGGTGCGCTGCCAGGGCGTGCGTTTGAAGCGGCCCGGCTCGCCCGGATAAAGGCTTCGCGGGGCATCATCCTCCAGCCGCTCGAAGCTCGCGCAGATGTCGTCGCGCAAAGCTTCGAACCAGGCGCGGGCGCGCGTCTTGCGGTCTTCGATCAAGCTCGGGTCCAATGTGGATGTCATTCTTTCAGCCCTGCGGACCGTAATAGGTGCAGCTCTCGCTGCAACTGTCGCGATGGATGCTGACGCGGGTCAGCTTGCCGATATGCGCCAGCCGGTCCCAGACGAAGAGCGAGAGGTTTTCCAGCGTCGGTGTGCCCAGCGCCTCGATCTTGTTGAGGAACTTGTGGTCCAGCATCACGCGCACATCCTCGATGGCGCGCTGAAGGAGGCCGAGATCGACCACCATGCCGGTCGCAGGGTCCAGCGTGCCGCGCACCGTCACCTCAGCGCGAAAGGAGTGGCCGTGGATCTCTTCGCTGGCCGCGCCGAACGTCGTTCCCGACAATGAGTGCGCCGCCTCGAAGCGAAACGATTTCGTCAATTCCCACATCTGTTCGAAAACCAATCCTATCTGATACCGAGTGACTTGTGCGTCTGCACGCTGAGCCGCCATTGCGGATGATTGAGGCAATAGTCGATCGCGCGCGCGGTGTTTTCGGCGACCTCGGGCCCGTCCATCGGCTGCAGCGAGAAGCGCTCGAAGGCGAGGCCTGCGAAGGCCTCCGGTGCGGCGAGTGGCTGCGGATAGACCAGCTTCAGCTCGTGGCCGCGCCGGACCACCAGGTCGCTGCCGCCCTTCGGGCTGACGCAGATCCAGTCGAGCCCCTCGGGCGGGGCGATCGTCCCATTGGTCTCGACGCCGATCTCGAAGCCGCGAGCATGGAGCGCATCGACCAGTGCGGCATCGACCTGGAGCAGCGGCTCGCCGCCGGTGAGCACCACGTAACGGTTGTCGGTAGAGGCTGTCCATTGCGCGGCGATGGTGCCGGCGAGTTCCGCGGCCGAGGCGTAGCGCCCGCCCAGCGTGCCGTCGGTGCCGACGAAGTCCGTGTCGCAGAATTTGCAGGTGGCGCCCGCGCGGTCGGCCTCTCGCCCGCTCCAGAGGTTGCAGCCGGCAAAACGGCAAAATACGGACGCGCGCCCGGCATGTGCGCCTTCGCCTTGCAGAGTCAGGAAGATTTCCTTGACCGCGTAACTCAACCGTCTCTCCTCAATCCTATGGCCCTTCAATCCTGTGAGGCCTCGGGGTTCCGGATCTGCCGCAGCGCTTCGCCTGCGGCCATCGCCGCGGTCATGGCGACATTGAGCGACCGTAGCCCCGCCGCGATCGGAATCACCAGCCGCGCGTCCGCGGCCTCGACCACCGCGTCGGTGACGCCGGCGCTCTCGCGCCCGAATAGCAGGATGTCCGTCGTCTGGTAACGGAAATCGCGGTAGTCGGTGGCCCCTTTGGTGGTGAACAGCAGCAGGCGGTAGCCCTGTGCCGCGCGCCATTGCTCGAATTTCGACCACGAGTCATGGCGGTTGATGCTGACCTGATCGAGGTAATCCATTCCCGCCCGGCGGAAATGCCGGTCGGAGACGGGAAAGCCTGCCGGTTCGATGATATGGGCGGCCACGCCCAGACAGGCGCAGAGCCTGAGAATCGTGCCGGTGTTCTGGGGGATGTCGGGTTGGAAAAGCGCTATCTGCATGGGCTGTGCCGGGTTCGGTGCGGGCCGGAAATGTCTCAATAAAACATCGCTGGCCGCGGAATTCGTGCATTGCACGCTCCCGCGCCGATAGCGGGCTTGCGCTCGCCCGGCAAGGGTGCCAATAGAACGATTCTGGACTGCTGTTTTCGCCTTGTTTTGGTGGGGACACGTGAAGTTCTGCCGCCGCGGGGGGGCCGCGGGCGCTAGCAGGCTGTTCTGGGGACCTTGGGGCCCTCTGGAGCGGTTCCGCCGGCAGAATAAGAAGAAAGGGTTGGAATCGTGACGACAGCGTCTTCGGCGGACCATCCGACACGCCGTGATTTCTTATTCGTTGCAACGGGGGCAGCTGCAGCAGTAGGGGGCGCAGCCGCGCTCTGGCCCTTCGTCTCCCAGATGAATCCTGATGCGTCGACCATCGCCGCCGGTGCGCCGATCGAGGTCGATCTCAGTCCGGTCGCCGAGGGGCAGGACATCAAGGTGTTCTGGCGCGGCAAGCCGATCTATATCAGCCACCGCACCAAGAAACAGATCGACGAGGCGCGCGCCGTCAATGTGGCGAGCCTGCCCGATCCGCAGTCCGACGAGGCCCGGGTCAAGTCCGGCCACGACCAGTGGCTGGTTGTAATCGGCATCTGCACCCATCTCGGCTGTATCCCGATCGCCCATGAAGGCAATTACGACGGGTTCTTCTGCCCCTGCCATGGTTCGCAGTACGATTCGTCCGGCCGCATCCGCCAGGGGCCCGCGCCCGCGAACCTGCCCGTGCCGCCGTACCAGTTCGTTTCCGACACCAAAATCCAGATCGGCTGAGCTTCGGACCCGCGTCCGAAGCTTCGCGCCGTCTCGTCGTTATATTTCCTCAGGATCGCATCATGAGCGGACCATCCGACTACCAGCCGAGCAATCCGGCCCTGCAATGGATCGAGCGACGTCTGCCGATCATGGGTCTCGTCCACTCGTCCTTCGTTATCTATCCCACCCCGCGCAACCTGAACTACTGGTGGACCTTCGGCGCCATCCTCTCCTTCATGCTTGGGATCCAGATCCTGACCGGCGTGATCCTGGCGATGCACTACACGCCGCATGCCGATCTCGCCTTCAAGTCGGTCGAGCTATTGGTCCGTGACGTCAATTACGGCTGGCTGCTGCGCAACATGCACGCCGTCGGCGCCTCCATGTTCTTCGTCGCTGTCTACGTCCACATGCTGCGCGGCCTCTATTACGGCTCCTACAAGGAGCCGCGCGAAGTGCTCTGGATCCTCGGCGTCATCATCTACCTCCTGATGATGGCGACCGGTTTCATGGGCTACGTGCTCCCCTGGGGCCAGATGAGCTTCTGGGGCGCCACCGTCATCACCAATCTGTTCTCCGCCATTCCCTATGTCGGCGAGAGCATCGTGACGCTGCTGTGGGGCGGCTATTCGGTCGGTAACCCGACGCTGAACCGCTTCTTCTCGCTGCACTATCTGCTGCCGTTCCTGATCGCGGGCGTCGTCGTGCTCCACGTCTGGGCGCTGCACGTCGCCGGCCAGAACAATCCTGACGGCGTTGAGCCGAAGACGGAAAAGGACACGGTTCCGTTCACGCCGCACGCCACCATCAAGGACGGCTTCGGCGTCGCCTGCTTCATGCTGCTCTACGCTTGGTTCATCTTCTACATGCCGAACTATCTCGGCGACGCCGACAACTACATTCCGGCGAACCCGGGCGTGACCCCGCCGCACATCGTGCCGGAATGGTATTACCTGCCGTTCTACGCGATCCTGCGTTCGATCCCGAACAAGCTCGCGGGCGTGATCGGGATGTTCTCGGCGATCATCATCCTGTGCTTCCTGCCCTGGCTCGACGCCGCCAGGACGAAGTCGTCGAAGTACCGTCCGCTGGCCAAGCAGTTCTTCTGGATCTTCGTCGCGGTCTGCATCCTGCTCGGCTATCTCGGCGCGCAGCCGCCGGAAGGCATCTACGTGATCGCCGGCCGGGTCCTGACGTTCTGCTACTTCGCCTACTTCCTGATCGTGCTGCCGCTGCTCTCGCGCATCGAGACGCCGCGGCCGGTGCCGAATTCGATCGCAGAGGCGGTTCTTGCAAAGACCGGCAGCAAGTCGACGCCGATGGTGTCGACCGTGATCGCTCTTGCGCTGGCGGGCGCGTTGTTTGCGGGCTCAGTCGACAGCGCCCGCGCCGAGGAAGGCGGCACCAGGCCGCCGGGCAACAACTGGTCCTTCTCCGGCCCGTTCGGCACGTTCGACCGCGGCGCACTCCAGCGCGGCCTCAAGGTCTACAAGGAAGTCTGCGCCAATTGCCACGGCCTGTCCTTTATCGCCTTCCGCAATCTCGGAGATCCCGGCGGCCCCGGCTATTCGACCGCGCAGGTGACAGCCTTCGCCTCCGACTACAAGGTCAAGGACGGTCCGAACGATCAGGGCGACATGTTCGAGCGCCCGGGCCGGCCGGCGGACTATTTCCCCTCGCCGTTCCCGAACGAACAGGCTGCGCGTGCGGCGAACGGCGGTGCGGCGCCGCCAGATCTGTCGCTGATCACGAAGGCGCGGTCCTACGGGCGCGGCTTCCCGATGTTCATCGTCGACTTCTTCACCCAGTTTCAGGAGCAGGGCCCAGACTACGTCTCGGCGGTGCTGCAGGGCTTTGAGGACAAGGCGCCTGAGGGTGTGACCATCCCGGAGGGCTCCTACTACAACAAGTACTTCCCGGGCCACGCCATCAAGATGCCGAAGCCGCTCAGCGACGGCCAGGTCACCTATGACGACGGCTCGCCGACGACCGTCGCGCAGTACGCCAAGGACGTCACCACGTTCCTGATGTGGACCGCGGAGCCGCACATGGAAGCGCGCAAGCGCATGGGCTTTCAGGTCTTCATTTTCCTGATCATCTTCGCCGGCCTGATGTACTTCACCAAGAAGAAGGTCTGGGCCGACTCGCACTGAGCGGTTCGAGGCGAAACGAGAATTTAAGAAGCCCCCGCGAGGGGGCTTTTTTGTTGCACACGAGCGTGTGTTGTTTGGCGCGATTGCCTATCGCGCTCCCAGCGGCCAAAGTACCGCCAACCGCTCCCCAGAAACTCACCGGAGGACATCATGGGAACCGCCATCACCTTCAAGCGCCCGGACGGCAAGGACGGATCGGGCTATCTCGCCAACGCGGCGCGCGGCAACGCGCCGGGCGTGGTCGTGATCCAGGAATGGTGGGGCCTGTCGGACCAGATCAAGGGCCTGTGCGACCGCTTTGCGCTGGCCGGTTTCGACGCGCTCGCGCCCGATCTCTACAAGGGCAAGGTGGTGCCGTATCACGACACGGACGCCGCCGGCAAAGAGATGAACTCGCTGGATTTCATGGACGCCACCACGCAGACCGTGCGCGGCGCCACGCAATATCTGTCGCGCAACGGCGCCAAGGTGGGGCTGACAGGCTTCTGCCTCGGCGGCGCGGTGACCATCATTGGTGCGACCAAGATCCCGGAGCTTGCGGCCGGCGTGGTGTTCTACGGTATTCCGCCGGAGCAGGCGGCCAAGCCCGCCGACGTCAAGATCCCGCTCCAGGCCCATTTCGCCAACAAGGACGATTGGTGCACGCCGCAGGTCGTGGATGCCTTCGAAAAGGGCATGAAAGCGGCCGGCAAGTCGCTGGAGCTGTTCCGCTATGACGCCGAGCACGCCTTCGTCAACGAGCAGCGCCAGGCCGTGCACGACCGCGAAGCCGCCGAACTCGCCTGGGGCAGGGCGACGGAGTTTTTTAGGAAGCATCTGGGGTAGGCCGGGCGGCGGCCCGCCGCGATCAGCGCTATTGCCGCATCGCATTTGAAAATTGATCACTGCAATCATAGGCTGCAGCCGCATGGCATTCGCCATGCGACTGCAGGAGGGCACGATGATTGTGGATGGCCGCTTGACCATGGTTGTGGTGCCCAGCAAAGCGCTGGAAGCGGCCCGCAGCCCCGAGAAAGCCGACCATCTCACTGGCGCTGTGGTCGACTACGTCAACGAAATTCAGAGCGTCGGCGTCTACACGGCAGGTGAGCTGCCGGCCGTGGCCATACAGGCCTATCATGCCGACTACTATCTCTCTCAGGTCTACAACGGCGGTCACAGCCAGTTCATCGGCAACACAGGGCTCGAGATGCTTCCGACGACATCTGGTGATGCGCTCGCGGGACTGAAGGCCATGGGTGCGAGTGCGCAACACCAGATCTTGCAGGAGATGATCGCCTGGGTGGAGGCACATCCCGGCGAGGCTGCGCTGCAGACCGGATTCGAAAACCGCGCCGCGGCGCTCAGCGCGCTTGATAGGCGCTTCTTTGCGGCAGAACGGCAGCAACCAATGACCCAACTAGCGGCCCGATGGATCGCAAGCTGGCCCGAATTGCACGCCGTCGCGCAGGAGCAATATTCTTCCGAAATCGAGGGGCTTGCGCAGCTTAACCCACATCTGTCCCACCGCCTGATCTGGCGAAGCGTTCACCACATCAGCTTTCAGATGACTGACAATCTGCAGCTCACGGTCGCCGCGGTGTGCGGAGCGGTGAAGCCTGACCCGGAGCTCAAGGTCATGGTGCTTCCAGGATTCGACACGGATGTGGAGGGGCAGCAATGCACTGCGTTCGGCGTAAGGACCAACAAGGGCTCGCGGCTATGCGTCTTTGACGAGGCGGGTGGACGACTTTATGAACTTGCCACGCGCCCTATGATAGTGGGCGCGCGGCTGTCGACTGTGGGGACTGACACGATCCAGAATTTCTTGAGAATTGCCGAGCAAAACTTTGCGGCCGAAGCGATCGACCTGCTGTTGCGGAAGTTAAGTCTGGGTCCCACCGCGGCGATCACGGCCTTGAGCGTGAGCGACGATCGAGCCAGTTGGTGTGTGGTCACAGGAGAGACCAGCGTTTTGGTCGAAACCTTTGGCGACCGCGCCCAGGTCATCGGATCTGACGGCGAGCTCGTGCTCACGGTAATGCGAGACGAAATCGAGCGTCATGCCGCAGACGCGGCCGTTGGGCGCGACAGCCTGAAAGACCGGCCATAACCCTCGTTGCGTTTGCGCCATTTTGCCGGTCGGGCCGGCCCAGCCGCTCTTGACGCCGTCCCCGCGCCATGATGAGTATCCGCCCATGAGCACCACCGTCCGCCCATCCCGTCTTTGGTGGCGCACCTCCTAAGAGGTGGCCGGTGCGATTTATTCTCCCAAAATCGTCTGAGGTCGCCCACGCAGTGCGGCGGCCTGATCGTTTGTCCTGTGTGGCGTTCCCTCGGCAAGTTTCGTAAGAGGACGACATGAACAGGACCGTCTTTGCCCTCCCGGCTCGAAACGACTATGTGACCCACGCGGGGCTTGCGATCACGCGCGTGGCCGAGCAGTTCACCGGCGGCGCCAACCGGCTCGACGATCTCGTCAACCTGCTCGACCGTCGCCGCGGCGTGGTGCTGTCCTCGGGCACGACCGTGCCCGGCCGCTACGAGAGTTTCGACCTCGGCTTCTCCGATCCGCCGCTCAAGCTCGAGACAACAGGTTTCAATTTCAATCTGGAAGCATTGAACGAGCGCGGGCAGGTGCTGATCGCCTTCGTCGCCGACGTCTTGCGCGAGCCCTGCGTCGTGATCTCCGAGAAGACGTCCACGCGCCTTGCCGGTCATATCGTCCGCGGCGAAGCCCCGATCGACGAAGACCAGCGCACGCGGCGTGCCAGCGTGATGTCGCTGGTGCGCGATCTCGTCGCCGCCTTCTCGGCCAATGACGACGGGTTGCTCGGCCTGTTCGGCGCCTTCGCCTACGACCTCGTCTTCCAGATCGAGGATCTCGTGCAGAAGCGCGCGCGCGAGAGCGATCAGCGCGACATCGTGCTCTACGTCCCGGACCGCCTGCTGGCCTATGACCGCGCCACCGGCCGCGGCGTGGTGCTCACTTACGATTTCGCGTGGAAGGGCAAGTCCACCGCGGGCCTGCCGCACGAGACCGCCGAGAGCCCGTACCTCAAGACGCCGCGCCAGGGTTTTGCCGATCACGCGCCCGGCGAATATCAGGCCACGGTGGAAACCGCGCGCGCGGCCTTCGCGCGCGGCGATCTCTTCGAAGCCGTACCTGGCCAGCTGTTCGCCGAGCCCTGCGACCGCTCGCCGGCCGAAGTGTTCCAGCGGCTCTGCGTCATCAACCCGTCGCCCTATGGCGCGCTGATGAATCTTGGCGAGGGCGAGTTTCTCGTTTCTGCCTCGCCCGAAATGTTCGTGCGCTCGGACGGACGCAGGGTCGAGACCTGCCCGATCTCGGGCACGATCGCGCGCGGCACCGACGCGATCGGCGACGCCGAGCAGATCCGCCAGCTCCTGAACTCGGAGAAGGACGAGTTCGAGCTCAACATGTGCACCGACGTCGATCGCAACGACAAGGCGCGCGTCTGCGTCCCCGGCACGATCAAGGTGCTGGCGCGCCGGCAGATCGAGACCTACTCGAAGCTGTTTCACACCGTCGACCATGTTGAGGGCATGCTGCGCCCCGGCTTCGATGCGCTCGATGCGTTCCTCACCCATGCCTGGGCCGTCACCGTCACCGGCGCACCAAAGCTCTGGGCGATGCAGTTCGTCGAGGATCACGAGCGCTCGCCACGGCGCTGGTATGCCGGCGCCATCGGTGCGGTGAATTTCGACGGCAGTATCAACACCGGCCTCACCATCCGTACCATCCGGATGAAGGAAGGCCTCGCGGAGGTGCGTGTCGGGGCGACCTGTTTGTTCGACTCCGATCCCGCCGCCGAAGATCGCGAATGCCAGGTCAAGGCTGCCGCCTTGTTCCAGGCGCTGCGCGGCGATCCGCCGAAGCCGCTGTCGGCCTTTGCGCCCGATGCCACCGGTTCGGGCAAGCGGGTGCTGCTGATCGACCACGACGACAGCTTCGTCCATATGCTGGCCGACTATTTCCGCCAGGTCGGGGCTGACGTCACCGTGGTCCGCCATGTGCATGCGCTCGACATGCTCAAGCAGAAGCGGTGGGATTTGCTGGTGCTGTCGCCCGGCCCCGGCAGGCCTGAGGATTTCGGGATCAAGAAGACCATCGACGCGGCGCTGGACAACAAGCTGCCGGTGTTCGGCGTCTGCCTCGGCGTCCAGGCGATCGGCGAGTATTTCGGCGGCGAACTCGGGCAGCTCACGCATCCCGCCCACGGCCGGCCCTCGCGGGTGCAGGTCCGCGGCGGGAGGTTGATGCGCAACCTGCCGAACGAGATCGTTATCGGCCGCTATCACTCGCTTTATGTCGAGCGCGACAGCATGCCCGAAGTTCTCGATGTCACCGCCAGCACCGAGGACGGCGTGGCCATGGCGCTGGAGCACAAGACCCTGCCGGTCGCCGGCGTGCAATTCCATCCGGAATCGCTGATGTCGCTCAGCGGGGAGGTGGGATTACGAATTGTCGAGAATGCGTTCCGGCTCGAAGCGCGCGTTGATTGAGAGGCACCAATGAATTTCGACCACGATCTGAAGGCGAGCGTTCGCACCATCCCGGACTACCCAAAGCCGGGGATCATGTTCCGCGACATCACCACGCTGCTCGCGGATGCGCGCGCGTTCCGCCGTGCGGTTGACGAACTCGTCAATCCCTGGGCCGGCAACAAGATCGACAAGGTCGCCGGCATGGAGGCGCGCGGCTTCATCATCGGCGGCGCGGTGGCGCATCAGGTGTCCGCCGGGTTCGTGCCGATCCGCAAGAAAGGCAAGCTGCCGCACACTACCGTGCGCATCGCTTACTCCCTCGAATACGGCATCGACGAGATGGAGATGCATGTCGACGCCATCCAGCCCGGCGAACGCGTCATCCTGGTCGACGATCTCATTGCCACGGGCGGCACCGCGGAAGGCGCGGTGAAGCTGCTGCGGCAGATCGGCGCCAATGTGGTGGCCGCCTGCTTTATCATCGACCTGCCCGAGCTCGGCGGTGCCGCCAAGCTGCGCGCGATGGACGTGCCCGTGCGCACGCTGATGACGTTCGAGGGACACTGAACGGCAACGGCGCCGCTGGCGACGTTCAGATTGCCTCGGCCTTTAGCTCCGACAGCCAGTGCAGCATGCGCTCTTTGAGCAGCGCATTCCTGACATAGGCGCTCGCCTCGTCCTCCAGACGCTCGCATTCGCCAAATGTCAGGCCGGGCTCGCCATGCGTGGTCCACGCCGCCTGGAGGCTGCGGCAGGGATGGCTGCCGTGGCGCAACGAGAACCAGATGCGGTTCTGGATTGTCTCGAGGTTCGGGGCCTGTCCGACCCATGTCTCGCCCGACGCCGCGCAGCGGACGACGTAGATGCCTGCGACGGTCTTCCGCTCCCTGTAAGCGGCGATGGCGGCTTTCCGGTCGATGGTCACGGTGTGAGGGGCCTTGCTGAGGAACGCGGGTGCGCAAACTCAGTAGCGGCGGGTCCGCCGCAAGTCAATATTATCCGGGTAAAATATTCAAGACCGCTGCAGGATCAGGCTGAGCTCGAGCTCGCGGAAGGCGAGGTAATTGCGCCGGGTCCACTGGTGCAGCTCGGTCGAGGCATCCTTCTCCTGGCGCAGATACCCGGTGAAGGAGAAGTTCAGCCGGCCGACATAGGTCTTCAGGAAGCCGGGCAGCGCGGGCAGGCGGAACACCCGACCGGCAGCCATCGCTGCCGGCAGCTCGCCGCGCACGATGTGCTCATTATCGACCGTGATCAGGTTCATCCGCGGGATCTGTTCGCGCAGCATTTCGTAGGCGCGGGCCGAGGCGCGGTCGGTGTCGGCGACGAACAGGATGATCGGCGCGACGTGGCGGCGCGCGGCCTCTTTCAACAGGCCGATCTCGTCGGCCATCTTGAAGAACTCGTCAAAGGCGTGGAAGCCGAGGTCGATCACCTTGGCAAGCCCGTCATCGACGATGACGCGATCCATCAGCTGCATCTTGCCATAGGTGTCGATCACGTCGGCGGTCTCCGTGATCTTTGGCAGATAGTCGAGCAGCGACGGCTCCTTCAGGTTGACGTCGAAGGCCGCGACGTTGCCGTTCTTGAGCAGCAAAAATTCGCTCAAAAGCCGCGCCAGCAAGGTCTTGCCGACCTGCGGGCGGGGCGAGCAGATGATGTAGAGGGGCGTTGCTGGCATCACGAACTATTATCTGAGCGAACTCACCGCCCAATCCAGCCGTATCCGCCCGGGGTCCGCAACTATTTTTCGCTGTTGCGGGCGGCGGGCTTGGAGCCGACGATGTCGGTCAGTCGGATCCGGTCGAATTCGCTCCAGACGTTCGCCAGCCAATGCCGGACATAGCCGCGGAGCACGAACGAATAGTTCGCGGCCTCGTCGTTGATGCCCTTGTTGGCGACGAATTTGAGGAACGGGACCGAGGACACCTCGACCTGCTCATAGGCCATTTCGTTGAGTTTTGGGATGGTCAGCTCGGTCGCATCCTTGATGCGGTGGAAGTAAGAATTGTAGGTCGCCTGGTCCCATTGGAAGAACTGCGTGTCGTTGATGAAGTTCTTCACCAGGAAATACTTTGCCCCGGTCATGAAGCCGGCGGTCTCGGCGATCTCATCCAGTGAGGCGATCGAGGGTCCGAGGATGTGGAACACTGCGAAGGTGATCTGGCCGGCCTTGGCGGCGTCGAGGAAACCGATGTCGCGCAGCGAGGCCAGCGCCGGCGAGAGCAGGCCGGCGCGGACGTCGATCACGGTCACCGACGGGCTCGTCGCGTTGAGCGTATCGAAGATCTTCATCTGATCGGACGTCGTCGTCATGTCGACGATCTCGGTGATATCAGGGTGGAAGCGCTTCAGGGTTCCGCGCGGTGATTCGGTATCGAAGGCGCGCGTCGGCACGTTGTTGGCGGAAAAATAATCGAGCAGGGTGCGCGATACCGTGGTCTTGCCGACCCCGCCCTTGTCCGCGCCCACCACAACCACTGCCGGCTTTGCCATTGCTGTCCCCTAACGCGCCCCCGATCGCGAGATCGCAATCGGCCGGGCCCCAAATCGATGTTCCAAGGATGTCCCGAGGATGTCCCAAGTCTGCTGTTGGGCGCGAACATGGCAGAAACAAGGGAGAATTCAATTCCTCGACATGCAGTTACGGCAATTCCCGAGGTTTTTCCCAATCGCGACCAAACCTTCCGCGCGTCGCGTCAAATCACGCGTTTAACGGCGGCCCCAAGGACCCATTGGATTGCCCAAGGGATTGCCGCTTGCGGTTCCGGGAGGGCTGGATGCGGGCACGGGCGGTGGACTGGCCGAGCCGCCTGCATCGTTCCAAGGACCCTGGCGCAGCGGCGGCGGCGTGCCTTGCTGGCCGGCTTGTGCTTCCGGTTCTTCCTCCTCATAGCCGGGTGGCGGCAGCGGGCCGGGATCGTGGCCGCCGGCGAACTTGACCAGCGCGTCGACCCGGGACTGCACCGATGGGTGAGTGGCAAACAGGTCTGCAAAGCCCTCGCGCGGATTGTCGACGCAGAGCTCCATCACCGCCGAGGTTGCGCCCGGCAGCTCGCCGCGGTTTTCGATCTTGCGCAGCGCCGAGATCATGGCGTCCGGGTTTTTCGTCAGCTCGACCGAGCCCGCATCGGCGAGATATTCGCGCGAGCGCGACAGCGCGAGCTTCACCACTTGCGACAACAGCCATGCCACCACGATCAGCACCACCGCGATGATGATGACGACCACCGCGCCGCCGCCGGAGCTCTTGCTGTCGCTCGACGACGAGGACGATCGCGATGACGAGGAGGAGCCTGACGACCACGAGCCGCCGCCGGAGCTCCAGCCGAAATTCGTGAACAGGCGGAAGAACAATTCGCCGAAGAAGCCGACTACACCCGCGATGATGACGGCGACCACCATGAGCTGCACGTCGCCGTTCTTGATGTGGGTCAGCTCGTGGCCCAGCACCGCCTCGATCTCCTTGTCGTTCAGTGCGTTGAGGAGACCGGTGGTGACGGTGATCGAATATTGCCGCGGGTTGAGGCCGGTCGCGAACGCGTTCAGCGCCGGGCTCTCCATGATCTTCAGCTTCGGCATCGTGATGCCGCGCGAGATGCAGAGGTTTTCGAGCAGATTATAGAGCCGCGGCTGTTCCTGCCGGGTGACGTCGTGGCCGCCGGTCACGGCATCGATCATCGACTGGTGGAAGAAATAGGCGATCACGATCCAGGCCGCTGCCACGACGGTTGCAACCGGCGCGGCGACTTTCAGGTCATAGAAGGCGCGGCTCAGATAATAGACGACGGTCTCATTGCCGTTGATGACGACTTCGGCGATCAGCGCGCCGGCATAGACCAGCACATAAACCAGCGCGAACAGGCCGGCGAGCAGCAGCATCGAACGAAGCTTGTTCGAGGCGATGTGCGTGTAGAGACCATACGCGGCCATGACGCAATGCCCTGCCGGCCTATCGGCTCAACTCAGAACTTCACCTGCGGCGTGGCCTCGACCTCGGTGCGGCTGGCGCCGAGATCGAAGAAGTCCTTTTTGGTGAAGCCGAACATGCCGGCGAACAAGGCGGCGGGCATCTGCTGGATGCCGGTGTTGTATTCCTGGACCGCGCTGTTGAAGAAGCGCCGGCTGGCCGCGATCTTGTTCTCGAGGTCGGAGAGCTCGCTGGCGAGCTGCTGGAAATTGGCGTTGGCCTTGAGGTCGGGATAGGCCTCCGACAGCGCGATCAGCCGGCCGAGCGCGCCGGAGAGCTGGTTCTCGGCTGCGGACACCTGCGCCGGTCCCTGCGCCGACATCGCCGAATTGCGCGCCTTGACGACGTCGTCGAGCGTGCCGCGCTCATGCGATGCATAGCCCTTCACCGTCTCGACCAGGTTCGGGATCAGATCGTGGCGCTGCTTGAGCTGCACGTCGATGTCGGCAAAGGCCTGGCCGACGCGCTGGCCCAGCGCCACCAGACGGTTGTAGGCGCTGAAGGCGAACAGCACGAGGACGACGATGACGCCGAGAACGATCCAGCCGGTCGACATGGAGAACTCCTGAAGGGAATTAAGGCTGGCGCAGCCTAGACCAAATTAGCGCCCGGCGAGAGCCCGCCGCGAAGAGAAGGTAAGACTTGGTCGGATCTGGAACCATCCGAGTTCAAGCCAAAAGCGCCGGACGAGGTTAACTTTCGGACATGACGGCGTCACCCCAGCGCCAGCGCCGGGCGCTTGCATAGGCGGCCTTGTCGCGGCGGGGGATCCTGGCAAGTTCAACACTCTGCTCGGTGCAAAGCTTGGCCGTGATCTCGGCCTTGCCGACATCCGGCGGCGCCAGCACGCGCGCGGCGCGTGCAGCGGGCGGCGTACGGGTCAGCGCCACGTAGATGAAGCGTTCGTCCTCGAACGGCACGTCGGCGCCCTTGATCTGGCGGTGCGCCTGGGAGCGCGGCAGGCGCTGGGAGAAATGGCACCAGTCCGGCGCCATGAGCGGACAGGGCTTTTCGTGGGGGCAGGGCGCGGCGACATAGGCGCCCGCCGTGATCAGTTGCTGGCGCAAAGCGAGGATGCGCGCGTAGCCGGCGGGCGTGCCGGGTTCGATCACGACCAATGCGTGGCGCGCTTTCGCCCACATCGTTTCCGCGAGCTTGTGTTGATCGCCGTCACGGAGCTCGCCGATGACGTAGCTCGCAACCACGAGATCGGCTTGCGAGACCTCGGCGAGGTTCGCGCCGGCATCGCCCGGCAGATAGCGGCACTGCGCAAGTCGCGAGCTATCACGCGCCAGTTCAAGCGCCAGCCTGCTCAGCGCGCCGTTGGCGTCGAGCAGGGTGAAATCTTGCAGCGAGGAGAACGCCTCTGCGGCGGCCCAGCTCGCGGTGCCCGGGCCTGCGCCGACGTCGAGCAACGTTTCCGGAGCGAGGTCCGGTGCGATCTCGGTCAGCGCATTCAGACTTGCCGCCACAGCCGCGTAGGTCGCGGGCATGCGCGCGAGCGCGTAGGCGAGCGCATCGGCATCCGACTTGATGGTGCCGGAGCCGCCGCCTGCGCGATAGGTGGTCGAGATTTGCGACGATCGTCGCGCCGCATCGGTGCGCGAAAAGCCCTGGAGCTTGCCGTCGAGGGCCGCTTTCAGTTCCGCCGGGAGGTTGGGTGAGATCATCATTCGTGGCCATCATCTGCCCGAGTGCGCAATTGCGCACAAGGCGGATGATGACGTCAATGGGTGTGGCTCGTCGTAGCCTCACGCAACGTTCTGGTCGAGAATGTCCACTGCCTCTTGCAGATTCACAGACACCAGTTGCGAGACGCCGCGCTCGGCCATGGTGACGCCGAACAGGCGGTTCATCCGCGCCATCGTGATCGGGTTGTGGGTGATGATGATGAAGCGCGTGTCGGTCGAGCTGGTCATCTCGTGCAACAGGTTGCAATAGCGCTCGACGTTGTGGTCGTCGAGCGGCGCGTCGACTTCGTCCAGCACGCAGATCGGCGAGGGGTTGGTGAGGAACACCGCGAAGATCAGCGCCATCGCGGTCAGCGCCTGCTCACCGCCCGAGAGCAGCGACAGCGTCTGCGGCTTCTTGCCCGGCGGCTTGGCGATGATTTCGAGGCCGGCTTCCAGCGGGTCGTCGCTCTCGATCAGATGCAGCGCGGCCTCGCCGCCACCGAACAGCTCGACGAACAGGCGCTTGAAGTGGCTGTTGACGACCTCGAACGAGGTCAGGAGCCGCTCGCGCGCCTCCTTGTTGAGGCTCTGGATGCCCTGGCGCAGCCGCTTGATGGCTTCGACGAGGTCGTCGCGCTCGGTGACCAGACCGTTGTGCTGGGTCTCGACCTCGCGCAGCTCTTCCTCGGCGCGCAGGTTGACCGCGCCCAGGCGCTCGCGATCGCGGCGCATTTTTTCGAGGTCTTCCTCGATGTCGTGCAGCGGCGGCAGCTCCGCGCCGGGTTCGATCTCGGCAAGGCCGGCTACGGCCTGCGGCTCGACTTCCAGCATGTCGCGGATTTCGCGCTCGATGTCCTCGAGCCGGCGCCGCGCGCCTTCCATGCGCTCCTCGGCGCGGGCCGTGGCCTCGCGGGAGCTGGACAGCGCTTCGAGCGTCAGCTTCGCGGCGCGATCGGTTTCGGCCATCGCGGTTTCCGCGCTGGCGAGCGCGTCGGCGGCCATGCGGCGGTCGTTTTCGGCATATTCGATCTCGGTGATCAGCGCGCTGCGCTTCTCCGCGAACACGGCCGGTGCGTTCTCGAGGTCGCTACGCTCGATGGTGACTTCGGAGATACGGGCCTGGATGGTGTCGATGTGGGAGGCCGCGCTCTCCTTGCGGTTCTGCCACTCGGTGCGTTCGGCGAGGATCGCCTGCACGCGGCGGTCGGCAAGCTCGGCCTCGCGCGCCAGCGCCTGCGCCTCGGCACGGACCTGGGCGGCCATGCGGCGATGGCCTTCGATGTCGCTGCGGACGGCGGCGAGACGGGTTTCGGTGTCCTCGCTCGACGGCAGCTTGGAGATTCCGGCTTCGGCGTATTCGTAGGCGGCTTCGGCCTCGGCGCGGTCGGCGGCGAGACGGCTGTGCGCTTCCGACAACGTCGCCTTGCGCGCGGCGTGGCGATTGATCTCGCGCTCGGTGGTGGCGTGGCGCTCGCGCGCGACGTTGAGCTCGCGCTGCGCGGCGCGCCAGGCTTCGCGGCTTGCGCCTTCGGTGCTGGCGGCCATCTGCAGCTCGGCCTCGGCGTCTTCCAGCGCCTGACGCTTGATCTGCGCGTCGATGCGGGCCTGCTCCAGATCGTTCTCGATGTCGACGAGGCGGGCGCGCTCGGCAAGGCGCCGCGCGGCGCCGGTCGGCGCGTGGGCCGCGGCAACAAAACCGTCCCAGCGCCAGACGTCGCCTTCGGGCGAGACCAGCCGCTGGCCGGTCTTGAGCTGCGAGACCAGCTCGGCGCCGCGTTCGCGCGGAACCACGCCGATCTGCGCCAGGCGGCGGGCCAGCTCGGCCGGTGCCTGCACGTGGCTGGCGAGCGGCACAACGCCCTCGGGCAACTCCGGATCGCCGTCGGTAACACCGGCATTGGTCCAGCGCATCGGCGCGGACGGATCGACCGGGGCGTCGAGATCGTCGCCGAGGGCTGCGCCGATCGCCTTTTCAAAACCCTTGTCGACGGTGATGCCGTCGATGATCGGCGGCCACAGATTTTTGGTCTCGCCGTTGAGGATCTTGGAGATCGTGCGCGCTTCGGTATCGAGCCGCTGCACGCGCTTGTCGGCTTCGACGAGCGGCGAGCGCGAGGATTCCAGCGTCTGCCGCGCGGCGACGTGGGCGGCTTCGCTGTCCTGAGCGGCGGCTTCCGAGGCCGCAAGCGTCTGCTCGGCGTTCTCGACCGTTGCGGTCAACTCGTCGAGATTGCCGAAGCCGCCGGTCTCCGCAGTGAGCTTCTGCTCTTCCGCCGCGACGTTCGAAATCTCCTGATCGAGCCGGGCGAGCTTGTCGCGGTGGGTGCGAACGTTGGCTTCGAGCTGATGGCGCTTGGCGGTGAGGTCGGCGAGCGCGGTGGTGAGCTCGGCGAACTGGTGCTCGGTTTCGGTCAGCACCGCCTCGGCTTCGCCGACGCGCTCGTCGACGCCTGAGCGCTTCTCGACGCGCGACTTGATCTCTTCCTTGAGCTCGGAATCTTCGGCGTCGAGGCGCTGCAGCGCCACGTCGGCGTCCATGGTCTGCTGCTGGGCGCGCGAGATGTCGCCTTCGAACTGCGCGAGACGGCGCTCGAGCTCGGCGACGCGCTCCTTGGCGCGCTCTTCCTCGCGGTCGAGCAGCTCGCGGGCGTTGGTCAGGCGCTGCAGCCCGGCTGCCGCGCGCGCTTCGGCATCGCGCAGCGCCGGCATTTCGGCGGCGCGGATGGCCTGGATGCGGGCGGCCTCGGCCTGGTGCTGGGTACGCTCCGCCATCTCGCGGACCGCGAGATCGTGGATATGGCCGGATTCGTTGACGTCGGCGTGGGCGCCGATCCAGCGCAAATGGAACAGGGTTGCCTCGGCCTTGCGGACCTTGGCCGCAACTTCGCGATAGCGCACGGCCTGGCGAGCCTGCTTCTTCAGGCCTTCCACTTGCCCTGCGAGCTGGCCGATCACGTCCTCGACGCGGGTGAGGTTGGTTTCGGCCGCCTTCAGCCGCAGCTCGGCCTCGTGGCGGCGGGCATGCAGACCGGCGACGCCGGCGGCGTCTTCCAGCACGCGGCGGCGCTGCTCGGGCTTGGCCTGAATGATCTCGCCGATCTTGCCCTGGTGGACGAGGGCCGGCGAGCGCGCGCCGGTGGCGGCGTCGGCGAACAGAATCTGCACGTCGCGGGCGCGCACGTCGCGGCCGTTGATGCGATAGACCGAACCGGCCTCGCGCTCGATGCGGCGGGAGATTTCCAGAAGCTGGCTGTCGTTCATCGCCGCCGGCGCGGTGCGATCGGCATTGTCGATCGTCATCGTCACTTCGGCGTGGTTGCGCGCCGGACGATTGCCGGAGCCGGCGAAGATCACCGCGTCCATGTCGGCAGCGCGCAGCGACTTATAGGAGGTCTCGCCCATCGCCCAACGCAGCGCCTCGACGAGATTCGACTTGCCGCAGCCGTTGGGGCCGACCACGCCGGTCAGGCCGGGTTCGATGACGAAGTCGGTGGCCTCAACGAAGGACTTGAAGCCGTGAAGGCGCAGGCGGGTGATTTTCATAAGCACGCATCTCTGTTGGCAGGCGCGAATCCCCCTGCCGGGACACTACCATGGAAGGCAATGTCGCTATCCGGGCGAGTCGCGCGAGGCGCCTCATGCGGCTGGACAATGGCCGCGGTGTGCCGCGAGGGCAACCGGCCAAAGCCGCTTTTCCCAAGGGATTTATGCCGGGAAAGATACGGCCATCGAGATACGAATCAGGCTTTGTATGCGAAGAATCAGCTCTTCAGCAGCGGATTGATCTTCTTGGCGAATTCCTCGAACGTGGTCTCGCCCTTGATCTTCTCACCGTTGATGAAGAAGGTCGGCGTCGAATCGACCTTCAGAACGTCGCTGGCGTATTTCTGGTCGGCGGCGATCTTGTCGAGCAGGGCCTGGTCCTTCAGGCAGGCCTCGACCTGCTGCTGGGTAAGGCCGGCCTGCTTGCCGATCCGCGTCAAGGTCTCCGTGGTGTTCTTCACCACCCAGTCGTTCTGCTGGCGGAACAGCATGTCGGTGACTGCGAAGTATTTCGGCGCGTCGCCATTGGCGATACAGCGCGACAGCATCGAGCCGGCGGCGGCTTTGATGTCGAGCGGGAACTCGCGGAAGATGTAACGCACCTTGCCGGTGTCGATGTATTCCGACTTGATCTTGGGGAACACCTGCTCGTTGAAGGCCGCGCAATGCGGGCAGGTCATCGAGGCGTATTCGGTGATGGTGACGGCGGCGTCCTTCGGGCCCAGCGCCATGTCGGGCAACGACACCGGCTTCGCCACATCGGTGGCAGCCTGCGCCATTGCTTCGGAGATGAACCGCAGCGGCGAGAACCCGGCGACCGCGGCAAGCCCGGTCAGCGACAGCATCGTGGTGAAGGCGCGGCGGGTGATGATCAAGGTCGGCTCCCGGATTGGCGTGGTCTCGCCCGAAATTCCCGTTCGGGCGGCCTGTCGCTAGCTTGAAACCTCGTTTGAGGCAATGGCGAGCGACAAGGACGGGTCCAGATTGGCAGCCGAATGAGGCTCAATTTCGCTTGATGGCGGCCCCGAGCCGGGCCAGCGCCGACTTGAGCTGTTCATCTTCGATGTCACCCAGGCTCTCCGCCACCTTGGCCACCGATTTGGCGTCCGGCGGGGCGGGGCGTGCCGGCCGCCGGGCGCGCGAGAGCGGGGCCTGGCGGAAGGCCAGCTTGCCGACCGCGCTCCAGCCGAAGAAGCGGTTGACCCGCTCCAGGATCACGTCGGCGGAGTGCTGGATCTCCAGCGCTATCGGCCCTTCAACTCGCAGCACCAACGTCGCCGGCTCCTGCGGTTGGCCCTCGACCGGGCGCGGCCACTGCATCTTCAGCGGCTCGGCATGGGCCGCGATCTCCGGCCCGGCAATCTGCGCCCACCGCGTCACCAGCTCGCGCGCGGCAAACCCCTGCTTGGCATAGGCCTCGGCAAAGACGTCGTTGAGCAGGAGCGAAAGCGGCTTTGCGCTGATGGGACCGGGTTTGATGGGACGAAGCTTGGACATGCGCCCTTATAGCACTCCGGGGCGTGACCCATAGGTTCCTCGCTGCGAAGAAAGACGTGGATGCCCGCGACGAGCGTAGGCATGACGTGGAGAGATCGGCCTGACGCCGTTACAGTGAAAGCATGAGCCCAAAATCTGCCCTCAAGGCGAAATCGGAACCAGTCCAGCCGGAGACCTCGTCGCGTCCGCTCGCGCTCCTTGCCTGGTACGACCGCCACCGGCGCCGATTGCCCTGGCGCGCCGCGCCCGGGGAGGCATCCGACCCTTACCGTGTCTGGATGTCCGAGATCATGCTTCAGCAGACCACGGTGAAGGCGGTCGGGCCCTATTTCGAAAAGTTCGTCGCGCGCTGGCCTGATGTCACGGCGCTGGGGCGGGCCTCGCAGGACGACGTGCTGCGGATGTGGGCCGGGCTCGGCTATTACTCACGCGCGCGAAACCTTTATGCCTGCGCGGTTGCGGTGACGCGCGAGCATGGCGGCACCTTTCCCGGCACCGAAGAGGGCTTGCGCGCGCTGCCGGGCATCGGGCCTTACACGGCGGCCGCGATCGCGGCGATCGCCTTCGACCGCCGCACCATGCCGGTCGACGGCAATATCGAGCGGGTGGTGTCGCGGCTCTTTGCAGTTGAAGAAGAGCTCCCGCAGGCAAAACCGCTGATCCAGCAACTGGCGGCGACGCTGCTTGCCGATTCTCGCGCGGGAGACAGTGCACAGGCGCTGATGGACCTCGGCTCTTCGATCTGCACGCCGAAAAAGCCGGCTTGTTCGTTATGCCCCTTGAACGAGGACTGCACGGGGCGCGCGCTGGGAACGCAGGAAACGTTTCCGCGCAAGGCGCCAAAGAAGACCGGCGCGCTACGGCGCGGTGCGGCCTTCGTCGTCACGCGCGGCGACGAGCTTCTCGTCCGCAGCCGTCGCGAAAAGGGCCTGCTCGGCGGCATGACCGAGGTGCCGGGCTCGGACTGGCTGGCCGGGCAGGACGATGCCAAGGCGAAGCAGCAGGCGCCGGAGCTGAAGGGGTTGTCGCTCTGGCAGCGCAAGGTCGGCGTGGTCGCCCACGTCTTCACGCATTTTCCGCTGGAACTGGTGGTCTACACGGCCAGGGCCGAGGCCCGCACGCGCGCGCCCGAGGGGATGCGCTGGGTTCCGATTGCGACCTTGGCCGGCGAAGCGCTGCCCAATGTCATGCGCAAGGTGATTGCGCATGGATTGGGTCGCTAGGACCCATCCTGCTGACACCATGCTGTCAGCAACCCTGGGCTACTCACGCAGGGCAACGGAGGGTTCGCATGGTCAAGACCGCGCTCGACAACTTCAAGAGGCCGCCCTGCGCCGAGCTGCTCGGATGGCGCCTGCTCGATGCTCGCCCGGAGGAGGGCTGGATCAAGCTCGCCTTCGACGGCAAGCCGGAGTTCTGCAATCCGGCCGGTTTCATCCAGGGCGGCATGCTCTCGGCCATGCTCGATGACACCATGGGTCCCGCCGTGCTGGTGATGAGCGAGGGCCGGCTCTACACCACGACGATCAGCATGACCGTGAATTTCCTGGCGCCCGCAAAGCCCGGACCGATCATCGGCGAGGCCAAGGTGACGCAGCTCGGCAAGACGATCGCGTTCGTCGAGGCCCGGCTGACGGCGGAAGACGGCACGCTGCTGGCGACGGCGACCGCGAGTGAGCGGCTGCTGGAGGCGGCGAGGGTGGTGCGGCAAATAATCTAGCCGCGCGTGCGGTACCCCTTCCTCCCTTGCGGGAGAAGGTGGCGCAAAGCGCCGGATGAGAGGTATCTCTCCGCGCGTCCAAATCGTGAGGGACGAACGCGTGGAAATAAACCCCTCACCCAAGTGAGTCTGCGTCTACCGGCGTCGCTGCTCTCTCCCACGAGGGGCGAGGGCACATCAACGCGCATCTCGCCACTTGTGAGGGCTTATCCACCCACGCGCTTCGCACGCGCGCTGACGATCGGTGGCTTCGCATTCAGCGCCTCCACCTGAAATCCGGCGACGCGCTTGTAGTTGGCGGCAATATTCTCCAGTTCCTGCAGCGACAGCACGTCGGTGACGACATCGTAGCCGTCGGGCGCGCGCTCCTCGACGAGCTGCATCACCTGCTCGGGGCCGTTCTTGCGATTGAGCAGGACAAGATCGGTGGTCGCAGGCCTCCGCTCGGCCTCGTAGGCCAGCAGCGCCGCCTGCGTCGGGCCATGCGCCAGGATTTCGCGGGTGATGGTGCGCGCATCGAGGATCGCCTGCGAGGCGCCGTTGGAGCCGATCGGGTACATCGGATGCGCGGCATCGCCCATCAGCGTGACGCGGCCGAAGGTCCATTGCGAGACTGGATCGCGGTCGACCAGCGGGTATTCGTAGGCATGCGGGCAGTTCTTGATCAGACCGGGCACGTCGAGCCAGTCGAACTGCCAACTCTCGAACCAGGGCAAAAACTCTTCGAGCCGCGCGGTGCGGTTATAGTCCTCGCGCCGCCATTGATAGGTCGGCGGCATGTGGCGCTCGGCAACCCAGTTGATCAAATGGTTGCCCGCCGCATCCGGCTCCTTCGATATCGGATAGCAGACGAATTTCAGGATCTCGTGGCCGGCCATGATCATGGTGCGGCCGGTAAGAAAGGCTTTTGCAGGCGTGACGCCGCGCCAGAGGATGCGGCCGTTCCAGAGCGGGGGGCCCTCGTCGGGATAGAGTTTTTCTCGCGCGGCGGAATGGATGCCGTCGGCGGCGATCAGGATCGTGCCGTCGTAAGTCCCCGCGGCCTTGCCGGTCGCCTTGTCGATGAAATCGGCGCGCACGCCGTCAGCGGTTTCGCTCCAGCCGGTCAGATGATGGCTGGTCAGGATGTTGTCGCGTCCGAGGCGTTCGATCGCGGTGTCGAGCAGGAGCTGCTGGAGCGTGCCGCGATGGATCGAAAATTGCGGCCATTGATAACCGGCCTCAAGCCCGCGCGGCTCGCTCCAGATCGGCTTGCCGTGCTTGGAGAAATAGGCAAGCTCGCGGGTGCGCACGCCGCTGGCATCGAGCTTGTCCATCAGGCCGAGCTCGATCAGCTCGCGCACCGCATGCGGCAGCACGTTGATGCCGACGCCGAGCGGCCGCAGTTCGGCGACGCTCTCGAACACTTTCGTGGGAATGCCGATTCCGTGCAGGCTGAGCGCAAGCGTCAGCCCGCCGATGCCGCCACCGGCGATGAGTACGGTCATGAGAAAACCCCTCCAATTGGGGGCGTCTTGGCACAGGCGGGCGCCGGTGGGCAACTGCGAAGAGAACGATGTGCTATGGACCTTAGGGGCGACAGCCGTTATTTTCCAGCTTTCCCATGAGGTCAGACATGCTCAAGCTCTACTACGCCACCGGCACATGCGCGCTCGCCACCTACATCACCCTGGAAGAGGCCGGTGCCGACTATTCGGCCGAGCGGCTGAGCTTCAAGACCAATCAGCAGAACAGCGCGGATTATCTCGCGATCAACCCGAAGGGCCGCGTGCCCGCCCTGGTGACCGATCGCGGCGTCCTGACCGAGACGCCGGCGATGCTGGCCTATCTTGCGCAGACCTTCCCCAAGGCGAAGCTCGCGCCACTGGACGATCCCTTCGACTTCGCCCAGGTGCAGTCGTTCAACTCCTACCTCTGCTCGACCGTGCACATCAACCATGCCCACAAGATGCGCGGCGCCCGCTGGGCGAGCGAAGAGAGCTCGTTCGCCGACATGAAGCAGATGATCCCGAAGACCATGGGCGCGTGCTTCTCCCTGATCGAGCAGAAGATGTACAAGGGGCCCTGGGTGATGGGCGAGCAGTACACGATCTGCGATCCTTATCTCTACACCCTGTCGACCTGGCTTGAAGGCGACAGCGTCGACATCAACGCAACGCCGAAGATCGCCGATCACTTCAAGCGTATGTCCGACCGCCCCGCCGTGCGCAAGGTGATGGACGCGCAGAAAGCGTAGGATCTTGTAGGGTGGGCAAAAGCGCAAAGCGCCGTTCCCACCAACTTCCGCGCGACCCCAGAAGGGGTGGGCACGCTTCGCTTTGCCCACCCTATGGGACTGCGACGTTAGGAAGCCTTTCGCTTCTCCAATTCCCGTCCCGTCTCCAGCATCAATCGCCGCAACCAGATCGATCCCGGGTCCATCTGGGACCGCGTCGGGTAGAACATGAACTGCTCGTCGATGCCGGGGTCGAGCGGCGGCGTCACCGTGATGAGGCCGAACTGCTTCGATAGCGCCGCGATCAGCCGGCGCGGCACGAAGGCAACGAGGTCGGTGCGGGCTGTGACGTGCAGCGCTTCGAGATAACCTGACACCACCAGTGAAATGTGCCGGTCGATGCCCTTGGTGCGCAGCCAGGTGTCGATCAGGTCCTCTGCGCTGCCGCGGATGATGACGCCGACATGGCGTGCGGCGAGGAACGTCTCGCGCCGCTTCAGCTTCGCAGCCATGGGATGGCCGCGCCGCACTGCTAGCGCATCGCTGTCGGTGTAGAGCAGCTGCCGATGAAAGCCCTTGAACGCGTTGCCGATCGAGATCACGAGATCGATGGTGCGGGCGAACTCGGTGTTGAAGATCGCAGGTCCCCGCCACGGCACGATGTCGATGCGGACGTTGGGCGCAACGCGCGTCACCTTCTCCATCAACGGCGGCATCAGGAGCTCAACCGCGAGATCCGGCATCATCAGGCGGAATTGCCGTTCGCTGCGGCCGGCGTCGAAGTCGTCAGGCACGAACAGCCCGCGCACCTGGTCGAGCGCCTGCGCCAGCGGCGCGCGCAAGGCTTGCGCCCGTGGCGTCAGCTCCATCCGCGCGCCTGTGCGCACCAGGAGCGGATCGCCAAAGATGTCGCGCAGGCGCTGCAGCGCATGGCTCGCCGCCGGTTGCGACAATCCGATCCGCAAGGCGGCGCGGCTGACGCTGGCCTCGCGCAGGAGCGCGTCGAGCGCGGTCAGAAGGTTGAGGTCGAGCGAATTCAAATTCATGACGCGAATAGATATCATATCCGCTATCGATTTGAAGAATTTAGAACCGGCGGCGATGATCCCGGTGTTCTCACCAACGGAGATGCCGCCATGAGCGCAAGTGCCAACAAAAAACTGATGCAGGATATTTTCGCGGCCGCCGCCAGTTCCGATCCGGTCGCGCGCGACCGCGCCTTGTTCACCGCAAGTCTTGCCGACGACGCCAGATGGGTCGTGACCGGCCAGTACTCCTGGTCGCGCACCTTCGTAGGGAAAGAGGCGATCCTCAACGATCTGCATGCCTATGTGCGGACTCGTCTGGTCGACCGGACACGGACGGTCGCCCACCGCTTCATTGCCGACGGCGACACCGTCGTCGTGGAGGCCAAGGGCGACAACGTCACGCCCGAGGGGGTGCGCTATGACAACGACTATTGTCTCGTGTTTCGTCTCGAGAACGGCAAGATCAAGGAAATCCGGGAATATTGCGACTCGGTGCTGACCGAGAAGGCACTCGGTCCGTTTCCGCAAACGGCCGTGAGCTGAGCGGTCGAGCGGCGTCGCGTCCGGCGACCGCTGCCGTCCGCCCCGTCGGCGATGGTCGTGTCGGTCTGGCGCAGTCCGGATAAGCTGCAGCGGCCTGCACGCTGCTGCGGGGCTTCGCGCCAAAACCGTGCTCAACCTGCCGATAAAATCAGCGATGTTGTGCCATCTGACGCATGCGCGCTCGAAAAATTTGAAGGTTCAATTAACGAGTGTCCCCCATTGTGTCGCAGTGCAGCGTGAGTCGCGTAAAGCGTGACGCGCGGCTGCCGGGGGTGGCCGTGACGATCGCCGGAGTTGTTCGTCCGCCCGAATTCACATGCATCTGGGTGGACAGTGGGAATGCCGAGTTTTCGTTTGCGGATCAGGGGACGCCTGTACGCAGGTTTCATGGCCTTGGTGGCGGTTGGTCTCGTAATGGCGGTGGTCGCCGTCTGGAATTTACGGACCGTGCAGGATCAGGTCGCAAAGGCCTCGGCGTTTTCGGACAGTACGGCACGGGTTCTGGAGATATCGACCCATCTTCAGGCGATCCAGCGGGCCAATCTGCGATACATTTATGACGCCAACGAGCCTGCAATGCGGGAGGCGGCGGAACGGGAGGCCGCGGCGACCGAGCTGTTGCAGGTCGGGGCGAAGGGCACGCTCTCCGAGGAGCGCCGAAAGCTCTACAATGATCTGATCGCCGACATCGCCAAGATGCGAAGCCTGCGTGACAATCTCGGCGACGCTGTCAACGAGGCGAGAACCGGCAAGGCGACGCTGCTGCCGAGCGGCGATGAGCTCACCGTCAAGATGAACAAGCTGGTCGATGTGGCGCGCGCAGCCGTCGATGAAGACACTGCGTCCCTCGTCGCCGACCTCGAATCCAGGCTTCTTCTCGTTCAGATCGCAAACTGGCGTTTCCTGGCCCTGCGCGACGTGAAGGGGCCCGCGAACTTCAGAACCAATGTAGACAGGGCGTCGCAGCGGCTCGCAGCGATCGAAAAGAGCCCGCAGGCGACCGAATTACGAACCACGCTCGCCCCGGTGAAGACTTCGCTCGGAATCTACAAAACCGCCTTCGAGACGACGTCGGCGGCGATGCTCCAGGCCGACGAGATCTACCACAAGAACCTCGCGCCTCTCATCGTCGACAGTATCGCCAAGCTCAAGGTCGCGGAAACGGCCTTGAAGAAGGACTACAAGGATTCGCGCAGCAGGGCCGAAGCCGTCATTGACGGCACGACGACCGTGCAGGAGATCGCGGGCGGCCTTGCCATCCTGTTTGGATTGATCGTCGCCTTCCTGATCGCCCGCAGCATCGTCGGTCCCCTGACCTCGATGACGCGCGCGATGGGGCTGCTTGCCGGCGGCAATCTCGAGGTCGCGATCCCCGGCCGCGGCAAGGCCGACGAGATCGGCGACATGGCCAAGGCGATCGACGTGTTCAAGGACAACATGATCGACACCGAGCGCCTGCGCCATGAGCAGACCGAAATCGAGGCGCGTCAGGCCGAGAGCCGCAAAGCCGACATGGTGAAACTGGCCGACCAGTTCGAGCAGGCCGTGGGCGAGATCGTCGACACCGTGTCGTCGGCATCGCACGAGCTCGAGGCGTCCGCAGGCACTTTGACCACGACCGCTTCGCGGGCCCAGGATCTATCGACGGAAGTCGCCTCCGCGTCGCAGGAAGCCACGGCCAACGTGCAGGCGGTCGCCTCGGCGACGGAACAGCTGTCCTCGTCGGTGACGGAGATCGCGCGCCAGGTACAGGAATCGGCCCGCATTGCCGGCGAAGCCGTCGGTCAGGCGAGCAGAACCACCGCGCGTGTCGGCGAGCTTTCCAAGGCCGCGGCCCGCATCGGTGACGTGGTCGAGCTGATCAGCACCATCGCCGGCCAGACCAACCTCCTGGCGCTGAACGCCACCATCGAGGCGGCGCGCGCAGGCGAAGCCGGCCGCGGCTTTGCCGTGGTGGCCTCGGAGGTCAAGGCGCTCGCCGATCAGACCGCGAAGGCCACTGGCGAGATCGCTCAGCAGGTTTCGGGCATCCAGGCCGCGACGGAGGAGTCGGTTGGCTCGATCAGGGAAATCAGCGGCACCATCCAGCGGCTGTCGGAGATCTCGTCGACCGTCGCCGCTGCCGTCGAAGAGCAGGGTGCGGCCACGCAGGAGATCTCCCGCAACGTCCAGCAGGCTGCCCAAGGCACGCAGCTTGTGTCGTCCAACATCGGCGACGTGCAGCGCGGCGCCTCCGAGACCGGCTCAGCCTCCTCGCAGGTGCTCTCGGCGGCGCGTTCGCTGTCGGCCGACAGCAACCGGTTGAAGCAAGAGGTCACCAAGTTCCTCAACTCGGTCCACGCCGCCTGAGTCGAAAGCAAAAGGCCACGCGCATGCGCGTGGCCTCGCATAGCGGCGTGGCGCGATCAGGCCACTTTCGTCGTCATGTGCTTGAACATGTTGCCGCGGGCCTCGTCGTCCATCTCGGCCTTGAAGGTGAACTTGTCCTTCAACGCGATCGCGCGCGCCGCCGCGGGCCGCGCCGAGACCTCGTCCACCAGCCGCTTCACGTTCGGATATCGTGCAAAGGCGTCGTCGCCGAGCTTGAACGGCACCATCCGGGCCCAACCCCATAGCGCCATGTCGACGATCGAATAGCTGTCGCCGACCACATAGCGGCGGCTGGCGAGGTGGCCGTCGAGAATCTTGTAGTGGCGATCGGTCTCGAACTGATAGCGGTTATGCGCGTAGTCGTGGTTCTGGTCCTTCGGCGCAAAATGCTTGAAGTGAACGGCCTGACCCGAATAGGGCCCGACGCCCGTGGCGATGAACATCAGCCATGACAGCGTCTCGCCGCGAAAATCGGCGGCGGGCAGGAATTTGCCGGTTGTCTCGGCGAGATAGAGCAGGATGGCGTTGGAATCGAACACGATGGTGCCGTTGTCGTCGATCGCCGGCACCTTGCCGTTCGGATTGATCTTCAGATAGTCCGGCGTGAACTGCTCGCCCTTGCGGGTGTCGATCTTCACCGGCTCGAAGGGCAGGCCGGACTCTTCGAGAAAAAGCGCGACCTTGGTCGGGTTCGGCGAACCGTTGAAATAGAATTTGAGCATCGGGCGTCTCCCCGGTGTTTGGTGGTTGAGAGCGGAGGCAGCGTCACTGTCGCTGACGGCCTTCTCTTGCCTGAACCTTGTCGGTGGGAGCAACCGGCGAGTTTGCCGGGCGGTATCTGCGCGCCACGCAGATCAGCCGGCGTAACAAAGGCCAATCGCCGCCGTAATGACCATCGCCGCGCCCACAGCCTCCAGGCGCAGCCCGAGCCGCGTGGCGATATGCATGTCGGAGGCCCGCGCCTTGCGCTCAGATCCGCGCGCGTTGCCGTGAACGATGACGTCATGATTGAAATTGTCGTGTGCCTCGTTGCTGCTGGCGAGCCCGACGCAGACCACGAGCACGCCGAACAAGGCGAGGCCGAAGAAGCCCAGCAGCGCGATCAGGAACATCGGAAACATGCCGACCAGGAAGATCGGCAGCAGCGGTAGCAGCAGCAATGTCTCGGACTGTCGTCGCATGGGAGCCGACCGGTCGGGACTGACCTCTCAATCTAGTCCCGGCCGTTACGTCATTCAAGACGCCGTGGGGTGGGCAAAGGCGCAAAGCGCCGTGCCCACCAGCACTGCTTCGGTCCGGATTGACAGGGATGGTGGGCACGATTCGCTTTGCCCACCCTTCAAGATCGCGGGAAGCCTACCCGGCCGCCATGCCGGCGCGGATTTCGGCGCGGAGTTCGTCGATCAGCTTGAGACCCTTCTTGGTCTCGATGTGCCAGAAGGTCCAGCCGTTGCAGGCTTGCGCACCTTGCGCCACCGCGCCCATGCGGTGGATGGAGCCGACCTTGTCGCCGAACATGATGGCGCCGTCAGCGCGCACCAGTGCGCCGAGCTTCTTCTTGGCGTCGAACAGTTTCGTGCCGGGCATGATCATGCCGCGCTCGATCAGCTCGGAGAACGCCACCCGCGGCGCTTCGCGCGCGGTCATGAACGGGGCAAGGCTCGCCTCCGGCAGCGGCTCGACCGCGGCGATGCGCGCTTGGGCCGCTTTCGCATAGGTCTTGTCGCGCTCGAAGCCGATATAGGAGCGGCCGAGGCGCTTTGCGACCGCGCCCGTCGTGCCGGTGCCGTTGAAGGGATCGATCACGAGATCGCCGGGCTTCGATGACGACAGCAGCACGCGCGCGAGCAGGCCTTCCGGCTTCTGCGTCGGATGTACTTTCTTGCCGTCGGCGCCCTTGAGGCGCTCCTCGCCGGTGCAGAGCGGGATCAGCCAGTCGGACCGTGCCTGCACGTCCTCGTTGGCGGCCTTCAGCGCCTCGTAGTTGAACGTGTAGCCCTTGGCCTTTTCGTCGCGCGCGGCCCAGATCATGGTCTCGTGTGCGTTGGTGAAGCGGCGGCCGCGGAAATTCGGCATCGGATTGGTCTTGCGCCAGACGATGTCGTTCAGGAGCCAGAAGCCGAGGTCCTGCATGACCGCGCCGACGCGGAAGATGTTGTGATAGGAGCCGATCACCCAGATCGTCGCCGACGGCTTCATCGCGCGGCGGGCGGCAAGCAGCCAGGCGCGGGTGAAATCGTCATAGGCGGAAAACGAATCGAACTTGTCCCAGTCGTCGTTGACGGCGTCGACATGGGATTCGTCGGGGCGCTTGAGATCGCCCTTGAGCTGGAGATTGTAGGGTGGATCGGCGAACACCAGGTCGACCGAACCAGCCTGAAGCTTCGACATCTCGGCGACGCAATCGCCGAGGACGATGCTGTGCGAAGGAGATTCAAAATTTGTGCGGGGCGCCCTTGCAGACGCCCCGCGACGCGACTCTACCATGACTCAAGAACTCTGACTCAGGCGACGCTGTCGGCGACGCGGGACCAAACAACCGACTGACCGTTACATTGCAGCGGCAAAGTAAAAATCGACTTAACCCGCCGCTTTCGCGGGCAGTCGTCGCGTCGTGCGTTGCGCGTGGTTTGCTGCACGCTTTAGCCGTGTTTTACAGCGCATTTCGCGTTTCTTCGTGTTGCGAGAGCGGCCGGAGTGCCAAAAGACTTCAAATTTCTCTCGGAAAAAATTGCACGACGCCCGGAAAATATTGCTGCCATGGCCATGCTGTCGCACTAGGCAATAATTGCCGAGCGGGATATTGATTAACGCCATGGAAATTTTACGTGTGTGGCGCGTTGAGCTTTCTTGCGCCCAAATGATGCCATCCAGGACCGAGGGAAGCCGCCATGCGCTACGATGATTTCCGCCGCAGCGACGACATCGAGGATCGTCGCGACGATGGTGGCGGGGGCGGTGGAGGAGGCGGATTCGGTCTCCCCATGGGCGGCGGCGGGCTCGGCATCGGTACCATCATCGTGCTCGGCCTGGTCGGCTACGCCTTCGGCATCGATCCGCGCATCCTGATCGGCGGCGCCGAAATCCTCACCGGCGGCGGTCAGGCGCCGTCCTACCAGACCGATCGCCAGTCGTCCTCCAACGCCAAGCGTGGCGCGCCGACCGACGAGATGGGCAGCATGATCTCCGGCATCCTCGGCGAGATCGACGATCGCTGGAGCGAGATCTTCCAGGCTTCGGGCCAGTCCTACACCGGTCCGAAGGTCGTGTTGTTCCGCAACGTCACCAATGGCGGCCGTTGCGGCCGGGCAGAGTCGGCAATGGGACCGTTCTATTGTCCGCCCGACAAGACCATCTTCCTCGATACCGGTTTCTTCCGCGAGGTCGAGACGCGTTTTCGCGGCTGCTCCGGCAAGTCCGCCTGTAACTTCACCACCGCCTACATCATTGCCCATGAGGCGGGCCATCACATCCAAAACCTGCTCGGCATCATTCCGCGCGTGACGCGACTGCAGCAGCAGGCCGGCAGCAAGGCGGAGTCGAATGCGCTCCAGGTGAAGGTTGAATTGCAGGCCGATTGCCTGTCCGGTGTCTGGGTCAATCGCGAGGCGAAGAAGCGGCCAAACTTCCTGGAGCCGGGCGACATCGACGCCGCACTCACCACGGCGAGCGCGATCGGCGACGACACGCTGCAGCGCCAGGCGACGGGCCGCGTCGTGCCCGATTCCTTCACCCACGGCTCGGCGGCGCAACGCAAACAGTGGTTCATGACCGGCTACCAGCAGGGCACGGTCCAGGCCTGCAACACGTTCGGTGGCGGGTCGTAATGAGCTAGTAGTGGCGTCATCCTGAGGTGCTCGCCTCTTCGACGGGCCCTAGAGATGGCGAGCCTCCGGCCATCCTTCGAGGCGCGCAAGTGCGCGCACCTCAGGATGACGTCGGTGGTTGGGTAAGGAGATGAGATCCTATGGCGTCCATCGACGAAACAAAACAATTCATCCCGCTCAACATTGCGGTTCTCACCGTTTCCGACACGCGCGCGCTCGCTGACGACAAGTCCGGCCAGACGCTCGCCGACCGGATCCTTGCGGCCGGCCATCATCTCGCCGCGCGCGAGATCGTCACCGACGACGTCGAGGCGATCCGCGCCTTCATCCGCGGCTGGATTGCGGACGCGGGCGTTGACGTCGTCATCACCACCGGCGGCACCGGTTTTACGGGACGCGACGTCACGCCGGAGGCGATCGAGCCCTTGTTCGAGAAGCGCATGGACGGTTTCTCGATCGCATTCCACATGCTGAGCCACGCCAAGATCGGCACCTCGACGATCCAGAGCCGCGCCACCGCCGGCGTAACTGGCGCGACCTACATCTTCTGCCTGCCCGGCTCGCCCGGAGCCTGCCGCGACGGCTGGGACGGTATTCTCAAGGCCCAGCTCGACTACCGCACGCGTCCCTGCAATTTCGTCGAGATCATGCCGCGGCTGGACGAACACCTGCGCCGCCCGAAGGCCCAGGGCGCGACGGCGTAGTCGCGCTCTTCTCCCCTTGTGGGAGCAGGTGGCGCGAAGCGCCGGATGAGGGGTTTCCATCCGCACGGGCACATTTACTTGCATCTAGCTCGTTGCGAATAATCAGAGATCCCGCTCCCAAGTCTCGCCGATCAGATCGGCACCGAAGCTGTGGTGCTTCTCTGCCTTCACGAGCTTGAAGCCTGCACTTTGATAGATGCCACGCGCGGCGACCAGGATGCTTTGGGTCCACAGCGTCATCCTGCTGTAGCCTCTCTCGCGTGCGCCCTGGATGCATTGCTCGACCAGCGCGCGACCGACACCGAGTCCACGCGCTTTCTTCTCGACCTGCAACAGGCGCAGCTTCGCAATCTCGTCCGTGGCCTTGACCAGGAAGATCGAGCCGACCGGCTCGCCACCCACTTCCGCAATCCAGCAGTGCTCGCGCGCGGCGTCATAGCCCTTGATGAACTGTGCGCAGATCTCGGCGACCAGGGCCTCGTAGCTGATATCCCAGTTGTAGTCGGCCGCATAGGCGGCGGCCTGCCGGGAGATGACCCAGCCCATGTCACCGACGCGATGGCTGCGCAGCATGAAAGCCGCGGGCTGGCTTCGACGTTGCTCCAGCACAGCCTCGATGGTCGCCATGGCCTGCGTGAGCCGCGTTGCATCGCTGGCCGAAAGCTGAGCCAGCATTGCGGCGACCTCATTTTGCGAGCCCAGGTTCAGCTTGGCAAAGGTCTGGCGGCCCTTAGCGGTGAGACTGAGCTGGTATTGCCTGCGATCCGCGGGCAGGGGCCTGCGGGTGATCAGCCCCTTTTCGTCGAAGCTTTGCACGATGCGGCTGAGATAGCCGGGATCGAGCCCAAGCTCGTTGCCGATCTCCTTTGCGGCAAGGTCGTCCCGTTGCGCGAGCTCGTAGAGCACGCGGGCCTCGCTGAGCGAGAACGGGCTCTTTCCAAGGTGCTGGTCGAGCACGCCAAGCTTGCGAGTGTAGAAGCGGTTGAAGGCGCGGACCGCTGCGATGTGGTCGTCGGTAGCGTTGAACGGCATGGGTCACCTCGATATTTGCCATTGTCAAACAATTAATTGACTTTGGCAAGTATCTGGTGGCCTCAGCCGACCATGACGATCCGGCTGCGCAGCATGATCCGGGACGAGCGGCCGAGCCGCCGCAGCAGCCGTGCCTCGGGGCGGCGGGCCTGGGGCGGGTAGCCGCCGATCCGGTCGTAGTGATCACGCGCGATCAAAAGTCCCTGATCGCCGAAGGGACCGATGAGCTTGCGCGTCACGGCCCGGAAGATGTCGCGGAATCCGGCGTCGGCGTATGGCGAGCGCGCATAGCGGAAGACGGCCGCACGGTCCCGGCCGCTGGACGCGACGGTCTGGATGAACTGGGTGGTTTCCTCGATCCAGCCGGTTTCCAGCACGGCGCCTGCGGGCAGGAACATCAGCCAGGGCGAATGGGCCTGGAGTGCGCCGGCGGCGAGGGCTGCGCCTTGCGAGGATCCCTCGAAGCCGATGAAACGGCAGCCCGCGACGTCGGCAACGCGCTCGATGACGCCGTTGCGGGTGCCATCGACCAGGAGGACTTCCCGGATGATGCCCGCAGCGGCACCGGGTACCAGCGCGGCCAGAGTTGCGACCGCCGTCTGCTCGACGCCTTCGGTCGGAATGATGACGCTTAGCATGATTGAGGCTTCAGTCTCCGCACTTCGGGAGAAGCGCAACTAATTATATTATGATGTTGTCATAAACATGCAGCGTTGCCGAGTGCAACTTTTCGGCCGCGCTTCGGTCTACGATGGTAAACCGCTGGAGCCGTCGCCTCCAAAATATGTCCCGTGCGGGGTGGCGATATTGCCGAATGTTCGGCGCCGTCCTTGCTTGACCGTATTAGTGCGGAGGTTGCCGCAACCTTGCGCGATGCCCAGGCCGTTCGCAATCCTGCAAGAAGCGGATCCGATAGCTGACCAGCGCGGGAACGGGAAAAACGTGCAATCGCGCCGCTGACGAGGGGCTTCGAATGAACGCCGATCAACTTGCTGTTAACACGCCGGCAACTTCTCCCAGGCTGGACGGCGCGCCGATCTTGCGGATCCGGGCCGTGATGCTGGGTGAACGCATCAACCCCTCCGGCCTTGAGATAGGCGCGACCGTCTCCTCGACGCCAGCGGCCTTCCGCGTCCATGCCGGCCTTGCGGTGATCTTCCGCTACGGCGTCGTGGTGCTGATCGGCCTCCTCCCTTCGGAAGAGAAGGTGCTGATCGACAGCCTGAAGCCCCGCGTGACCGGCGAGCTCAGCCCCTATGAGGAGGAGATCGCGCAGGCGCAGCTCTGCAAGGACGAAAGCGCCGAGGCGATCCAGCCGGGCGGCCCGATCTGCCTCGCCAAATTCTCCGACGACCGGCTGCTGCTGATCGCGGATGCGCTCGCCAAGAGTACCTCGCTTGCGCGCGACGAGCGGCGTGTCGCCGCGGTCTTCGACGTGATCGAGCCCTTTGCGCGCAAGCTCGCCGAGCAGGGTCGCACACCGCCCCGGCGCAAGGGCATCCTGCAACTGATCGGCAATGCGCTTCTGGTCCAGCAGCGCGTCGCCGGCCGTGTTGCGGTGGCCGAGAAGCCGGACGTGCTTTGGGAGAAGCCCGAGCTCGACCGGCTCTATGCCCGCCTGGAAGACGAGTACGAACTGAAGGAGCGCCTCGACACGCTCGAGCGCAAGCTCACCGCCGTGTCCGAGACTGCCAACGCGCTCACCGACATCATCGACACCCAGCGCTCGCTCCGCCTCGAAATCGCGGTGGTGGTTCTGATCGTGATCGAGGTTGCGATCGGCTGTTTCCAGATTTGGTCGGGGACGCACTGACTCTGCGAGCGTCCTTGGCCTTATGGTTCGAGGCGCGCCGTAGGGCGGCGCTCCTCACCATGAGGGTCTAAGATTTCGTCGCGGAGCAGGACCTCATCCTGAGGAGCCCGCCAACGGCGGGCGTCTCGAAGGATGGGCTACGAAAAGATTGCCCTGCCACGTACTCTCAAATGTGATTTTCTTGTCGCAGCACCGCCGCACAATGCCGTGCGATCATCAGTTCCTCATTCGTCGGGACTACGTACACATCGACGGTGCCTCCGTCTCCGCTAATGCGCTCGCATCCCTCATCATTCGCCGCGGCATCCACGCGCACACCGAGCCAGCCGAGACGCTCGGCGATTGCGCTGCGGATTTCCTTGGCGTGCTCGCCGATGCCGCCGGTGAAGACCAGGCAGTCCAGGCCGCCGAGCGTGGTCGCCATCATCGCGACCTGCTGCGCCGCGCGGAGCGTGAAGAGCTCGACCGCCTCCCGCGCCGCAGGCTCGCCGCTCGCAAGCAGCACGCGCATGTCCGAGGAGATGCCGGAGACGCCGAGCAGGCCTGATTCGTGATAGAGCAGGCGCTGGACATCTTCGACCGACATCTTCTCGTGCTGTTGCAGATAGAGCAGCATGCCGGGGTCGATCGTGCCGCAGCGCGTGCCCATCATCAGACCGTCGAGCGGCGTCAGGCCCATCGTGGTGTCGATGCTGCGGCCATCGCGCAAGCCGCACAGGCTTGCGCCGTTGCCGAGATGTGCGATGACGGTGCGCTTTGTGATGAGCTGCGGCGCGGTCGCAGCGAGACGCCGCGCGACATATTCGAATGAGAGGCCGTGAAATCCGTAGCGCCGGACGCCGCGCTTTTCATAGCGCCTCGGGATGGCGAACCGGTTCGCGGGCGGCGTCAGGCCGTGATGGAAGGCGGTGTCGAAACAGGCGATCTGCGTCAGCGCCGGCCGGAGCGCCTTGATGGTGCGGACCGGCTCCAGACAACGCGGCTGGTGCAGCGGGGCAAGCGGGGTCAGCGCCTCCAGCTTCGCGTAGACATCATCCGTCAGCTCGACCGGACCGGAATAGTCCGGGCCGCCATGGACGATGCGGTGGCCGACGGCGACCAAGCGGCCGTCGCCAAAGCGGTCCTCGATGAAGCCCAGCACGTCGGCGAAAAGATGATCGCTGTCCGGATCCGATGCTTCCCTCCGCTTCTCGAACAGATCGTCGCCCGCGGGGCTCTTCACGACGAGCCGCGGCCTGGTCTCGTGCTCGTCGAGCAAGCCCTTGCAGAGCAGGGTGGGCTCGTTCGCCGACATATCGAACAGGCCGAACTTGATGCTCGACGATCCCGAGTTAAGAACGAGAACCGTTTTCGACATGGCTGCTGTCAGTCGCCTGCCTCTGCCGGAGTGTTGCCGCCTGCGCAGTTCGGCCAGACCCAGCCCTGGACATCCGGCATGTCCTCGCCGTGCTCGCGCACATAGCGCGAATGCTCGATCAGCTTGTCACGGAATTGCTGCTTCACCTGCGCCGCCTTGGCGGCGAGCCCAGGCACACGTTCGATCGCCTCGATCGCGAGGTGATAGCGGTCGAGCCCGTTGAGCACGACCATGTCGAACGGCGTGGTGGTGGTGCCTTCCTCGGCAAAGCCGCGCACATGCATGCCGGCATGGTTGGTGCGGTTGTAGGTGAGACGGTGGATCAGGTAAGGATAGCCGTGATAGGCGAAGATCACTGGCTTGTCGCGCGTGAACAGGCTGTCGAAGTCGCGGTCGTCGAGGCCGTGCGGATGCTGCTCCCGAGGCTGCAGGGTCATCAGGTCGACGACATTGACGACGCGCATCTTCAGGTCGGGCAGTGCCTTGCGCAGAAGGTCGACCGCGGCGAGCGTTTCCAGCGTCGGCACGTCACCGGCGCAGGCCATCACCACGTCGGGCTCTTGTCCCACGTCTTCCGTGCCGGCCCAGCTCCAGATGCCGATGCCGGCATCGCAATGCGTGGCCGCTTCCTGCATCGACAGCCATTGCGGCGCCGGCTGCTTGCCGGCGACGATCACGTTGATGCGATCATAGGTGCGCAGGCAATGGTCCGCGATCCACAGCAGCGTGTTGACATCAGGCGGGAAGTAGATGCGGACGATGTCGGCCTTCTTGTTGGCGACGAGATCGACGAAGCCGGGATCCTGATGGCTGAAGCCGTTGTGGTCCTGGCGCCAGACATGCGAGGTCAGCAAATAATTGAGCGAGGCGATCGGGCGCCGCCATGCGAGATGCCGCGTCACCTTGAGCCATTTGGCGTGCTGGTTGAACATGGAATCCACGATGTGGATGAAGGCCTCGTAGCAGGAGAACAAGCCGTGCCGTCCGGTGAGCAGATATCCCTCTAACCAACCCTGGCAGAGATGCTCGCTCAGCACCTCCATCACGCGGCCATCCTGCGCGAGGTGCACGTCGTAAGATTCGATCGGCTCCATCCAGACGCGTTCGGTCGCCTCGAACACCGCGTCTAACCTGTTTGACGCGGTCTCGTCCGGACCCATGATACGGAAGTTGCGCTCTTGCGCGTTGAGGCGGATGACGTCGCGCAGGAATTTGCCGAGCTCGCGCGTCGCTTCCCCCATGACGCCGCCGGGCTCTCGCACGTCCACTGCGAAGCTGCGGAAGTCCGGCAGCTTCAGCTCCTTCTTCAGAAGGCCGCCATTGGCGTGCGGATTGGCGCCCATGCGGCGATTGCCTTCGGGCGCGAGCGCCTGGAGCTCGGCAATGAGCGCGCCGCTCGCGTCGAACAGCTTTTCCGGCTCGTAGCTGCGCATCCAGTCTTCGAGAATCTTCAGATGCGCCGGATTCTCCCGGCAGTTCGCGACCGGCACCTGATGTGCACGCCAAAAACCTTCGACCTTCTTGCCGTCGACCTCCTTGGGGCCGGTCCAGCCCTTCGGGCTGCGCAGCACGATCATCGGCCAACGCGGACGTTCGACGCTCTTGCGGCCGTCTCGGGCGTGCTGCTGGATCGACCGGATGCCGGCGAGCGCGACGTCGAGCGCGTCCGCCATGGCCCGGTGCATCAATTTGGGATCGTCGCCCTCGACGAACAGCGGCTCGTGGCCGAGCCCGTGGAAGAGATCGCGGATCTCTTCATCGCGCATCCGCCCGAGCACGGTCGGATTGGCAATCTTGTAGCCGTTGAGATGCAGGATCGGCAGCACCGCGCCGTCATGAGCGGGATTGAGGAACTTGTTGGAGTGCCAGGACGCCGCGAGCGGGCCCGTCTCGGCCTCGCCGTCGCCGACGACACAGGCGACGATCAGGTCGGGATTGTCGAAGGCCGCGCCATAGGCATGCACCAGCGCGTAACCGAGCTCGCCGCCTTCATGGATCGAGCCCGGCGTTTCCGGCGCCGCGTGGCTGGGAATGCCGCCGGGGAAGGAGAACTGTCTGAACAGCTTGCGCAATCCGTCCGTATCGCGTGCGATATCGGGATAGATCTCGCTGTAGCTGCCTTCGAGATAGGTGTTGGCGACCATGCCGGGGCCGCCGTGGCCGGGACCGCAGACATAGATCACGCTCAGGTCCAGCGCGCGGATGACGCGGTTGAGATGGGCATAAATGAAGTTCAAACCCGGCGTCGTGCCCCAATGGCCGAGCAAACGCGGCTTGATGTGCTCGGGCCGCAAGAGCTCGCGCAGCAGCGGGTTGTCGAGCAGGTAGATTTGCCCGACGGAGAGATAGTTCGCAGCGCGCCAGTAGCGATCGAGGAGGCCGAGGTCGCTGCTCGCCGCAGGCGATTGTCTTCGATTTGTCATGTTCTTGCCGACCTTCACCCAGCGATTGTCACCAACATCGATCTGCGGCGATTGATCCCTGACCGGCATCAAACGAAGTCGTCGGAACTGGCGTGTTGCGCGAGGTCAAAGGCGCCCGCCCGAAATTTGGGCGGTTCCTGTGCATGGGGTTGTTTTTCAGTTTTTTGTTTGTGTTCTTGATTTGTTCCTTCGGCATGCTATCTTGGCTTCATGAGTCCAGCATCCTCTCATGCTCTCAAGCACCCGCCGGTCACGGCGCCCTCCGAGCCGGCGGGTGCGCCTTCTGCTTTCCCTGAGCTTGCGATCGCCATCGACAAGCAGCGCAGGCGAGGGCGGGGCGCCCAATCCAATGCCAGCGGCCGGTACGAGGCCGAGGCGCGCGTCGCCTTCGACGATGGCTGGCAGAGCCTGGAAGAGCTGCCGCCGTTCAAGACCACCGTCGGCGTCGACACCTCGCGCAAAGTGATCACCCGCAACGATTCTCCCGACATCGGGTTCGATCGCTCGATCAATCCCTATCGCGGCTGCGAGCACGGCTGCGTCTATTGCTTCGCGCGGCCGACCCATGCCTATCTCGGCCTGTCGCCGGGGCTCGACTTCGAATCGAAGCTGTTCGTGAAGCCTGAGGCACCGGCGCTGCTCGAGAAGGAGCTTGCTGCGCCCGGCTACGAGCCGCGGATGATCGCGATCGGCACCAACACCGATCCCTATCAGCCGATCGAGCGCGACCGCAAGATCATGCGCGGCATTCTGGAGGTGCTGGAACGCGCCGGCCATCCCGTCGGCATCGTCACCAAGTCGGCGCTGGTGACCCGCGACATCGACATTCTCGCGCGTATGGCCAAGCGCAACCTCGCCAAGGTCGGGATTTCGGTGACCTCGCTCGATCCGAAGCTCGCGCGCACCATGGAGCCGCGGGCATCGACGCCGCCGAAGCGGCTGGAGGCGCTGAAGCAGCTCTCGGAGGCCGGCATTCCGACCACCGTCATGGTCGCGCCCGTGATCCCCGCGCTGAACGATTCCGAGATCGAGCGCATCCTGGATGCCGCCGCCCATGCCGGCGTCAAGGAAGCTTCCTACGTGCTGCTGCGGTTGCCGCTTGAGGTACGCGATCTCTTTCGTGAATGGCTGATGGCGAACTATCCGGACCGCTACCGCCACGTCTTCACGCTGATCCGCGACATGCGCGGCGGCCGCGACTACGACGCGAAATGGGGCGAGCGGATGAAGGGCACCGGCCCGATGGCCTGGACCATCGGCCGCCGCTTCGAGATCGCCTGCGACAGGCTGGGGCTGAACAAACGGCGCTCGAAGCTGACGACGGATCATTTTGCCAAACCGAAGCGGAACGGCGATCAGCTCAGCCTGTTCTGAGCGACGAAGTGGACGAGGTGTCGTATGAGTAAGGAATTGCCGCCGCCGGTGCCGCGGCTCACGGTCATCACGCTGGGCGTCAGCGACATCCGCGCCAGCATCGCTTTCTACGACGCGCTTGGTTTCTCGCGCCGGCTAAAGGTAACCGGTGAGGCCGTTGCGTTCTATGACACCGGCGGTCCGGTGCTTGCGCTGTTTCCCTGGGATCAGCTCGCGGCCGACGCCAAATCGCCCGATACTCCGAGGCCATCGACGTTCCGCGGCATGACGCTCGCTTGGAACTGTCGCGCGCGTGAGGAGGTGGACGCGGTGCTGGCATTCGCCCTCAGCAAGGGAGCCGCGCTGCTGAAGGCCGCGCATCAGACCGACTACGGCGGCTATTCCGGCTATTTCGCCGATCCTGACGGCCATCCCTGGGAGGTCGTGGTCGCGCCAGGCATTGAGGTCGGCGAGGACCGGCGGGTGCATCTGGCGGAATAGGGCGGCTGACCTGAATAACGGGAATTGTCCGAGGTTCCCGGTTGCGCAGGCCACGCCGCTTGCGCACGATCCCGGCCATGATTCGGGATCAATCCGCCAAGAAGCCGGCCAAAGGTGCGCCCAAGAAGGCTGCGCCCAATAACAAGAAAGCTGCGCCTAAAAAATTGGCCAAGGCGCTGGCCGGCGGAAAAAGCGCCATCATCGTTGCCCCAAGCTTCCGCCGCGAGCGCGCGCTGATCAAGCGCGGGATCTGGCCGGTCGCGGGCTGCGATGAGGCCGGCCGCGGGCCGCTGGCCGGTCCTGTGGTGGCGGCTGCGGTGATTCTCGATCCCGACCGCATCCCGCACGGCATCGACGATTCCAAGCGCCTGACGCCCGAGGCGCGCGAAAAGCTGTTCGACAAGATCTGCGCCACCGCGCAGGTCTCGGTCGCCGTCGCTTCGCGCTCCCGCATCGACCGCGACAACATCCTGCGCGCCTCGCTGTGGGCGCTGAAGCGCGCCGTGGTGGCGCTGCCCGAGCAGCCCCGCCACGTCTTCGTCGACGGCCGCGACCGGCTCGATACCGAATGCGACTGCGAGGCCGTGATCGGCGGCGACGGCATCGTCCTGTCGATCGCGGCGGCCTCGATCGTCGCCAAGGTGACGCGGGACCGCCTGATGTGCGCGCTGGCGCAGGACTGCCCCGGCTACGGTTTCGAGCAGCACAAGGGCTACGCCGTTCCCGAGCACCTCGACGCGCTCAACCGCCTCGGCCCCACCGTCCACCACCGCAGCTTCTTTGCCCCCGTCGTCGCCGCCCGCGCCAAGCACATGCCCTGGACGGTTGAGCCGGCGCAGGACCTGTTTGCGGTGACCGAGATCGAGGTGCAGGTGGACACCAGCCTGGAAGTCGACGCGTCGGCAAATCTCTAGACCAGACTCGGTTGCCACGACGCGCAGCGCCCTCTATCAAAACAGTCGTGAGCGAATAGGGCCGGCTGGACGGGTTGGCTGCATCTTTCGGACGTTGCATGCGGTTTACCTCCCTGGTTATCGAGCTCATTCGCGCCCGGCCGCGGCTGATCGTGTGGATCGCCGTGCTGCTCCAGGCCGCGATGTGGCTGTTCGTGGCGCTGGTGTTCTATCGCAGCCCGCCCGGCAGCCTCGCGACGCTGCTGGCCTTCGGCCGCGAATACCAGGTCGGCACTGATTTGGGCCCGCCCTTGCCGGTCTGGCTCGCCGACATCGCCTATCGCGCCGCCGGCGGCCACGTGTTCGGGGTCTACGTCCTGGCCGAGCTCTGCGGGATCGCAACCTTCATCACGCTCTATCATCTGTCCCGCGCCGTGGTCGGCCCCCAGCAGGCGGTGCTGGCCGTGCTGCTGACCATGACGATGCTGGCCTTCTCGTCGCCCGCACTCGACTTCGGCCCCCTTGTGCTGGCGCGGCCGCTCTGGGCACTGCTGCTGCTGCATTCCTGGCAGATCATCGGCCAGCGCCGCGGCAATGCCTGGTTCGCCTGGTCGATCGAGGCCGGCCTCCTGCTGCTGACGACGCCCGCGGCGATCTTCCTCCTGCTGCTGCTTATCGCCTTCGCGCTCGCAACCGCGGGCGGCCGCCGCACGTTGCGCGCATTCGACCCGCTGTTTGCGCTGGTGGTCGTCGCCGTGCTGGCATTGCCCTATGCGGTCTGGCTGATGCGCGCCGAGGCGCTCGTCCTGCCGGCTTGGCCTGAGGTCGCCGAACTCAATGCCCGCGCGCTGCACGCGGGCTGGCTGCTCGGGGGGCTCCTGCTCGGCGCGGCGGCGATCCCGGCGCTGACGATCCTCAACACCGGCCTGTTCGTTCCCAGGAGCGAGGAGGCGCCGATCATCTACCGCCCGCCGGTCGAGCCGCTCGCGCGCAACTTCGTCTATTTCTTCGCGCTGGCGCCGGCGCTCGGCGCGGTGCTGATCTCCGGCCTGCTGGGCCTCGATGCCGTCGTCGGCGGCGCCGGCATCGTGCTGGTCATATCGGGGCTTGCCGTGGTCGTGGTGGCCGGTGATCTCATCGCGATGCGCCGGGCGAAGATGCTGCGGATGGTGTGGGCCGGCGCCGTCGTGGCGCCCGCAATCGGCGTCGTGCTCGCCGTCCTGTTCCTGCCCTGGACCGGTGCCAACGAGATCGCGACCTCGATGCCGGCGCGGGCGATTTCGGACTTCTTCGACGAAAGCTTTGCCCGCCGCACCAATCATCGCCTGCGCGCGGTCGCCGGCGAGACCCAGCTTGCGAGCCTGATCACGCTGCATTCCGGCCGGCCGCATCTCTTCATCGATGCCGAGCCCGCGCGTACGCCGTGGATGAATCAGGCCAAATTCAGCGAGACCGGCGGCGTCGTGGTCTGGCGCGCCTCCGATACCGCCGGCACCCCACCGCCGGAAATCCTGGCGCGCTTTCCCGGCATCGTCCCGGAAGTGCCGCGCGCCTTCGAATGGCTGGTGACCGGACGCCAGCAGCTCCTGCGTATCGGCTGGGCCATCGTGCGGCCGAAGGGGAGTTAGACTGCGCTCGTGCCCCGGACGCTGCGCAGCACGAAGTGATGCGCTGCAGAGCCGGGGCCCATGTTGCAGCAGTCTGGGTCCCGGCTCTGCGAAGCAGCGCTATCGCGCTGCATCGCGTCCGGGACACGAGAGGACTATCCCGCCAGGATCTTCGCAATCGCCCGCAGATCCTGCCAAGCCAGCCTTTTGTACGAAGGCGAGCGCAACAGATAGGCCGGGTGGAAGGTCGGCAGCGCGCGGATGGTGCGGCCAGCCGTCTCGTAGTCGAACCAGCGGCCGCGGGTGCGCATGATGCCTTCGCGGGTCGAGAGCAGCGTCTGCGTCGCGGGATTGCCGAGCGACACCAGCACATCCGGATTCACCAGCTCGATCTGGCGCTGGATGAAGGGCAGGCAGATTTGCGTCTCCTGCGGCGTCGGCGTGCGGTTGCCGGGCGGCCGCCACGGAATCACGTTGGCGATGTAGGCGGTGGTGCGGTTGAGCCCGATCGCGCCGATCATGAGGTCGAGCAGCTTTCCGCTGCGCCCGACGAAGGGCAGCCCCTCGATGTCCTCGTCGCGGCCCGGTGCCTCGCCGACGAACATGATGCGCGCCTGCGGATTGCCGTCGGCGAACACCAACCGCGTCGCCGTGTGTTTTAGCGCGCAGCCGTCGAAGCTTTGCATCAACTCGCGTAGCGCCTCCAGCGTCGGCGCGGTGCGCGCAGCCTCGCGCGCCGAGGCGATCGCGATGTCGGGCGCGGGTGCGGTCTCGCCGCGTATCACCGCGGGGGCGGCCACCGGTCGCGGTGCTTCGACCGGAGGTGGCGCACGCGGGGCCGGAGGCGGGGTATCCAATTCCGCCAGGCGGTCGGTCGGTTCCTCCGCGAGCGCGCAATCGACTCCAGCCTCCAGATAGAAGGCGAGAAGCTCTCGGACGGTGGGTGCGGGTTCTGGGATCATTTGGAAAGTCTGACTATTGGTTCAGTTTAGGCCGCCTTGTATCCCAGCGAAACGCATTTCCTAGGTTGTCCTACCCGGAAAAATCGGAAACAAGAGGGCGCAATCGACCAAGGACCGTCTCAAGGGCTGAGATCAGATGAGCACCGAAGAACTTCCCCCGCGCGAATCCATGGAATTCGACGTCGTCATCGTCGGCGCCGGCCCCTCGGGCCTGGCCGCGGCGATCCGGTTGAAGCAGATCAATGCCGATCTCAACATCGTCGTGGTGGAGAAGGGCTCCGAGGTCGGCGCGCATATTCTCTCCGGCGCCGTGATCGATCCGGCCGGGCTCGACAAGCTGATCCCGGACTGGCGCGAGGATTCCGACTGCCCGCTGAAGACGCAGGTCAAGGACGACCGCTTCTACTGGATGACGGGCGGCGGCGCGATCAAGCTGCCGAATTTCATGATGCCGCCGCTGATGGACAACCATCATTGCTATATCGGCTCGCTCGGCAATGTCTGCCGTTGGCTCGCGCGCAAGGCCGAGGCGCTCGGTGTCGAGATCTATCCGGGCTTTGCCGCCGCCGAGGTGCTCTATGACGAGCAGGGCGCGGTGAAGGGCATCGCCACCGGCGACATGGGCATCGGCCGGGACGGCAAGCCGAAGGACTCATTCACCCGCGGCATGGAATTGCTCGGCAAGTACACCCTGTTCGCCGAAGGCGCCCGCGGCAGCTTGACCAAGCAGTTGATCGCGAAGTTCGCGCTGGACTCCAACAGCGAACCGGCGAAGTTCGGCATCGGGCTCAAGGAAGTCTGGCAGATCGATCCCGCCAAGCACCAGAAGGGCACGATCCAGCATTCGTTCGGCTGGCCGCTCGACCTGAAGACCGGCGGCGGCTCGTTCCTCTATCACTACGACGACAATCTCGTTGCCGTCGGCTTTGTCGTGCATCTCAACTACGACGATCCGTATCTGTCGCCGTTCGACGAGTTCCAGCGCTTCAAGACGCATCCCTCGATCCGCGGCACCTTCGAGGGCGCCAAGCGGCTCGCCTATGGCGCGCGGGCCATCACCGAGGGCGGCTATCAGTCGGTGCCGAAACTCAGCTTCCCCGGCGGCGCGCTGATCGGCTGCGCGGCCGGCTTCGTCAACGTTCCCCGCATCAAGGGCGTGCACAATGCGATGGGCACAGGCATGCTTGCCGCCGAGCATGTCGCTGCCGCGCTCGCTGCCAATCGCGCCAATGACGAGATCGTCGACTACGAGAACGCCTGGCGCTCTTCCTCGGTCGGCAAGGATTTGTTCCTGGTCCGCAACGTCAAGCCGTTGTGGTCGAAATTCGGCACCGTGCTCGGCGTCGCGCTCGGCGGCTTCGACATGTGGTGCAACACGCTGTTCGGCGGTTCGCTGTTCGGAACCCGGCCGCACGCCAAGCCTGATCGCTCGACACTCGATCCGGCCAAGGCCCACGCGCCGAAGAACTACCCGAAGCCGGACGGCAAGATTTCCTTCGACAAGCTGTCCTCGGTGTTCCTGTCCAATACCAATCATGAGGAGGACCAGCCGGTCCATCTCAAGGTCACGGACATGAATCTTCAGAAGACCTCGGAGCACGACGTGTTCGCGGGTCCCTCGAATCGCTATTGCCCGGCCGGCGTCTATGAATGGGTCGAGGAGGGTTCGAGCCCGCGCTACCAGATCAACGCCCAGAATTGCGTTCACTGCAAAACCTGCGACGTGAAGGACCCCAACGGCAACATCACCTGGGTTCCTCCGGAGGGCGGCGGCGGCCCGAACTACGAGGCGATGTAAGGGGGTCACCGAGCCAAGACCCTGGTGATCAAGGCCCAATGTGACCAAAGCGACGTGACCCAGGCCCTGTGACGCACGTTCGCGTGAGAACCCGGCTGCGGTTGCGGCCCGTGGCCACGATAAGGCCATACTAGCAGCGTCTTGGGGCGCACTTGACCGGTCACTTGGCCGATTTGGGACGTGCGGCGGGGATCGCCCGGCCCGAATCCTTGCGGTGAAGCGCCAAAAGCGGCATTGTCGGCCCGACGGTTCCGGGTCCCGATGCCACCGGCCGCGTTCGCTTGCGATACGGCCTTTTGCTGCAGACCCAGGCACTACCAACTCAAGGCGAGCCCTGATGCTTTCAAATCGTTTCAACCGCTGGACTGTTGCCGCCATCGCCCTCATGGGCACAGCGATCGCGACGATCCCCGGCGCGGTCCTGGCGCAGACGCCGGATCATCCGTCCGACACGGCGGTGCAGTTTCCGACCCGAAACGATCTGAAGGCGCTCACCACCTCCGGCAGCTATCTCGCCGCCCGCCACGCCAGCGTCGAGCGCGACGCGGCCTCCGCCGCCGCGTTCTACCGCTCCGCTCTGCGCACCGACCCGAAGAACAACGAGCTGCTCGACCGCGCCTTCATCTCGTCGGTCGCCGACGGTGACATCGACGAAGCCGTCAAGCTCGCCGAGCGCATCCTCACCATCGACAAGACCAACCGCGTCGCGCGCCTCGTTGTCGGCGTGCACGATCTCAAGTTCAAGAAGTACGCGACCGCGCAGACCAACATCAACCAGTCGATCCGCGGTCCGATCACCGATCTCGTCGCCACGCTGCTGTCGGGCTGGGCCGCCTATGGTGCGGGCGATGCCAAGGGCGGTGTCGCGACCATCGACAAGCTGGCCGGTCCGGAATGGTATCCGCTGTTCAAGGACCTCCACGCCGGCATGATCCTCGAACTCTCCGGCAAGGAGAAGGACGCCGGCACCCGGTTCGAGCGCGCTTACAAACTGGACGATTCCATGCTGCGTGTCACCGAGGCCTATGCGCGCTGGCTGTCGCGCAACAAGGACTCGGCCGCCGCGACCACCGTCTACCAGGCGTTCGACAAGAAGCTCGCCCGCCATCCGTTGATCGTGGAAGGCCTGCGCGAGACCAAGGCCGGCAAGAAGATGCCGCCGCTGGCCGATTCCGCGCAAGCCGGCGCCGCCGAAGCGCTCTACGGCATTGGCGCCACGCTGACCCGCCGCGGCGGCGAGGATCTGGCGCTGGTCTATCTCCAGCTCTCGCTCTACCTCCAGCCCAGCCATCCCCTGGCGCTGCTCTCGCTCGCCGATCTCTATGAATCGGTGAAGCGGCCGCAGATGGCGATCAAGGTCTATGAGCGGGTGCCGTCGTCCTCGCCGCTCAAGCGCAACGCGCAGATCCAGCTCGCCATCGATCTGGATTCCGCCGACCGCACCGACGAGGCGATCAAGATCCTCAAGGGTGTCACCACTGAGGATTCCAAGGATCTCGAAGCCATCATGGCGCTCGGCAACATCGAGCGCGGCCGCAAGAAGTTCGGCGAATGCGGCGCGACCTATTCGCAAGGCGTCGACGTGCTGCCGGCCGGCAACGACAAGGCCAACAGCGTCTGGTACTATTATCGCGGCATCTGCGAGGAGCGCTCCAAGCAGTGGGGCAAGGCCGAAGCCGACATGAAGAAGGCGCTCGAGCTGCAGCCCGACCAGCCGCACGTCCTCAACTATCTCGGCTATTCCTGGATCGACCAGGGCGTCAATCTCGACGAAGGCATGAAGATGATCAAGCGGGCGGTCGAGCAGCGCCCGGACGACGGCTACATCGTCGACTCCCTCGGCTGGGCCTATTACCGCATCGGCAATTACGAGGACGCGGTGAAGAACCTCGAACGCGCGATCGACCTCAAGCCCGAGGATCCCACTATCAACGATCACCTTGGCGACGCCTATTGGCGCGTCGGCCGCACGCTGGAAGCCAAGTTCCAGTGGGCGCACGCCCGCGATCTCAAGCCCGAGGCGGATGAGCTTCCGAAGATCGAAGCCAAGATCGCAAACGGTATGACCGACGACAATTCGAACTCCTCGGCTGCGCAGGCGGAGAAGGAGAAGAAGAAGGACGACGGCAAGGGCGGCGGCTGAGCTGAGCGCATGGTCCGGAAAAGTGTGTAGCGGTTTTCCGGCAAGATCATGCGAAGGAAAAACTAAGTTCTGGGGGCGTGTCGCCAATGCCGGCGTTCATTGAAGAAGGGCGCGCGAAGGTCAATTTGAGCCTTCGCGTGGTCGGCCGTCGTGCCGACGGCTATCATGATCTCGAAAGCGTCGTCGCGTTTGCCGACTGCGCCGACCGGCTGACGTTGGAGCCCGGCGGCGAGTTGAAGCTCATCACCACGGGCCCGCTCGCGGCGGCCTGCGGTGATATGGCCGACAACCTCGTGTTCAAGGCGGCCAAGCTCCTGGCCGACGCCGTGCCGAACCTGAAGCTGGGCGCCTTCGCGCTCGACAAGGTGCTCCCCGTCGCGGCCGGCATTGGCGGCGGCTCGGCCGACGCCGCGGCGGCGCTGCGGTTGCTGGCACGTCTCAACAATCTGTCGCTCGACGATCCACGACTCCAGAAGGTCGCGCTTGCGACCGGCGCCGACGTGCCGGTGTGCCTGTTCTCGCGCGCCTGCGACATGACCGGTGTCGGCGAGCAGCTGCTGCCCTTGATGCTGCCGAGCATGCCCTGCGTGATGGTCAATCCGCGCGTGCCGGTCGCGACCAAGGATGTGTTCCAGGCGCTGGGCCTGCGCAACGGCGAACTCCTGGTCGGCGCCACCTCCGTCTTCGACGCCCCGGCCTGGCCGGACGAGGGCGCCACCATTGCCGATTGGGTCGAAACTCTCGAGACCGTCGCCAACGATCTCGAAGCGCCGGCGATGCGCATCGAGCCCGTGATCGGCGACGTGCTGGAAGCCTTGCGTGACTCCGCCGGCGTCAAGCTCGCCCGCATGTCCGGCTCGGGTGCGACGTGCTTTGCGATCTATGGCGCGTCCACTGATGCGCATGCCGCCGCCGAGAAGATCCGCAGGGATCATTCCCGCTGGTGGGTGCACGCGGGAACGTTGAGCTAGGCCAGCCCGAGAAACTTTCGAATCTCACCCAACACCTCTTGCGGCTTGTCATGCTGCAGCCAGTGTCCGGCCTCGGCAATGGTCACGACGCGCGCCTGCGGGAAGTAGCGCTCCAGGCCTGCGGCCCTGGCGCCCGCGAGAAAGCTTTCGCCGGCATTCAAGAGCAGCGTCGGGCAGGTGATGCGCGACCACAGCGCGACGTGGTCGTCCGGCCAGAACCGGTGCGGCGCAGAGGCGCGCTGGTACGGATCGAACTTCCAGCTATAGGTGCCGTCGTCGTTCTGCCGCGCGCCGTGGGTGGCAAGATGCAGCGCGAGGTCGCGGGACAGCCGCTTGTTGTGAAGCACCATCTGCGCGGCCGCATCCTCAAGGGTCGAATAGCGGCGCGGCGTGCGGTCGTGCAGTCTGTCAAGCTGGCCGACCCATTTGCTGATGCGCTCATGCGTCGGTGACTTCGGTGTATCCGGCAGCATGGTCACACCGTCGAGCACGACCAGCTTCGAGACCAGTTCGGGGAATGATCCTGAAAAAATCAGGCTCACCATGCCGCCCATCGAATGGCCGACGAGAGTGACTTGGGGCGCGGCGATGCTGCGGACGAGTTGGGTGAGATCGTACACATATTCGGTCAGCGCGTAGCTGCCGCCCTTGGTCCATTCGGAATCGCCGTGCCCGCGCAGGTCGGGCGCGAGCACGTGAAAATGCGGCTGCAGCGACCGGGCGATGACGTCCCAGCTCCGGCAGTGATCGCGGCCGCCGTGAACCAGGACGGCTACGGGCGCGCCGTCGTTGCCCCAGTCGGCATAATGCAGCCGCAGGCCGTGCGACTCATAGAATCGGCTTTGCGGGGCGAGCGTGGTGGAGCTATCCATTCACGGGCCGCCGCGCCAGTGCGAGCGACAGGCCGAGGCCCGCGATGAAGACGCCCGAGCCTTGGGTGAGACGCCGCATCAAATGCGGCCTTCCAATCAGCTGCGTACGTGTCGCGGAGGCCATCAGCACCACCACGATATCGGCGAGCGTGTTCAGCGTCACCGAGATCGCGCCGAACACGATGAATTGCAGCGTCGGGTTCGATCCCGCCGGGTCAAGGAACTGCGGAATGAAGGCGAGGAAGAACGCGGCGGTCTTCGGGTTCAGCGCCTCGACCAGCACGCCGTCGCGAAAGGCGCGCTTGTCGCCGACGGGCTCGCTGTCGAATGACAGCGCGCGGCTGGCGCTGCGGAAAGTTCTGATGCCGAGCCAGACCAGATAGAGTGCGCCGACTAATTTCACGGCGACAAACAGCTCGGCGCTGGCAAGGATGATCGCGGAGATGCCGAGGCTGCCCGCGACCACATGAACCAGCCCGCCGAGCGCGGTGCCCGCGGTCGATGCAAAACCGCTAGCGCGCCCTTCCGACATGGTCCGTGCCGCGACGTAGAAAATGCCGGGGCCGGGAACGGCGGCAATGAGACAAGCGGCGGCCAGGAACAGCCAGAAATTCGTTTCGATCATCCTGTTTCGTAGCGCAGCTTGCCGCGATTGCAAGCCCTCTTGCCTAGCCGATCCGGCGGAAGATCACGCTGGCATTCACCCCGCCGAAGCCGAACCCGTTGGAGATGGCGTTGAGCATCGGCATCGGCCGGGCCGCGCCGGCGACGATGTCGATGCCGTCCGCACCCGGATCAGGGTTTTCGAGATTGAGCGTCGGCGGCGCGATCTGGTCGCGCAGGGCGAGGATAGTGAAGATCGCCTCGAGCCCTCCGGCGGCGCCGAGCAGATGGCCGGTGGCCGATTTGGTCGCGCTCACGGCAATGCCGCGGTGACGGCCGAACAGCGCGGCAATCGCGCCAAGCTCGCTCTCGTCGCCGGCCGGCGTCGACGTCGCGTGCGCGTTCAGGTGCTGCAAGTCCGCGGGCGCAAGCTTCGCCTGTCGGAGCGCGATCTCCATCGCGCGCCGGGCGCCGTCGCCATCAGGCGGACCCGACGTCATGTGATAGGCGTCCGCGGTCGTGCCGTATCCGACGATCTCCGCGATCGGCGTCGCGCCGCGCGCCAATGCATGCTCCAGCTCCTCGATCACCAGGATGCCGGCGCCTTCGCCCATGACAAAACCGTCGCGGTCGCGATCGAACGGGCGCGAGGCGCGTGCGGGCTCGTCGTTGAAGGAGCTCGACAGTGCGCGGGCCGCGGCAAAGCCGCCGAGACTGACGATGTCGATGCAGGCCTCCGCGCCGCCGCAGATCGCCACATCAATCTCGCCTGCGCGGATCATGCGCGCGGCATCACCGATCGCCTGAACGCCGGCGGCGCACGCCGTGACCGGTGTGCCCAGCGCACCCTTGTAGCCGTATTTGATCGAGACGTGGCCGGCCGCGAGATTGGCGAGGAAGGAGGGAATCGTGAACGGCGACAGCCGGCGCGGGCCGCGCTGTTCGGTGATGCGCACCGCCTCCGCCATCGCCGGAAAGCCGCCGACACCGGAGGCGATGATCGTCGCGGTTCGTTCCAGTGCGGTCGCATCCTGTGGCGTCCATTTGGACTGCGCGACCGCTTCTGCGGTGGCGAGCAGCGCGAACAGGATAAACCGGTCCATCTTGCGCTGGTCTTTCGGCGCGGCGGCCTGCGCGGGATCGAAGCCGCCATCCGCGTCATTGGCCTTGTCGGGCACGAGGCCGGCAATGCGCGCGGGCAGCGCCAGCGACCATTCGGGCAGCGGGCGCAGCCCGCTTTGACCGGCCAGCAGCCGGCGCCAGGACAGTTCGACACCGCAGCCAAGCGGCGACACCGCGCCCATCCCCGTCACGACGATACGACGCATGTCAGTCTCCAGCCGGCGCGACGGCCGGGTTCATGGCTTTGAGCGAGGTCAGCCGTTTACGCATGACACGGCTGGCGCGGGGGCCGGCGATGATGACCGCATTGGCGAGCGTGATCGGCTGCATGTCGGCGGCATCGACCACGACCGGATCGAACGGACGACTATCGTCGCGGTTCGCCAGCAAAATGGATTCGCCTTTCGGCGTGAGATGCTTGTTGCCCCAGGCGAGCAGCGCGACGATCACGGGAAAGAAATCCCGCGCCTTGTCCGTCAGCACATATTCGTAACGCGGCGGCCGCTCGTGATAGCGGCGGCGCACGAACATGCCGCTTTCGGTGAGATGGGCCAACCGCCGCGACAGGATGTTCGGCGCGATCCCGAGACTTTGTGAAAATTCGTCGAACTTTGTTGCGCCCTGGAACGCATCCCGCAGGATCAAAATGCTCCACCATTCACCAACGGTCTCCACGGCGCGGCCGACCGGGCATTCCAGGATCGAGGGGGATTTGGGCTGCATCCTGGGAAGGTAGGGAGGTAACTTGCAAAATGCAAGTTACTCGTCATTGCGAGCGCAGCGAAGCAATCCAGAGTCTTGCCGCGGTGGCAGACTGGATTGCTTCGCTGCGCTCGCAATGACGATTGTTGATGCAGTCGGGCGCTGTCTCACCGACCTTCGCCGGCAAGACACCGAAATGTGCGGGTAGCATGCGAGCCCTAATGCGACCGTGCCAGACAGAACGCCACGACCTGCTCCAGTGCGCTCTTCATCGGCGAGGACGGGAACAGCGCCAGCGCGTCCACGGCCATGGCGCCGTAGTGCTGGGCGCGGCTCCGCGTGTCTTCGAGGGCGCGGTGCTTGTTCATCAACCCGATGGCGTGGTCGAGGTCGGTGTCGCCGATCTCGCCGCGCTCGAGCGCGCGGATCCAGAAGGCGCGCTCGGTGTCGTTGCCGCGGCGGAAGGCGAGCACGACTGGCAGCGTGATCTTGCCCTCGCGAAAATCGTCGCCGGTGTTCTTGCCGAGTTTTGCGCTCTTGCCGCCATAGTCGAGCACGTCGTCGACGAGCTGAAAAGCGATGCCGAGATTCATGCCGACCGATCGGCAGGCGGTCTGTTCCGCCTTGGGGCGGTTGGCGATGACAGGGCCGACCTCGCAGGCAGCGGCGAACAGCTCGGCGGTCTTGCCGCGGATCACGGCGAGATATTCGTCTTCGGTGGTCGCGGTGTTCTTGGCGGCGGCAAGCTGCATCACCTCGCCCTCGGCGATGGTCGCGGCGGCCGCGGAGAGGATGTCGAGCGCGCGGAGCGAGCCGACCTCGACCATCATGCGAAAAGCCTGGCCGAGCAGGAAGTCGCCGACCAGCACGCTCGCTTCGTTGCCCCAGAGCATCCGCGCCGACAGCTTGCCGCGGCGCATCTCGCTCTCGTCGACGACGTCGTCGTGCAGGAGCGTGGCGGTATGCATGAACTCGACGGAGGCGGCGAGCTTGATATGGCCGTCACCGGCGTAGCCGGCGAGGTTGGCCATGGCGAGCGTCAGCATCGGCCGCAGGCGCTTGCCCCCGGAGGAGATCAGATGATTGGCGACCTCGGGGATCATGGTCACATCAGAACCGGTCCGCGACAGGATCGTGGCGTTGACGCGCTCCATGTCACCGGCGACAAGGACAACCAGCTCTTCGATCGACGCGCCGGGAGTTTCGAAAGGTACGATGACGGCCACGCCGGTCTCCAATATTTGCCCCGGAAGGGCTATTCTGATCGAAAGACAATAGAAACTGGACGGGGATGCGGCAAGGGCCGTGGAACCATTGACATTGCCGCTTAATCCCCGTCAGGCAGGAGGCCTGTGTTTTGCGAGAACTGGTTCGGACCAACGATATGGTGCTGGTGTCGGCGGTCGGCGCGCTGCTCGACGGCGCCAACATCCATCATCTGGTGCTGGACCAGAACATGAGCATCATCGAGGGCTCGCTGGGCATTTTGCCGCGGCGGATCCTGGTCCATGAAGACGACGCCCTCGAGGCCCGGCAGCTCCTGACCGAGGCCGGCCTCAGCCACGAACTCCGCAGCGATAGGTGAAGCGCTGACAGACCTCACCGAAGACGCCTTTCTCGGCGGGCAGTTGCGACTGAAGCAGAAGCGGTCCGGCCATCGCGCCGGGCACGACGCCATTTTGCTCGCGGCGGCGACGCAGGCCCAAGCGGGCGACCGCGTGGTCGATCTCGGCGCCGGCATCGGCACAGCCGGGTTGGCGCTGGCCCGGCGCGTGGCCGGTATCAGGCTCAGCCTGGTCGAGATTGATCCGGAACTGGCAGGGCTTGCGCGCGCCAATGCGGCGGCGAATGCGATTGCCGCCGAGACCATCGTGCTCGACGTCACCGCGGACGCACAGGCGTTTGCGGCGAGCGGGCTCGCGCCCGACAGCGTCGACGTGGTGCTGATGAATCCGCCCTTCAACGATCCCGCTCGCCATCGTGGCTCGCCCGATCAAGCGCGCCACACCGCGCATGTGGCGACCGACGAGACGTTGAATGCGTGGGTGCATGCGGCACGGCGCATGCTCCGATCGGATGGCGCGCTGACATTGATTTGGCGCGCAGATGGGATCGCCGACGTTTTGGCAGCGCTGTCACGCGGCTTCGGAAGTCTCGCGATCCTGCCGGTTCATGGCGAAGCGGGACGCCCCGCGATCCGGGTGCTGGTGCGCGCCGTCAAGGGCGGCCGGGCTCCGACGCGCGTGCTGCCTGGCCTCATGCTCAACGACGGGCCGCGCGCGCCGAACAACGAGGTGAGGGATATTCTGGAGGGAAGGGCGGTGTTGCCGCTGGTGGAGCCGTGACGCCCTACTGCGGAAGCGATTCCGACTGCTGCTCTTGCGGAGTCGTCAGGCGGATCGCCATGAACAGCGCACCGATCAGCAGCATCAGCAGATAGATTTTCATGGTGTTCTCCGCTGGCCCATTGCAGCCTCTCAACGGAGTTTCCGCAAAACACGTTCCGGGCCCTTCCAATGACAGTCGCGTGATAAGAAATGGTTAATCAGAGGTAACGGCATGGCCGAACAATTGAACGATCGTGAGAGTTCCGGCCTGGCCGACAAGCTCATGCAATATCTGCCGGCGCGCTTCCGTCCCGGCACGGCCGTGGTGCCGGTGGTGCGGCTGTCCGGCGTGATCGGCGCGGTGACGCCGCTGCGCCCGGGCATGACGCTCGCGACCGTTGCGCGGGTGCTGGAGCGGGCGTTTTCGATGCGCAACGCCAAGGCGGTGGCGCTGGTGATCAACTCGCCCGGCGGCTCGCCGGTGCAGTCGCGCCAGATCTATCTGCGCATCAAGCAGCTCGCGGCGGAGAAGAAGCTGCCGGTGCTGGTGTTCGTCGAGGACGTCGCCGCATCCGGCGGCTACATGATCGCCTGCGCCGGCGACGAGATCATCTGCGATCCGTCCTCGATTCTCGGCTCGATCGGCGTGGTCGGCGGCAGCTTTGGTTTCCAGGAAGCGATCAGGCGGCTCGGCATCGAGCGGCGCCTCTACACCGCCGGCGCGCACAAGGCGATGCTCGATCCGTTCCTCCCCGAGAATCCCGACGACGTCGCCAAGCTGAAAGCGCTCCAGCGCGAGATCCACCGGATCTTCATCGCGCTGGTGAAGGAGAGCCGCGGCGCGCGGTTGAAGGGCGACGACGACACCCTGTTCACGGGCGAATACTGGGCTGGTGAAAGCTCAATCGCGCTGGGGCTCGCCGACAGCATCGGCGATCTCCGCTCAACTCTTCGTGCCCGCTTTGGTGAGAAGGTTCTCACGCCCGTGATTGCCCAGCCGACCGGTCTGCTTTCCAGTCTTTTGGGCCGGAAATCGCCGGGCGCCGGGCAGCTTTCGGCCATGGAATCAGTGGCTGGCCTGCCGGACGATCTGATCTCGGCTGTCGAGACACGGGCGATCTGGGCGAAATTCGGGTTCTAGGCCGAGGCCGCCCGCGCCATTTCGCCCGGGGCGTGCTGATTGCGGTGCGGCCCGGTCTGCGCAAGAATGCGCGTGGGGGCTGAGCATTGTGAACAAGGAACGACCAATGCCGCCGTTCGTCGCATTCGCGGGCGTCCTGGGCGGGCTTGCCGTGGTCCGCTGGGCCTACAAGACCGCTGTCAGGATCAACCGGGAGCTGGAGGAGATGCGCCTCTCGCGCGTCGCCGAGGCCGCCCATAGAGGGGCCGTCCAGACGCTGAAACAGGACCCCGTCACCGGAGCCTACCGGCCGGGTTAGTTGGTGCCGTAGGCAAAGCGAAGCGTGCCCACCACCGGCATCGCGATCTTGGAAAGATGGTGGGCACGACGCAATTGCGCCCTGGCCCACACTGCCGCATCCCGGGACGATGGAGTGTTTGGCCCGAAACGGCCCCCTTCACCTTGATTCCCACCCCTGCCGTCGATACGGTCCCGCGCGATTCAAACCCCCGCGAGAGCCTGATCTGACGATGGACGCCTCATTGCCCGCCCATATGCGCCCGGAACGCTCGTTCCAGGGTTTTATCCTCGCGCTCCAGCGGTTCTGGGCCGAGCAGGGCTGCGTGATCCTGCAGCCCTACGACATGGAGATGGGTGCGGGCACCTTCCATCCGGCCACCACGCTGCGCGCGCTCGGGCCAAAGCCCTGGAACGCGGCCTATGTGCAGCCCTCGCGCCGGCCCAAGGACGGCCGCTACGGCGAGAATCCGAACCGGATGCAGCACTACTACCAGTTCCAGGTGATCATGAAGCCGTCGCCGCCGAACCTTCAGGAGCTGTACCTGGAGTCGCTCGCCGCCATCGGCATCGATTCCGCCGTGCACGACATCCGCTTCGTCGAGGACGATTGGGAGAGCCCGACGCTGGGCGCCTGGGGCCTCGGCTGGGAGTGCTGGTGCGACGGCATGGAAGTCAGCCAGTTCACCTATTTCCAGCAGGTCGCGGGTGTCGAATGCGCGCCGGTCGCGGGCGAACTCACCTACGGGCTCGAACGCCTCGCGATGTATGTGCAGGGCGTCGACCGCGTCTACGACCTCAACTTCAACGGCCGCGATGGTGACGCCAAGGTCACCTATGGCGACGTCTTCCTGCAGGCCGAGCGGGAATATTCGAAGCACAATTTCGAAGTCGCCGACACAGCGATGCTGTTCGAGCAATTCAAGATGGCCGAGACTGCCTGCAGGAAATATCTCGACGCCGGTTGGAAGGATAGCAAGCGCGAGGCGCATCTGATGGCGCTGCCGGCCTATGACCAGTGCATCAAGGCGAGCCACGTCTTCAACCTGCTCGATGCCCGCGGCGTGATCTCGGTGACCGAGCGGCAGAGCTACATTCTCCGCGTGCGCGAGCTGGCCAAGGCCTGCGGCGAGGCCTGGATCCATACTGAAGCGGGCGGAGCGGCCTGATGCCCGATCTTTTGCTTGAACTGTTCTCGGAAGAAATCCCCGCGCGCATGCAGGCCAAGGCGGCCGACGATCTGCGCCGCATGGTCACCGACAAGCTCGTCGCCGAAGGCCTCGTCTACGAGGGCGCGAAGGCGTTCGCGACGCCGCGCCGTCTGGCGCTCACCGTGCACGGCATCCCTGCGCGCCAGCCTGATCTGAAGACCGAACGCCGTGGACCGAAAATGGGCGCGCCCGATGCGGCCGTGCAGGGTTTTCTGAAAGCGACGGGTCTGACATCGCTCGACGAAGCCAAGATCCAGCGCGACCCGAAGGGCGATTTCTACATCGCGCTGATCGAAAAGCCCGGCCGCGACGCGATCGACGTACTCGCAGAAATCCTCCCGGTGATCATCCGCACCTTCCCCTGGCCGAAATCGATGCGCTGGGGCGCGCGCTCGGGGAAACCGGGATCGCTGAGCTGGGTGCGCCCGCTGCACGCGATCACCGCGACGTTCGGGCCCGAGACCGAAGAGCCCGATGTCGTCAAATTCTCGGTGGACGGCATTGAGACCGGCCAGACCACCTACGGTCATCGCTTCATGGCGCCTGACGCGATGAGCGTGCGCCGGTTCGAGGACTATGAGGCCAAGCTGAAGGCTGCAAAAGTCATCCTCGATCCGCAGGCGCGCAAGGATATCATCTTTGCGGACGCCAAGGAGCTGACATTCGCGCAAGGGTTCGAGCTCGTCGAAGATCAGGTGCTGCTGGACGAAGTGTCCGGTCTCGTCGAATGGCCGGTCGTCATGATGGGATCGTTCGAAGCAGAATATCTCGCGATCCCCGAAGAGGTGATCCGCGCCACCATCCGCAACAACCAGAAGTGCTTCGTCGTCAAGGATTCCAAGACCGGCAAGCTGACCAACAAGTTCATCCTCACCGCCAACATCGAGGCGCCCGACGGCGGCAACACCATCGTCGCCGGCAACGAACGCGTGATCCGCCCGCGGCTGTCGGATGCGAAGTTCTTCTACGAGACCGATCTGAAGACCAAGCTCGAGGATCGTCTGCCGAAGTTCGAACAGATCGTGTTCCACGAGAAGCTCGGTACGCAGGCCGGGCGCATCAAGCGGATTGAACGCCTCGCCGCCGAGATCGCCCCACTGGTCGGCGCCGATGTCGCGAAGGCAACGCGCGCCGCGCATCTGGCGAAGGCGGATTTGCTGACCGAAGTCGTCGGCGAATTCCCCGAGGTGCAGGGCCTGATGGGCAAGTACTACGCGCTGGCCCAAGGCGAGGACGCTTCCGTCGCCGCCGCCTGCGAGGAGCACTACAAGCCGCAAGGCCCTGCTGATCGCGTGCCGACCGATCCGGTCAGCGTCGCAGTGGCGCTCGCCGACAAGCTCGACACGCTCGTTGGCTTCTGGGCCATCGATGAGAAGCCGACGGGGAGCAAGGACCCGTATGCGCTGCGTCGCGCGGCCCTGGGCGTGATCAGGCTGATCGCCGAGAACGCACTGCGTCTGTCGCTCATGAAGGTGGCGGCGTCCGCACTCGCCGGCTTGTCCGTGAAGCCTGCCGATGCGCAGAAGCTTCCGAGCGACCTGTTGGCTTTCTTCGCCGACCGCTTGAAGGTCCAGCTCCGCGAACAGGGCGCGCGTCACGATCTCGTCGACGCCGTGTTCGCGCTCGGTGGCCAGGACGATCTCCTGATGATCGTTCGCCGCGTCGAGGCGCTGGGCAAATTCCTCGAGTCCGACGACGGCAAGAACCTGCTCGCCGGTATCAAGCGCGCCAGCAATATTCTCGGCATCGAGGAGAAGAAGGACAAGCGCAGCTTCGACGGCGCACCTGATGCCGCGCTCTACAGCCTCAATGAGGAGAAGGCGCTGGCCAAGGCGATCGGCGAGGTGACAGCGGAAGCCAGCACCGCCGTCGCCAAGGAAGATTTTGTCGCCGCGATGAGCGCGATGGCAAAACTGCGTCCACCGGTCGATGCGTTCTTCGAGAAGGTCCGCGTCAACGACGACGACGCGAAAGTGCGCGAAAACCGCCTGAAGCTGCTGAACGAAATCCGCAGCGCCACGCGTGCGGTGGCGGATTTCTCGAAGATCCAGGATTGATCTGGTGCCCCGGCTCGGCAGCGCAGCGCATCTTTGCGGTGCGCTGCAGAGCCGGGGCGCGTACCGCGGGGGGCTTGGAGCTTCTGGGTCCCGGGTCGCGCTTCGCTTGCCCAGGACACGAGAGCACGCACACGAGATGTACAAAAAAGCCCCGCCCGGCGGGGGGAAGACCGGGCAGGGCCAGATGTCCGATTACACTGTTCGCGTCAGCCTGATTGATGTGACGCGGCGGACATCTAGTTGATCCTTGAAAGCGCTAGTCCATCACCTCGACGATGCGCCGCGAGCGCGGCTCGACCAGCACGGTCTCGCCGTTCACGACGGTGTAGCGATAGGTGGTGGCGCCAAAACGTTGCGGCACGTCATAATAGGTGACGCCGCTTTCGGGTAAGGTGGCACCGACCACCACGCGATCGGGGATACGGAAAGCCGGTACACGTTGTTCGACGACATAGTCGCGGAAAGCCGGCCGCTGTTCGACCGGAATGGTCGGGCCGCTGTCGACGACGACGGGTGCGCGTCCCACCGTGCCGCTTTGCGCCTGCGCCGCAAGGGGCGAGCCGATCGCGGCCGCGAGCGCTGCAAGAGCAAGAATCCTGTTCCGCATGTGCAACTCCTTCGAGAAGGTTTTCGGGAAGCGCCAGCGGCGCAACCGGTTGCCAATGCGCGCGTCTTCGCGATGTTCCGGAAAACACCTGCCGCATTCGCGGCATTTTCGGGCAGTTTTCGCGGAGCCGGGAACTCCCACGTCCCCTGTGCGTCTCTACCCGCGGAACCCGGTCCGCTATGATCCGGCCGCGATTCGCCCCACCCACGGAAAGACAATTCATGCACATCACCGTCGCCCACATCTCGCCAATCCTGTCGCTGCTTGCGGGCGTGCTCATCCTGATCATGCCGCGCCTCCTGAACCTGATCGTCGCGATTTTTCTCATCATAAATGGTGCGATCGGGCTCGGATTGTTGAAGTGGCTCCATCTCTAGGCCTTCATTCTCCGGAACTCTTCGACTTGCGCGGGCCTGCCCAAAGTGGTGTAAGGCGCGCCATTACCCATTCCTCTCGCAGGTTGTGTGCAAGCTATGGCCAAAGCCGCCTCGAAAATCCCAGCGAAATCAAAGTCCTCCGCCAAGGCGAAAGCCGCGCCGGTGGCCCGCAAGGCACTTGCCAAGAGCGCCCCGAAGCCAGTGGCCAAGGTCGCTGCGAAACCCGCTGCCAAGCCGGCTGTGAAGCCTGCCGCCAAGACCGTTTCCAAGACTGTTTCCAAGCGTGCTTCAAAGGCACCGACCCAACCGGTTGCGCCGAAGGTCGCCGTGAAGCCCGCGCCGAGCAAGGCTGCGCCGGCCAAGGCAGCGCCTGTTACGGCCAAGGCCGGCAAGTGGGTCTATACGTTCGGGGACGGCAAGGCCGAGGGCAAAGCGGAGATGCGCGACCTGCTCGGCGGCAAGGGCGCCAACCTCGCCGAGATGGCCAATCTCGGCCTGCCGGTGCCTCCTGGCTTCACCATCCCAACCTCGGTCTGCACCTATTTCTATGCGCACGACAAATCCTACCCGAAGGAATTGCAGTCGCAGGTTGAGAAGGCGCTCGCGCATGTCGGCAAGTTGACCGGCAAGAGCTTCGGCGATTCCAGGAACCCGCTGCTCGTTTCGGTTCGCTCCGGCGGCCGCGCCTCGATGCCGGGCATGATGGACACCGTGCTCAATCTCGGCCTCAACGACGAGACCGTGGAAGCGCTGTCGGAACTGTCGGGCGACCGCCGCTTCGCCTATGACAGCTATCGCCGCTTCATCACCATGTATTCGGACGTGGTGCTCGGCTTCGAGCATCATCATTTCGAGGAAATCCTCGACACCTTCAAGGACGGCCAGGGCTACACGCTCGACACCGACCTCACCGCCGAGGACTGGGTCGATCTGGTCGGCAAATACAAGGACGCAGTCGCGCGCGAGACCGGCAAGGATTTTCCGCAGGATCCGCACGACCAGCTCTGGGGCGCGATCGGCGCGGTGTTTTCTTCCTGGATGAACGCGCGCGCGGTGACCTACCGCAAGCTGCACGACATTCCGGAATCCTGGGGCACCGCGGTCAACGTGCAGGCCATGGTGTTCGGCAACATGGGCGAGACCTCGGCGACCGGCGTTGCCTTTACCCGCAACCCGTCGACCGGCGAGAGCAAGCTCTACGGCGAGTTCCTGATCAACGCGCAAGGTGAGGACGTGGTGGCGGGCATCCGCACGCCGCACGACATCACCGAGGAAGCGCGAAAGGACTCCGGCTCCGACAGGGCGTCGATGGAATCCGCGATGCCGGAGGCCTTCAAGGAGCTGACGCGGATCTACACGCAGCTCGAGAAGCACTACCGCGACATGCAGGACATGGAGTTCACGGTCGAGCAGGGCAAGCTCTGGATGCTCCAGACCCGCGGCGGCAAGCGCACTGCGAAAGCGGCGCTGCGCATCGCGGTCGAGCTCGCCAATGAAGGCCTGATCACCAAGAAGGAAGCGGTGACACGGGTCGACCCCGCCTCGCTCGACCAGCTCCTGCATCCGACCATCGATCCCAACGCCAAGCGCGACGTGATCGCGACCGGCCTGCCGGCCTCGCCGGGTGCGGCTTCCGGCGAGATCGTGTTCTCCTCGGACGAGGCGGCCAAGCTTCAGGCCGACGGACGCAAGGTGATTCTGGTCCGCATCGAGACCAGCCCCGAAGACATCCACGGCATGCATGCCGCCGAAGGCATCCTGACGACCCGCGGCGGCATGACCTCGCATGCTGCGGTGGTCGCGCGCGGCATGGGCAAGCCCTGCGTCTCCGGCTGTGGCACCATCCGCGTCGATTACGGCCGGGGCACCATGAGCATCGGCTCGCGTACCTACAAGACCGGCGACGTCATCACCATCGACGGCTCGCTCGGCCAGGTGCTCGCCGGCCGCATGCCGATGATCGAGCCGGAGCTGTCCGGCGAGTTCGGCACGCTGATGAAGTGGGCCGACCAGGTCCGCAAGCTCGGCGTGCGCGTCAACGCCGACACGCCGGAGGACGCGCACACCGCGATCAAGTTCGGCGCGGAAGGCATCGGCCTCTGCCGCACCGAGCACATGTTCTTCGAGGAAACGCGCATCCGCACGGTGCGCGAGATGATCCTCTCCGAGGACGAGCAGTCGCGCCGCGCCGCGCTGGCAAAACTGCTGCCGATGCAGCGCGCCGACTTCGTCGAGCTGTTCGAGATCATGAAGGGCCTGCCCGTCACGATCCGCTTGCTTGATCCGCCGCTGCACGAGTTCCTGCCGCACACCCATGCCGAGGTCGAGGAAGTGGCGCGCGCCATGAACACCGACCCGCGGCGCCTGGCCGACCGCGCGCGCGAGCTGTCGGAGTTCAATCCGATGCTCGGCTTCCGCGGCTGTCGTATTGCGATCGCCTATCCAGAGATCGCCGAAATGCAGGCGCGCGCGATCTTCGAGGCGGCGGTCGAGGCCGAGAAGCGCACCGGCAAGGCCGTCGGCCTCGAGGTGATGGTGCCGCTGATTGCCACCAAGATGGAGCTCGATCTCGTCAAGGCGCGGATCGATTCCACCGCGAAGGCGGTGATGCGCGACACCAACACCAAGCTGACCTATCAGGTCGGTACCATGATCGAGTTGCCGCGCGCCTGCCTGCTCGCGGGCGAGATCGCGGAGAGTGCCGAGTTCTTCTCGTTCGGCACCAACGACCTCACGCAGACGACGTACGGCATCAGCCGTGACGACGCGGCGAGCTTCCTCGGTCCGTACGTGACGAAGGGCATCCTGTTGGTCGATCCCTTTGTGGCGCTCGACCAGGAAGGCGTCGGCGAGCTCGTCAAGATTGGCGTCGCGCGCGGACGCAAGACCCGCGCCTCGCTCAAGGTCGGAATCTGCGGCGAGCACGGCGGCGATCCGGCCTCAGTCGCCTTCTGCCACGCGATCGGCCTCGACTACGTCTCCTGCTCGCCCTACCGGGTCCCGATCGCCCGCCTCGCCGCGGCGCAAGCCGCGCTCGGCAAGGCGGTCGCGAGCCAGGCGTAAATCGAAGAGTTGAAATATTGACAGCGAAGGAGGCGGGGGCAAAACCCCGCCTCTTTCATTTGAAGCACAACGTCGGGGAGGGAACCGCGCGCCTCGCGTAAGGATACGTGCGCGCAAGAGTTCCTTCACCATTCGCGTTGACCAATTGTTTACCTCGTCGCGTGAGGCCGCATTTACCAATGCGCATCGTCGCCCCGTGAAAACACCTGAGATCGCTTGCGTGTGCCGCATGCGCAACGTCGATTAACGCCCCGGCAACCTAAATTAGATACTCACGATAAAGATCGAATTGCACGGATGTACTGCTGCTCGATTTTTCTAGCGTAAGCGTAGCGTGAGCGTATCGATGTTTTTGTTGCGTAACCATCCGAAGGGCGCGCGGTTCGCGTCCTTCGGCATCGGTCTCTGCATCTTCGCATTGATGCCGAGAGAGACCGGCTATCAGGACATTGCCTCGCTGCTGGCGCGCCAACCCGGCGTCGCTGAGCGCTGGCAAAAGCAGGTGTTCTCTGCTGCGTCCTCCATACAGCTCGCCACCTACAGTTTTTCGCGGCCGATCGGCACTTCGGTTCCGCAGAGCACGATGGTTCGCCTCGCAAGCCTCGATGGCCGCGACGTCACCGGCGCGATCAACCGCAACCCGGCGCTTCAGGCGCCGCCCCGCTACCAAGCCTCTGATTTTCCCAAGGTCGATCGCTCCATGAAGGGTGATCGTCTCGCAATGATCACACCGACGCAGGCTCCCGAGGCGAGCGCGCCGACGGCAGCGCCCGCGCAGGAAGATCCCGCGACCTCGAACAGCTCGGTGTTCGGCGCCAAGACCGTCGCGCTGCCACAAGCGATGTCGCCGGAGTCCGCGGCCGCGCTCGATCCCGAGCTCGCGGAAGCACTGCGTGCGCCGCCGCTGCCGCAATACACCAATGCGCCACGAGCCAGTGACGCTGCGCGCTCGCTCGCGCTCCAGCCGCTCGAAGCGCTGAAGCAGGCCAACATTCCGGCTGCACCGCCGCGCGATCCATTCCGCGTCAAGACATCGAACCTGTTCTTCGGCAGCTCCTCGCTCGGCGGCAATGTCGAGAGCATCGAGAGCTGGCAGCCCGGTGCCGAGCCGCTGATCGTGATGCCCGACCCTGATATGAAGGTGACGGCCTCGTTGACGCCGCCGACGGAGGAGATTGCGAAGGACATCGAGAGCGGCGAGAGCGTCGCGCCGAAGGGCGAGGTCAACGTCGACAACCAGCGCGCCAGATCGCCGGCGGAGCGGCTCGCACTCGACGACAAGTCGCGCGCGAAGTCCGAGAAGTGCCTCGCGGAGGCTGTCTACTTTGAATCGCGCGGCGAGGCCGTGCGCGGCCAGATGGCGGTTGCGCAGGTGGTGATGAACCGCGTGTTCTCCGGCAAATATCCAGATACCGTGTGCGGCGCGGTCTATCAGAACAAGCATCGTCATCTCGCCTGCCAGTTCACCTTCGCCTGCGACAACAATGCCGACGTGATCCGCGAACCCGAGATGTGGGAGCGTGCGAAGAAGATTTCGAAGGCGATGCTCGACGGCCAGATCTGGCTGCCCGAGGTCGGCAAGTCCACGCACTACCACGCCTATTGGGTGCGCCCGTCCTGGGTCGCCGAGATGAAGAAGATGTACAAGACCGGCGTCCACACCTTCTATCGCCCGCGCGCCTGGGGCGACGGCAGCGAGGAGCCGAGCTGGGGCACCCCGGCGCAAACCGCCGCGCTCTCCGCCGAACTCACCCAGGAAGCCAAGAGCTCCGCCGAGATGGGCGCGACCGAGCGGCGGTAGCCGCTAAGCTTCGATGTCCAACGCGCAATCGAAATTCGGCGCCGAATGCGTCAACGCGCCTGCCGACGCGTAATCGACGCCGGTCGCTGCGATCGCAGCAATCGAATCCAGCGTGACGCCGCCGGAGGCCTCCAGTTTGAGGCGCCCCTCGTTGAGCCTGACCGCATCGCGCAGCGTCGCATTGTCCATGTTGTCGAGCAGGACGGCATCGGCGAGGCCGGTGTCGAGCACCTCGCGCAGCTGCGACAGCGTATCGACCTCGATCTCGATCTTGACGAGATGGCCGGCATGGGCGCGGGCGCGCTCGAGCACGGGGCGGATGCCGCCGGCGACCGCGATGTGATTGTCCTTGATCAGGATCGCATCATCGAGGCCGAAGCGGTGATTGAAGCCGCCTCCGCAGCGCACCGCATATTTCTCCAGTGCCCGCAATCCCGGCGTGGTCTTTCGCGTGCAGCAGATCCGCATCCTGGTGCCTTCGGTGCGTGCAACGTAGTCCGCCGTGAGCGTCGCAACGCCCGACAGGCGGCCGACGAAATTCAGCGCGGTCCGCTCCGCCGTGAGAATGGCGCGTGCCGGCCCCGAGATCGTCAGCACCTGCTGGCCGCGGGCGACGCGCGCGGCGTCGCGAACATGTGCGCGCACCTCGATGTCGGGTGAAAATTTCTGCAAGGTTGCGAGCGCCAGCGGCAATCCCGCGATCACGCCGGACTGGCGCGCGACCAGGATCGCCTGCGCCTTGGTTGCTTCGGGAATCGTCGCCAGCGAGGTGATGTCGCCGGCGCGGCCGAGATCCTCGCCGAGCGCGCGCTGCACGGCCTCGTCGATCGCGAGCGAGGAGAGGAAGGCGTCGGGATAGAGCAGAGAAGTCGGGGCGATCATGGGGTTTTCCTTCAGGCGATTATAGGTTGCGCGGTGCGTGGGAGCGGACGTTCGGTCAAGCTGTCCGCGACCTCGCGTGTCGCCGAGAGCGTGGTCATGGTGCGTCGTGCCAGCGCAGGTACATCGGCCGGATGGTCGGACCGGAAATGCGCGCCGCGGCTTTCGCGCCGGTTCCAGGCGGAGGCCGCCAGAAGCAGGGCTGCCGTTGCCATGTTGCAGATTGCGATACTTGTGGCCTCGCGTTCGAGCGTGGCGAAGCTGCGAACCGCTTCGGCGAGCCCGTCGCCGTCGCGGATCACGCCGACATGCGCGCTCATCATCGTCCGCAGCCGCTTCGCGGCCGCAGCATCCGGCGCTCCGCCGCGCGGCATCACCACGTCCGAAAGACGGGCAGGCGAGGGGATCGTGCGCCCGGCGATGTCGTCGGCGATGCGCGCGGCGTAGACCACGGCCTCCAACAGTGAATTCGAGGCGAGGCGATTGGCACCATGCGCGCCGGTGGATGACACTTCGCCGCCGGCCCAGAGCCCGTCGATCGAGCTGCGGCCGCGATCGTCCACCGCGATGCCACCCATGTGATAGTGCGCCGCCGGTGCGATCGGGATGGCCTGCGTGGCGGGATCGATGCCGGCGGCGATGCAGCTCGCATGCACCGTTGGAAATCTTTCGGCGAAGCGCGCGCCCAGCGCTTGCCGCGCATCGAGGAAGGCGCCGCGCCCGACCGCGATCTCCGCGAATACCCCGCGAGCCACGATGTCGCGCGGTGCGAGCTCGGCAAGCGGATGGCGCGCCGCCATGAAACGCTCGCCATGGCCGTTGATCAGCGTCGCGCCTTCGCCCCGCAGCGCTTCAGTCGCGAGCGGCGCCGGATCGCGTCCGGCCATGATGGCGGTCGGGTGGAATTGCACGAACTCGGGATCTGCAATCACCGCGCCCGCGCGCGCGGCGATCGCAAGGCCGGATCCGCTGGCCTCGCGCGGATTGGTGGTGACGGCGTAGAGATGTCCGATGCCGCCGGTGGCGAGCACCACCGTACGCGCGGCGAGCAGGACCGGCTGGGCGGCGAAATTGCCGGCTTCGCGCAATTGAAGGCCGGTGACGGCGCCATCCTCCGTCAACAGCGCTTCGGCGACGAGACCTTCGATCAGTCGGATCGACGGCGTGCGCCGCACGGCATCGCTCAGCGCCGCAATGATGGCCGCCCCCGCACCATCGCCTCGCACGTGCACGATGCGCCGCGCGGAGTGTGCGGCTTCGCGCCCCACTGCGAGCTTGCCTTCGAGATCGCGGTCGAACGGCACGCCATAGGCGAGAAGATCGTGAACCCGTGGGGCGGCCTCGCGCGCGATTCCCAGTGCCACCGCTTCGTCGACGAGGCCGCCGCCGACCGAAATCGTATCCGCAGCATGTGCTTCCGGCGTATCGCCTTCGGCTAGTGCCGCCGCGATGCCGCCTTGCGCCCATGCGGACGACGCGCCCTGTCCCAGCGGCGCGGCCGAGATCAATGTCACCGGTCGCGGCGCGAGTTTTAGCGCGCAGAACAATCCGGCAAGCCCGCCACCGACGATGACGACGTCGTCGGAACGGGTGAGGTTATCGATGTTATCTTGCATGTCGTGCTCTCAATTCGTCAGATTGATCATCCGCTCGACCGAACGCCTTGCGCGTTCCGCGAGCGCGGGATCGATCGTCACCTCCTCGCGGAGCGTCAGCAGGCTCTCCAGAATGTTGGCGAGTGTGATGCGCTTCATGTGCGGGCAGATATTGCAGGGGCGCAGCATCTCCACATCGGGGAGCTCGGCGCGCACATTGTCGGCCATCGAGCATTCCGTGATCATCACCAGCCGCCGCGGCCGCTTTTCGCGCACCCAGTTGATCATGTGCGCGGTCGAGCCTGTGAAGTCGGCCTCAGCCAGCACGTCCGGCGGGCATTCGGGATGCGCGATGATTTGCACGGAGGGATCGGCCTCGCGGTAGCTGCGCAGCTCCGCGCCCGTAAAGCGCTCGTGCACCTCGCAGGCGCCCTTCCACGCGATGATTTTCACGTCGGTCTTCGAAGCCACGTAGGTGGCGAGATAGCGATCGGGCAGGAAGATCACGCTTGGCACGCCCAGGCTCTCGACCACCTGCACGGCGTTCGAGGAGGTGCAGCAGATGTCGACCTCGGCCTTCACCTCCGCCGAGGTGTTGACATAGGCAACGACGGGCAGGCCGGGAAATTTTTCACGCAGCAGGCGAACGTCCGCGCCGGTAATGCTGGCGGCGAGCGAGCAGCCGGCGCGCGTATCAGGGATCAGCACCATCTTGTCCGGATTGAGCAGCTTTGACGTCTCCGCCATGAAGTGCACGCCGCACTGGACGATGATGTCGGCCTTCACCTTGGTGGCTTCGACCGCGAGCTGGAGTGAATCGCCACCGATGTCGGCGACGCAGTGGAAGATCTCCGGCGCCTGGTAATTGTGCGCGAGGATCACCGCGCCCCGCGCGCGCTTCAGCTCGTTGATCGCCTTGATGGTCGGCGCCATCAGCGGCCACTCGATTGGCGGGATCACGCGCTTGACGCGCTCATAGAGCGGTGCGGTGGCGCGTTCGACCTCCGGCGTCCATTCCAGCGAAGGCATCGGCAGCGGAGGTCCGGTTCGCGCAGGCGCAGCCCGAGGCGAGGCGATGACCTGGCCCTGCGGCCGGTTGGCAAAGTCGTCGGGGCCGTAAATTCCAGTTAGCGGCATTGAAGCCTCCCGTACGTGCAGCTATGCTCAACATGAGCATATAACGAGCCCGAGAAATCCGGCCGAGAGGGCGGGCGGACCATCTTATATGCTCAATCTGAGTAAATCAAAGATAACACGTCGTGGAGAGGGTCGCTAGGTCCCGCCGCACACATTCTCGTCAAGGCATGGCGCATCTCGCCCAGGAGGTCTCGGCGAGACGCAATGCTCCCGCGACAGCCCTTCGTGGAACGCAATCATTTTTGACTTGGGATTTTCATGCACCTGCATTAAACGCCTGACTCGTAGCCTATTCTGGGTGCGCCGCTGACTGATGAGGAACACCATGTCGATTCAAGCGGGCAAGCTCGGTCCGGTTTCGCGTTCCTCCTCCTGGCGCACGCCGGCAATCATCATTCTCTGCGGTTGTGCAATCGGCATGCTCGGCTTCGGCCCGCGCTCGGCGCTGGGCTTCTTCGTGCAGCCGATGAGCCACGAGTTCGCCTGGGGCCGCGACGTGTTCGGCCTCGCCATCGCTTTTCAGAATTTGCTGTGGGGACTGGGCCAGCCCGTCGCCGGCGCAGTCGCCGATCGCTTCGGCCTGTTCCGGGTGATGAGCGTCGGCGCTTTGCTTTATGCCGGCGGCCTGATCCTGATGCGCTACTCCTCGACGCCGCTGTCGCTCAACATCGGTGCGGGCGTCATGGTCGGCTTCGGCCTTGCCGGCTGTTCGTTCAATCTGGTGCTGTCGGCGTTCACGAAGCTGCTGCCGGCGGAAAAGCGCGGCCTTGCGCTTGGCGCCGGCACCGCGGCGGGCTCGTTCGGGCAGTTTCTGTTCGCACCGATCGGCGTGGCGCTGATCGACAATTTCGGCTGGCAGCAGGCGCTCACCGTGTTCAGCTTTCTGATGCTGCTGATCATCCCGCTGTCGCTGGCGCTCTCGACTCCACCGGTCGCAAGCACAGCCACCGCGGCGCCAGCGGACGAGCAGACCTTCACCAAAGCACTCGCGGAGGCCTTCGGCCATCGCTCCTACGTGCTGCTGGTGCTCGGCTTCTTCACCTGCGGCTTCCAGCTCGCCTTCATCACCGTGCATCTGCCGGCCTTCCTGGTCGATAGCGGCATCTCCACGCAAACCGGCGGCTGGGTGATCGCGGCGATCGGCCTGTTCAACATCATGGGATCGCTGAGCGTCGGCTATCTCCAGAACTCACTACCCAAGCGCTACATCCTCTCGACCATCTATTTTACCCGCGCGCTTGCGACGCTTGCCTTCATCTCGTTCCCGATCACGCCGTTCTCGGCGATCGCGTTCGGTGCGGTCTCGGGCCTGACGTGGCTGTCGACGGTGCCGCCGACCTCGGCGCTGGTCGCATTGATGTTCGGCACGCGCTGGTTCGCCACCCTCTATGGCTTTGCCTTCGTCAGCCATCAGGTCGGCGGCTTCCTCGGCGTCTGGCTCGGTGGCATCGTGTTCGAGCGGTTCGGTTCCTACACGCCGATCTGGTGGCTCTCGATCCTGTTTGGCGTGCTCTCCGCGCTGATCAATCTTCCGATCGTGGAGAAACCTGTCGTCCGAGCGGTTGCGCAGCCTGCCTGATCGGCTAAACATCCCTGAAACAAGTCAGGGAGTTTTGCTATGGCCAGTTTCAAGGCGATCCGGATCGACAAGGCCGACAAGGGCACCACCGCGCAGCTCACGCAGTTCGACGAAGCTGAGCTGATGGAGGGCGACGTCACCATTCGCGTGGAATGGTCGACGCTGAACTACAAGGACGGCCTCGCGCTCACCGGCAAGGCGCCGGTGGTGCGCCGCTTCCCGATGATTGCCGGCATCGATTTCGCCGGCACGGTCGAGCAGTCCTCGCATCCGCAGTGGAAGGCGGGCGACAAGGTTGTCTGCACCGGCTGGGGCATGGGCGAGACCCATCTCGGCGCCTATGCCGAGAAGGCGCGGGTGAAGGGCGACTGGCTGGTCGCCTTGCCGCAGGGCCTGTCGGCGCGCGACGCCATGGCGATCGGCACCGCCGGCTTCACCGCGATGCTGTCCGTGCTGGCGCTGGAGAAGCACGGGCTGTCGCCGAAGAGTGGTCCGGTCGTGGTGACGGGCGCGGCCGGCGGCGTCGGCTCGGTTGCGACCGCCGTGCTCTCGAAGCTCGGTTATCACGTCATCGCGTCCACCGGCCGTGCGTCCGAAGCCGACTATCTGAAGGAGATCGGCGCAACTGAGGTGATCGACCGCAACGAATTGTCGGCGGCGGCCAAGCCCATTGGCAAGGAACGCTGGGCTGGTGGCGTCGACAGTGTCGGCTCGACCACGCTCGCGAATCTGCTGTCGATGACGAAGTACGGCGGCGCGATTGCGGCGTGCGGCCTGGCTGCCGGCATGGACCTGCCGTCTTCTGTTGCACCCTTCATTTTGCGCGGGGTGTGCCTTCTCGGCATCGATTCCGTGATGTGCCCGATGGAGCCGCGGAAAGCCGCCTGGCAACGCCTGGCGTCCGATCTGGATCGGACAAAACTAGCTGAAATCACTCACGAAATTCCGCTTTCCGAAGTTTCCGAGTGGGGCGCGAAAATCCTCGCCGGCCAGGTCCGCGGTCGCATCGTGGTAAAAATTGTCTAACGACGTTCAGACTTTACCAACCAAGCTGCTTCAATGTCGCCATGGTTAGTATGGTAAGCAGCAGGTAAAGGGACAAGGCATAGCCCGCTGCGGGGGTGGTTCGGAGTTGAGCATGCTTGCGCGTATTGTGTTGGGGGCTGTCACGGCGGCCGTGACGTTTGCGCCGGCCATTGCCGGTGGCATGAATGCCGACGAGGCGCGCCGCTTCGTCGCCGGCAAGGTGTTTGCGTTCACCTGTTTTGACGGCACCCGCGGCGCAGGCCGCATCCTGGACGACCTCGGCGCCGCCGGCGCCGTGCAGTTCTCGGGCGCAGGTCCGGTGAAGCATCTCCGCCTGCCCGGCAACACGCTTCAGATCCGCGGCCAGAACGTCTGCGCCTCGATCAAGGGCATTCCGTTCGAGCCCTGTTTCAACCTTGAAAAGACCGACGATCGCAGTTTCCGTGGCTCGGTGTCGGGGATGGGCTTCGCCTATTGCGACTTCCATCACCAGGGCGGCAACCAGATGCTGATGGCGCGCGCCGCGGCGCGGCCGCGCTCGCTGCGCACCCCGGAACACACGGGTTCGGTCGGTGCGTCCAATACCGAAGTCGCCGCGCGCGTCGAGACCCCGCGCGTGGAGAGCAGCCGGCTCGAGCCGGTGAAGCCGGAAGCCAAATCAGAGCCCGCCAAGAACGACGCCCCGCTGGAGCTGCGCCGCTCGACCCAGTGAGTTTGCTGCGCGGGATAGTCCGCGCACTTTGTCGTTGAGAGCTGCCGTCGAACACGAAGCCGCCGCGCCGTAGTCATACGGGCGGCGGCTTTTATGCGTTGGTAGCTGTTCGCGCCCCAATTTGCGTACGGCCGGGGGCGCGGCCCGATAAAAGGGTTCGACGATGTCGCTGTATTTCTTCCGTATCAGCACCGGCCGCTATTCCGGCGCTGCCGACCAGCCATACGAGTTCGAGGATCGTGCCGCGGCCTGGACCGAGATGACCGAGGTCTGCGCCAATTTGCTCGGCGGCATCTCGCGCAGCCTGAAGCCGAACGCCGAATGGCGCATGGAGCTGCTCGACGAGAACAAGAAGCCGGTGTTTCGTATCAGTCTCGTAGGTGAGAGCCATCCGCTTCCCAACCGCATCGACTGACCTGCGGGGCGAGCGGGTGACCATCGCGGCGGTTGTCCCCGACACGTGCGCACCGCCTGACGGCGGCATCGCGCGCAGACGCAAGCCGAACGCGAAATCCGCTCCGTCAGCGATGACGCGCTCGCGCAAGGGATCGACGTTAACGCACGTGACCTCCGTAAATTCGCGAAGCATGTTTCGATTGCGCGGAATGGTTGCGATAATCCTGCAATTGGAGCTGCATATTCAGTATTTCTACCCAAGCGGTGTCGCCTCCCGCTTAACGTTAATGGAAAGCTCGCAGACTAGTCTCCCACGCTATTCACGCGCTTCGTCGCGGCGACAATGCGTATCCCGGGGATTTTTCGATGATGTTCATTCAGAACCTGCGAATCGGCACCAAGCTCGCCATCACCTCGGCGCTGACCCTCGCGCTCGTCGCGCTGATGATCCTGCTCCAGATGAGCGGAGGCGCCGAGGTCCAGAAGCTCAGCAATGGCGCATCGGGACAGCAGGCGGTCGCGCAAAACGCCGCGGAAGCGAAGGCGTCGGTGCGGGGAATGCAGATCGGCATTCGCGACATCCTGACGTCCGGCTCGCCGACCGAGATGCAGAAGGCCACCAGCTATTTCAACGACCGGCAGACGGCGGCCCTGAAGTTCTCCGGTGAAATGGCAAGGCTCTCGCAATCGCCGGAGAACCACAAGCGTATCGACCGCCTGACCGTGTTGATCGGCAATTTCCAGAAGGGCGCGCAGCAGATCGAGGCGATCCACAAGCAGGAGCTCGCGCTTGAGTCAAAGAAGGACGGCGAAGCGGCGACGCAATTGGCAAAGCTGACTGCTGAGGTCGACCACATCCGCAAGGAAGTGCTGGCTCCGATCAACGCAGAAATATCGGAACTCGCCGACGAGATCACGAATTTCGCCAAGCAGAAAAGTGCAGAGGCGCGCACGGCGGCGGAAGCAGAGGCTGCGTCCGTTGCGCGGACGTCGTTCATCGCCGCTGTGGTGGTCGCGTTCGTCCTGATCGGCGCCTGCGTCTTCTCGATCTTCAGCATTGCCCGTCCCATGCGCGCCCTGACTGCCGCGATGGAGAAGCTCGCTGGCGGCGACTTTCGCCGTGGTGCTACCTGGCCTCGGCCGTAAGGACGAGGTCGGCGGCGTTGCCGGCGCGGTCGAAAAGTTCAAGTTGGTATCCGAGCAGAAAGCGCGCGAGGAAGCGGAAGCCAAGATGCGGCAGGATCAGATGGCGGCCGAGCAGCGCAAGGCCGAGATGCGCAAGCTTGCCGACAGTTTCGAAGGCGCCGTCGGCGAGATCGTCGGAACGGTGTCGTCGGCCTCGACCGAGCTCGAAGCGTCCGCCACGACGCTGACCTCGACCGCCGAGCGCACGCAACGGCTCACGACCGTGGTTGCGGCAGCCTCGGAGGAAGCCTCGACCAACGTGCAGTCGGTGGCGTCGGCAACGGAAGAGCTGTCATCTTCGATTACGGAAATCAGCCGGCAAGTCCAGGAATCCGCGCGTGTGGCAAGCGAGGCCGTCGGCCAGGCCCGCACCACGACCGAGCGCGTCAGCGAACTGTCCAAGGCCGCGACGCGGATCGGCGACGTGGTCGAGCTGATCAACACCATCGCCGGCCAGACCAACCTGCTGGCGCTCAATGCGACCATCGAGGCGGCACGTGCCGGCGAGGCCGGCCGCGGCTTTGCCGTGGTCGCTTCCGAGGTCAAGGCGCTGGCCGAGCAGACCGCGAAGGCGACCGGCGAGATCGGCCAGCAGATCGCCAGCATCCAGACCGCGACCGAGCATTCGGTCGGCGCCATCAGGGACATCAGCGACACCATCGAAAAGCTGTCGGAGATTTCCTCGGCCATCGCGGCGGCCGTCGAGGAGCAGGGCGCGGCGACGCAGGAGATTTCCCGCAACGTGCAGCAGGCGGCGGAAGGCACCCATCAAGTCTCGTCCAACATCACCGACGTGCAGCGCGGCGCGAGCGAGACCGGTTCGGCATCGTCGCAGGTGCTGGCAGCCGCACAGTCATTGTCCGGCGACAGCAACCGGCTCAAGCTCGAGGTCGGCAAGTTCCTCGATACCGTCCGCGCAGCTTGACGGGGCATGTCCTGAGAGAACTGCAACCGCCGCGCGTACAAGCGCGGCGTTTGCGCGGGGGCACATTGCGGCGCCGTGACGAAGACCGCGCAGGGTTAACCTTGCGGAAAACCGATGCGGTCATGATCCCCGCAATATTCCGGGCGCTGAGTCGCCCTCCTTGTATTGCGTATCGACGTATTGGAGCACACTCATGAGCGGCCTTTCCATCCGTCTCACTCACAAGGTCATGGCCATCGGACTCTTCGGCCTGGTCGGTCTCGCCGCCTTCGGCGCAATCTACCAGATCGGCAGCCTCTCCCAGGACGCCTCCCGAGCCGTCGCCAACCGCGCTCGTGCGATCGCCGATCTGAACAAGCAGCTCTCGATCGAGATGCTGGAGGCGCGGCGCAACGAGAAGAACTTTCAGCAGCGCCGCAACGAAAGCTACGCCAAGGCGCATGCCGAGCTGATCGGCCCGATCAACCGCGATTTCGACGAGGTCGAGCGGCTGATGGCGGCCGGCGGCATGAGTACGCTCTCCGAGAGGATGAAGGAAGCGCAGGGCGGCTTCAAGCGCTATGCGTCGGACTTCAATGCGCTGGTCGGCGCCGAGACCCGGCTCGGCCTGAATGAGACCCTGGGCCTGTCCGGCTCGCTCCGCGCCGCGGTGCACGACATCGAGGCCAAGCTCAAGGAGATCGACGATCCGCGGACCACGAGCTGGATGCTGATGATGCGTCGGCACGAGAAGGATTTCATGCTGCGGCGCGACCCAAAATACATCGTCGAGATGAAGAAGGCCGCAGCCGAATTCTCCAAGGCGATAGAGCTCGTCGCAATCCCTACGGAGGCGATGAACGAGGTCACGGCCGAGCTGCAGAAATATCAGTCCGAGTTCGCGTCCTGGGCGGAGACGGCGCAGCAAACCGCGGCACTCGACGCCAGCATGATGAAGACGTTCCGTGGGTTAGAACCGGGTATGATCGAGGTGCGCAACACAGTCGAAGACCTGTATAAGCAGGCCGAGGCGGCGGAAGCTGCGACCCGCGATTCCGTACGCCTGTGGATGGCCGTCGCCTTCGGCGTCACCGTTGTGGTGCTCGCCGCGGTCGGCTTCCTCCTGGGACGCTCGATCTCGAAAGCGCTTGCCGGCATGGTCGGTGCGATGACGCGGCTTGCGCGCGGCGAGCTTTCGACTTCCGTTCCCGGCATCGGGCGCAGGGACGAGATCGGTGAGATGGCTGGTGCCGTCGAGGTGTTCAGGACCAACATGGCGGAGGCCGAGCGGCTGCGCACTGAGCAGGTCGCAGCCGATGTGCGCGGTCGCCAGCAGCGCAAGGCCGACATGCAGGAGCTCGCCGACAATTTCGAGGGCGCGGTCGGCGAGATCATCGAGACCGTGTCGTCGGCGGCAACCGAGCTCGAGGCATCCTCGAACACGCTGACGCAGGCCGCCGAGCGCGGCAACGGGCTTGCCACCGTCGTGGCGGCGGCCTCCGAAGAGGCTTCCGCCAACGTACAGTCGGTGTCTTCCGCGAGCGAGGAAATGACCTCCTCGATCTCCGAGATCAGCCGTCAGGTGCAGGAATCGGCGCGTGTCGCCGACGTCGCCGTCGAGCAGGCCCAGCGCACCAATGGGCGCGTCGCCGAGCTGACCAAGGCCGCCTCCCGCATTGGCGACGTGGTCGAGCTGATCAACACCATCGCCAGCCAGACCAATCTGCTGGCGCTCAACGCGACGATCGAGGCGGCACGGGCGGGCGAAGCCGGCAAGGGCTTTGCCGTGGTCGCAACCGAGGTGAAGGCGCTCGCCGAGCAGACTGCGAAAGCCACCGGCGAAATCAGCCAGCACATCGGTGCGATCCAGACCGCGACGCAAGACTCAGTCGGTGCGATCAAGGAGATCCGCGACACCATCGCGCGGATGTCGGAAATCTCGTCGGCCATCGCCGCCGCGGTCGAGGAGCAGGGCGCCGCCACGCAGGAGATCTCCCGCAACATTCAGCACGCCGCGCACGGCACCTCCGAAGTCTCGGCGAATATCGGCGACGTCCAGCGCGGCGCAGGCGAAACCGGGGCTGCCTCGGCGCAGGTGCATTCGGCCGCGCAATCGCTGTCGCAGGAGAGCAACCGACTGAAGAGCGAGGTCGCGCGCTTCCTGGAGTCGGTGCGGGCTGCATGACGGCGGCCACTTAGGTTGAATGCTGCGACGCAAGCGTAGCGCTGCGCGTCGCAGCATGAGGCGCCGTTGCAGCTGCAACAGACAGTTGCAGGAGAAATAGTGACGGTTAGGCCCATCCCGTAGTTTTACGTAGGCTCCTGTTAACGGGTGTTTGCAACTATGGGAGCAATCTCACGGGATAAGAACCAGCCAGCATTGTTGAACTGACCTCCGTCTCGCCACCGTCGTGGCGATTACGGCGGGTGATCTGTGCGTTGCTAGGTATCATCGGGATTTGTCGTGATGTCGAAATTGTCGATCGTCTTCAAGCTTTTGGTCGTGCTGTCGGTCCTGGTTCTTTCGCTCGCCGGTGTCGGCGTGACGGCGATCGGCACCATGCAGAACATCAATTCCCATACGGTCGAGATCGCGGAGAGCTGGCTGCCCGGCGTGCGCGCGCTCGGCTCGCTTCGCGCCGACATCAACGAGCTGCGCGTCGCGCTCCGCCTGCATCTGATGCAGGACACCATTGAGGGCAAGGACGCCGCCGAGAAGCGCCTCGCCTCGCTGCAGGCACGCATCGACCAGACCCGCAAGGTCTACGAGCCGCTGATCACCACCGCGGAGGAGCGCTCGCTCTACGGGCAGTGGGCCAAGGCGTGGGCCGAATATTTGATCGGCGTGCAGGACGTGATGGCGCTGTCGCGCAAGGGCGTTGGCCATTTCCCGACTGATGCCAACGAGTTGTTGCAGACCAAGGTGGCGAAGATGGCCCAGGCTGCAGATCCGCTGCTCCAAAAGGGCATCGAGCTCAACAACCGGGGCGCCGAGCTGGAGACGAAGCAGGCGGCCGACAGTTATGCCATGATCTTCCGCGTGCTGGTCGGCATCATCGTGCTCTCGGTCGTGATCGCGATCGGCGCCGCCTATTATCTCGTGCGCGACGTTTCCCGTGGCATCGCTTCAATCATCCGCCCGATGCAGTCGCTCGGCGAAGGCGATCTCTCGGCCGATGTGCCGCATCGCGGCGAGCGGACCGAGATCGGCTCGATGGCGGATGCGCTCCAGATCTTCAAGGGGGCGCTGATCGCCAAGAAGGCCGCCGACGAGGCCGCCGCGCACGACGCCGAAGCCAAGATCGAGCGCGGCCGCCGCGTCGACGCCATCACCCGCAAATTCGAAGCCATGATCGGCGAGGTCGTCGGCACCGTCTCCTCCGCCTCGACCGAACTCGAGGCCTCCGCGTCGACGCTGACCAACACCGCGCAGCGCGGACAGGAGCTGGCGACCGTCGTCGCAGCCGCGTCCGAGGAAGCCTCCACCAACGTGCAGGCGGTGGCATCCGCTTCGGAGGAGCTGTCGTCCTCCATCACCGAGATCAGCCGTCGCGTGCAGGATTCGGCACGGATGGCAGCGGAAGCCGTCGAACAGGCGACGCGGACCAACGACCGCGTCAACGCGCTGTCGCAGGCGGCGTCCCGTATCGGCGACGTCGTCGAACTTATCAACACCATCGCGGGCCAGACCAATTTGCTGGCGCTGAACGCGACCATCGAGGCCGCGCGTGCCGGCGAGGCTGGCCGCGGCTTCGCGGTCGTGGCCTCCGAAGTCAAGGCGCTGGCCGAGCAGACCGCGAAAGCAACCGGTGAGATCGGGGCGCAGGTCTCCGGCATCCAGGCGGCGACGCAGGAATCGGTCAGTGCCATCCAGGAGATTGGCGGCACCATCGAGCGGCTGTCCGAGGTGGCCGCGGCCATCGCTGCCGCCGTCGAGCAGCAGGGCGCCGCCACGCAGGAAATCTCGCGTAACGTGCAGCAGGCCTCGGTCGGCACGCAGGAGGTCTCGTCGAACATCACCGACGTGCAGCGCGGTGCGATCGAGACCGGGGAGGCTTCGAACGAGGTGCTGTCGGCGGCGAAATCGCTGGCGACCGACAGCACCCGGCTCAAGGTCGAGGTCGCGCAGTTCCTGGAATCGGTCCGCGCGGCCTGATCCTCAAATGCTTGTCTGCGGAGCCGGCGGCGGTGCGACCTGCCGCCGGAACAGGATGCGCTGGTAGAGCCAGCCGATCGCGACCAGCACGATGCCGAGGCACATGAACGACAGCGCGCGGTAGACGCCCGTCAGCGTCGACATGTCGATGACGAAGGCCTTCAGGATCGTCAGCGCGATCACGGCGGCCGACGCCAGCCGCGCCCGCTCCGAATTGACGAGAATGCCGACGCCAAGCAGCACCACGCCGAAGCCGAGCCAGCCGATCGAATAGGTGTATTGCTCGGCGCCCGTCGTCGCCCCGGTGGAGAGGATTGGGCCGTGATAGAAGCGGCGGATCTCCAGCGTGACATAGGCAAGCGCGAACAGCAGCGCGCCACCCGCGATCGTGTTGGCGTAGGCCTTGCCGCGTTTGCCGACCACGGCATAGGACAAGAGCAGCATCAGCACCGCCGGCAGCGCGTAGCCGAGCAGCAGCAGGTTGAACACGGCGCCGCCGACATCGGTGCGCCACAGCATCGGGTTCTCCAGGATCAACAGGCCAAACACGCTGACGAGCCCGCCGATCGTCGTGAGCACGACCGCGCCGACATTGTGCACGATACTGCGGCTGCGCAGTCGCAAGCGCTCCAGCCCGATCGCCATGGCCAGCGCAACGCAGACCTGCAGCGCGCATTCGAGCAGCGACGGTGCGTCCGTCATGTTGCCGCCGGTCGCAAAATGGCGGATCTCCATGAAGGCGAGCAGCGCGGTGAACAGGATCGCGGCGCTCTCGACCATGCGCAGCGGGCCGTCGTCGCCGCGGCGGCGCAGGAACAGGCTCGCTGCCCAGAACGATGCCGCCGGCAAGCCGTAGCCCCACAACAGCCAGTTGAAGATCGGCGTAGTCCCGACGGCGTCGCCGACAATGCGCGGATCATAGCCGATGCGTGCGGTGACCAGCCCAGCGAAGATCGCGGCCAGCCAGCGCAGGAACGGGATAGGCCGCTGCATCGAGATCCAGGCGGTGCCGAGCGACATCAGCGCCAGTGCGATCGTGAGCCAGCCCTTCTCCAGCGCAAACGTCAGCGCCAGCGCCAGCGCACCGAGCGTGCCGGTCGCAAACAAGGCCGTGGAGATCTTGCCGCCCGGCCGGGTCTCGCGGCGCGCTAGCGCTTCGGTGGCTGCGCCAAAGGCGGCGGCGAGCAGCACTGCGAGGATGGCGAACGGGATCGAGCGGTCGAGATGCGCGATGCGTGCGTAGAGCGCGACCAGGATCGCGATCGGCGTCGCGACAGCCGCGGCCGACCACACCACCGGAATGATCGCCGAGTTCGAGCGTCCCTGCGCGAGGAAGCCCGCGATGCCGAAGCCGGCGGCGAAGACCGCCGCCATCACCAGATGCAGCGTCACCGCGCTGTCGGTCGCTGTCGGTGCGATGCCGGCCAGGGGGCCGCCCGGCAGCACCAGCATGTCGGGATTGGCGCGCACCGCCCATTCGGCGAATACGATGAAGACGGTCGCGGCGGCCGCGCCCAGCGCACCCGTAGCCGCCGGCGCGCGCCAGGCGACGAGCAGCGTCGCGCCGACGAGCAGCGTGAAGGCGATCAGCGCCAGATCCGCATGCGCGCTCGACAGCACGATCAGCATCGCGCCGAACAGATAGGCGCCGAGCGAGTTCGACGAGACCGGCTCGATCTCTCCGTCCTCGATCGTCGGGCCGAACATGAAGCCGCAGACGACGAGCAGGGCCGCGAGGACAAAGCCTGCGATCACGTGGAAAGCGTGCGGCGCGACCTGCAATTCGCTGGTGCCGAGACCCGGGAAGATCCAGAGCACGGCGAAGGCGATTGTCGTGACTGCAAGCCAGCGCCACAGCCGGATACGGGCGAGGCCAAAGCTCGCGGCGGTGACGATGGCGAGATAGATGTAGAGAGCCCAATAGTCCGGCTTGCCGCTGGAGACGAGGATCGGCGTCACGAAGGCGCCGACCACGCCGAGGCCCGCGAGCGCGGGCCCGTGCAAGAGCGCCGCGGCCAGCGTGCCGAGCGCGACGAGGCCGAGCAGCACGAAAGCGGTCGCGGGCACCAGGAAGCCATAGAGCGCGTAAGCCGCGTAGATGGTCGCAAATGCCACCGCCGTGCCTGCCGCGGTGAGGATCGCGGGAATGTTGGCGATCGGCAGCGCGGCGATGTTGGAGATGCTCTCCTTGCGCCGCGACCACTCGCCGGCACCAAGCAGCGCCAGCGCGAACACGCCGCCGAGGAACACGCGCACGCCGGGGCCGACCAGGCCGGCCTCGATCGAATAGCGCACCATGAAGAAGCCGCCGAGCGCAAGCGCGAGGCCGCCGATCCACACCACCCAGCGCGTGCCGAGCCGTTCCTCGAAGCCGGGCGCGGGTGCAGGCAGCGGCGGCGGCGCGTCGGCCTCGGTGCTCGCTGCGAGCGGAGGCGGTGAAACATCCTCCGTGACGGGAGGGCGCGGCGCCTCGGCGTCGGGCGCAAGCGGCGGCGGCGCTTCGGAAGTTGCTGCGGGCGCTTCGGCCCGCACCGGCGGCGCGGGTATCAGTGGCGGCGGCTGCACTTGCCGCTGCGCGTAAAACATCTCTTCGAGCGAGCTCAGCCGTCGTCGCAGCCCGGCCGCCTGGCTGGAGGCCTTGATCGCGATTATGAAAGCGATGATCGCAATGATCAGCGCGAAGACGTCGAACGGGCCGTCGAACATAAAGCCTCCAGGCAATCGGCGGGCAGGGGCCGATCGCGCAAATCTTAAGAATCCTAGTTTCGAGCATGATCTTGCTCGGAAAACCGCTACGCACTTTTCCGGATCATGCTCATCGCCGGGAGCGAACGCGCAAGCCCGGCGCGGGCCGCTCCTGGAGCACGTCGCGACGGAAGCGGTAGAGCGCCGCCGGACGTCCGCCCGTCTGTGTCGACATCACTCCGGTCGGTTCGACCAGGGCTTCCATTTCGACCAGGCGGCGGAAATTTTGTTTGTGCAGGTGGCGGCCGGAGATCGCCTCCACCGTGTGCTGCAATTCGGTGAGTGTGAATTCGGCGGGCAAAAGTTCAAAGACCACAGGACGATACTTCAGTTTTGCGCGTAGCCGCGCGATCGCTGTCGCAAGAATCCGGCGGTGGTCGAAGCGCATGGATGTGCCGAGCGCGGGAAGCGTCTTGCGCGCTAATGCCGCGGGGCGGCCGTCGCGCCGTGCCTCCTCGATCAGTCCGGCCTCGTACAGGAGCTCGTAACGGTCCAGCACACGCTCCTCGTCCCAGGGCGCGCCGTCGAGACCGAAATAGAACCGTACGCGATCCCGGCGCGGCAGCGCGCGCGTCGTCTCCGGCGTCTCCTCTTCGGCCCATGTTGTCAGTGCCGGGATGATGTCGCGCGCGATGATCGCCGGCGGCTCCTCGCGCCAGTCTTCCCAGGGCAGGAAGCGATACCACGGCGCGAAGCTCGCACTCGTGGCTGCGAGTTCGCCGCCGACGGCGCGCGTCAGTGCGAGATAGCCGATCGACACCATGTGCGCGCCGGTATCGCCGGCCTCGGCATGCCGGCCGCGATCGCCAAACGTGTAGAGTTGTTCGACATAGCCGAGCCGCAGGCCTGTCTGTTGCTCGACCCAGGCCCGCAGGCCGATCTCGAAAGTGCGATGGCTCGGCGCATCGAACGGGCCGAACGGCAGTCCGGCCAGTCCGTCGCTGCCGCGCGCGGTGAGGATCAGCGGCTCATGATCTTCGATCGCGACGATCGCAGCAGTCAGGCCGATCTCGATCGGCGTCAGGAGCTTGTCGCTCATGCGGTGGCGATCGCCGGTGTTGTGAGAAGGTTGATTGAGCCGGTCTCGCCGCGGGCTCGCTGCAACCTCTCCCGCTTGCGGGAGAGGTCGGCGCGCAGCGCCGGGTGAGGGCTTTCTCCTCTGGGGGACTGTCCCGATGCGGAGATACCCTCTCCCCATCCCTCTCCCGCAAGCGGGAGAGGGAGCGCAGTCCCGTTGGGGCTGCTATTCGACTCTCTTCTCATTCGAGCTCGATCACGAAGGGGCGGCCCTCGACCGTCATCGCGCCCGGGCCCATCTCGTCGAGTGCGCGCAGCATGCGGCCGTTGCGCCCCAGCGCACGGTCGGCGAGGCCGACGATGCGCCGGTTCGGCGAGGCGATCGGCGAAGCCGCGCGGATCTTCTTCGCGATTTCGGTCTCGTCGCGATCCGGATTGAGCGCGCAGACGGCGGCAAAGGCGCTCGCGGTGGAGCGGCTGATTCCGGCATAACAATGCACCACCAGCGCTGCGCCGCGGTCCCAGCCGCGCACGAAGTTCAGCACCTGCTCGATATGGCTCTCGGACGGCGCGACAAAGCCGTCGATCTCCTCGGTGATGTCGTCCATCGACACCTTGAGATGATTGGCCGGCAGCACCGACACCGGCCGCGCGACCTGTTCGACATTGGCCATTACGGTCAGCACGTGACTGGCCTTGGTGAGACGGACGGTTTCGGGAAGGGCGGCGAGGGAACAGACGTGAATCATGGCGGACCTTTTCCGCAGATTATAGCGGGCGTTCGTAGGGTGGGCAAAGCGAAGCGTGCCCACCACTTTCGTCGCATTTGGAGAAAATTGGTGGGCACGGCGCGAGGGCGCCTTTGCCACCCTACAGGACTCTAACCCGCGACAACGCTCACGCAAATACCGCGCCAAACCGCTCCAGGAACTGCTTCTCCGCCCGGGCCGCCGTCCAGGGCGTGAGATAGTCGCGCCGGACGCTGTCGGACAGGCCCGGATCGCGGCCGAACAGGCGCCTGGCCTCGCTTTCGCTGAAGCCGGCGAGCTCGGTGGCTTCCAGATAGGCCGCGCCGCGATCGGCGGCCTTGATCGCCAGCGTGATCTCGTCAGCCAGCACCGGCGGTAGCCCGAACCGGATGTGGATGGCGCCGAGCAGGCGTTTTTCGACCGCCTTGTAATGGCCATCGAGCACGGCCTTGAACGGCGAGATCATGTCGCCGATGACGTATTCGGGCGCGTCATGCAGCAGCGCGGCAAGCCGCATGCGCTGGTCGACGCGCGGCATCTCGTGCCGCATCACGGTTTCCACCAGCAGCGTGTGCTGCGCGACCGAGAAGATGTGCGCGCCAATGGTCTGGCCGTTCCAGCGGGCGACACGCGCCAGCCCATGCGCGATGTCGCCGATCTCGACGTCGAGCGGGGAGGGATCGAGCAAATCGAGCCGCCGGCCCGACAGCATGCGCTGCCAGGCGCGGGACGCCACATCGCGTGACGACTTCTTGGCCGTCATTTGGATTTGAGGCGAGGCTTGCGCTGCGTCTTGCCGCAGCTCGCGTGACAATGGCAGTCGACGAGATGATCGTTGACCAGGCCGGTCGCCTCCATGAAGGCATAGACGATTGTCGGGCCGACGAACTTGAACCCACGCGAGGACAGCTCCTTGGAGATCTGCATGGAGAGCGGCGTCGAGGCCGGCACGCTCGCGGTGGTCTTGAAATGATTGACCTTAGGGCTACCGTCCATGAAGTCCCACAGCAGTTTCGAGAAGCCGGGGCCCTTCTCCATGATATCGAGATAGGATTTCGCGCTTGCTATCGCGCCGTCGATCTTGGCCTTGTTGCGCACGATGCCGGCATCGTTCATCAGCGCGTGGACTTTCTTCTCGTTGTAGCGCGCGATCTTCTCCGGCTGGAAATCGTCGAAGGCTTTGCGGAAATTGTCGCGCTTGCGCAAAATCGTGATCCAGGACAGGCCGGCCTGGAAACCGTCGAGGATCAGCTTTTCATAGAGCGCGCGGTCGTCATATTCCGGCACGCCCCATTCGGTGTCGTGATAGGCGACGTAGACCGGATCTTCGCCGGGCCAGGGGCAGCGCGTGATTCCGTCGGGATGCAGGCGAGGGGCACGGCTCATGCGATGGGCTGCTTGGCTGGAATGCGGACAACGTCAGGGTCCGCTAGCCTCACAGCGAGGCCACCGGCAGTCAGCGCCTGTCCCGCATCGAGCGCATCGGCGACACGGTCGATGCGCACCAGCGCGATACCCTTGCCCTGCGCCGACGAGCCCATCGTGCCGACCGGCTTGTCGCCGGCGAGAACGCTGACGCCGAGCTCAGGCGAGAGATCCTCGAGCAGCACCTTGACGCTGCGGGTGCGCGCGGTGCCGCGATGCTGCATGCGCGAGACGACCTCCTGGCCGACATAGCAGCCCTTGTCGAAATCGACGCCGGAAAGGCGGTCCATGTTGGTCTCGTGCGGGAACGCATCGCTGTACATGAAATCGAGCCCGCCGCGCGGCACGCCGAGCGCGATGCGGTGGGCCTCGTATGCGGCGGCGTCGACCAGCTCGGCGCCGATCAGATCGGAGAGCTTCTGTTTGAGATCTTCAGGGATCAGGATGCGGTAACCGAGTTCGCCATTGCGCGGATCGGCGAAGGCGAGGTCGGGCTGGGCCGCGGGCTTGCCGTCCCAGGCCGCGAGCACGCCGAGATCGTCGGACAGGTTTTCCACTGTGACCTTGGCGCGCAGCTTGTAGAATTTCAGTTTGGTGGCGAGGCTGTCGGCAAGCGGCTTCGGGCAATCGATCAGGAACCCGCCGCCATGGCCGGCAGGCGCCTCCGTGATCAGGAAATCGACGGTGATCTTGCCCTGCGGCGTCAGCAACGCGCCGAATCGCCCCAGGCCCGGCTTGAGCTTGTCGACATCGGTCGTGACGAGGCCATTGAGGAAGTTGCGCGCGTCCTCGCCCGCGACCTTCACCACGCCCCGGTCGGGAAGAAACGCTGATTTCATACGAAAATCTCTTGCGACATGTTGCTCCGGAACGTAAGCCCGCAAGGCAAAAACGACAAGACCTCAAGCCCTGCGCTTGGGGACGAGAGAGGCCTCCAGCCATGACCCAGCGTTTCGACCTGATCCTCAAGGGCGGCACTGTCGTCAACCAGGACGGCGAGGGAGCCCGCGACATCGGCGTCGTCAATGGCCGCATCGCCGAGATCGGCGCGCTGTCGCAGGCTTCCGCCGCCGAAATGATCGACTGCAAGGGCCTGCACATCCTGCCCGGCGTCATGGACACGCAGGTGCATTTCCGCGAGCCCGGGCTGGAGCAGAAGGAAGACCTCGAGACCGGCTCCCGCAGCGCCGTGATGGGCGGCGTCACCGCCGTGTTCGAGATGCCGAACACCTCGCCATTGACCGTGACGGAGGCCACCTTCACCGACAAGGTGAAGCGCGCCCATCATCGCATGCATTGCGATTTCGCTTTCTTCATCGGCGGCACCCGCGAAAACGTGCAGGACTTGCCGGTGCTGGAGCGTGCGCCGGGTTGCGCCGGCGTCAAAGTCTTTATCGGCTCCTCGACCGGCGCGCTGCTGGTGGAGGACGACGAAAGCCTGCGCCGCATTTTTCAGGTGATCCGCCGCCGCGCCGCGTTCCACGCCGAGGACGAGTACCGCCTCAACGACCGCAAATCGCTGCGCATCGAGGGTGATCCGCGCTCGCATCCGGTGTGGCGCGACGAGACCGCGGCGCTGATGGCGACGCAGCGCCTGGTCAAGCTCGCGCACGAGACGGGCAAGCGCATCCATGTGCTGCACATCTCCACCAAGGAGGAGATCGAGTTTTTGCGCGACCACAAGGACGTCGCCTCCTGCGAGGCGACGCCGCATCATCTCACGCTGGTTGCGCCTCAATGCTACGAGCGGCTCGGCACGCTGGCGCAGATGAATCCGCCGGTGCGCGGCGCCGATCATCGCGCCGGGATCTGGCGCGGCATCGAGCAGGGCATCATCGACGTGCTCGGCTCCGACCACGCCCCGCATACGCTGGAAGAGAAGCAGAAGACCTATCCTGCCTCGCCCTCCGGCATGACCGGCGTGCAGACGCTGGTGCCGCTCATGCTCGATCACGTCAATGCCGGCCGCCTGTCGCTGGCAAGATTCGTCGATCTCACCAGCGCCGGCCCCGCGCGCCTCTACAACATGGCCCGCAAGGGCCGCATCGCGGCCGGCTATGACGCCGACTTCACCATCGTCGATCTCAAGCGCAGCGAGACCATCACCAACAAATGGGTGGCGTCCAAGGCCGGCTGGACCCCCTATGACGGCGTCCGCGTTACAGGCTGGCCCGTCGGCACCTTCATCCGCGGCCGCCGGGTGATGTGGCAGGGCGACCTCGTGACGGCGTCGCAGGGCGGGCCGGTGCGGTTTCTGGAGACGTTGAAGGCGTAGCCGCGGTGTTGCCACACATTCGTCATTGCGAGCGCAGCGAAGCAATCCAGAGTCTTTCCTCGGAGGCAGACGGGATTGCTTCGCTGCGCTCGCAATGACGAGTGGAGAGAGCTACACTCCCTCGATAGGGAAGTAGTCAATGACCCAACCGAACCCCCTCATCACCGCCGAGCAACTCGCAGCCCAGCTCGGCGACCCCAACCTTCGCCTCTACGACTGCACGACCTACAACGAGCCGGTGCCATCAGGCAGCGACGTGCCCTATCGCGCCGTCCCCGGCGACAAGACGTTCGAGGCCGGCCACATCCCGGGCGCCGATTTTCTCGAGCTGCAAGGCGAGTTCTCCGACACCTCCGCGCAACAGTTCTTCATGATGCCTGGCGTAGCCCAGCTGGAGGCCGCCTTTGGCCGCCACGGCCTCGATGCTAGCAAGACCATCGTGCTCTACAGCATCGGCACGATGATGTGGTCGACGCGGTTCTGGTGGATGCTGCGCTCACTCGGTGTCGATGCACGCGTGCTCGACGGCGGCCTCGACAAATGGAAGGAAGAGGGGCGGCCGGTCGAGATGGGCGCCCCGAAGGGATATCCGGCCACGACCTTCAAGGCCACACCGCGCGAAGGCTTGTTCGTCGACAAGACCGCCGTGAAGGCGCGGCTTGGCGATCCCGCGACTGTTATCGTCAACGCGCTCAGTCCGCAATTTCATCGCGGCCTCGACCCGAGCCGCTACGGCCGGCCGGGTCGCGTTCCCGGCAGCGTCAACGTATCAGCGGCAACGCTCACCAATGCCGACAAGACGCTGACGACGCTTGCCGATGCCGAGGCTAAATTCGCCGCGGCAGGCGTCACCCGCGACAAGAATGTGATCCTTTATTGCGGCGGCGGCATCTCGGCGACGATCGACCTGCTGCTGCTGACGCAACTCGGCTACGACAAGCTGACGCTCTACGACGCCTCGATGGGCGAGTGGGCAAGGGATCCGGCGCTGCCGATCGAGACGGACTAGGGTCTGTTGGGATTCATCTGGAGTTTATCGCGGCCGCGGCCAGATAGATCATTGAAGTGAAGCTCTGGTCGGTCTTGTCGGCGCGCATTGC
>NZ_JBEPQT010000009.1:0-248598 GCF_040547985.1 Bradyrhizobium sp. LB14.3
GCAATGCGCGCCGACAAGACCGACCAGAGCTTCACTTCAATGATCTATCTGGCCGCGGCCGCGATAAACTCCAGATGAATCCCAACAGACCCTAGGTGGGCAGCGCCCCCGGACGCTGCGAATCGATGCCGCCATTGTATGGGAGAGCATCTCCGTCAACCAAGTGCTACAGACGCACTGAACTCGGGGGCGCTCCCATCCGCGCTGATCAGCCGAATCTAGGCCAGGCTCGCTAACCGGAGGGAAACGCTCCTCTCATATTCCAGCGGGCGCGTGAAATCTGCGCAAATCAAATGAACGCGCGCCACGTTAAGCTCGGTTGCCCACGAACTTGGTGAAATGCAGCGCCGCAAAGAGGTAGGCTCGCCGTTTGAGAACAGGCCGAGAGCGCACGGCGGCACCAAAGCTGCCGGCGCGATTAACTGTCGCTGATGAAGCCTGGGACCAACCCGAACACGCCACAACACTTATCGTTTGGAGGCCCGGTCTTTTGTTTTTGTTGCTAGCTTTGATTGTCTTGAATGGGGGGCTAATTTTGAAGATCAAGTCTATTGCCATTAAGAATTTTCGGTCCTTCAAAAACATGGTCGTTGATCTGGATGACTACACAGCTTTGGTGGGGCCGAATGGCGCCGGAAAGTCCACTGTTCTTTTGCGCACTGAACATCTTTTTTCGTCAGACGGAGGAAGCTCCGACAAATCTCATGGAGCTCGAGGCTGAAGATTTCCGCAACGGAACACTTCAGCCGGTTGAGATTACATTGACCTTCCACGATCTTAAACCCGAGGCGCAGGCGGATTTCTCCGAATACTATCCGTCAGCATCTTGGTTGTATCAGCGCTTGCGGAATTCAGCGAAATCACACGCAAGGCAACGGTTCGCCAGTTCGCCAAACGAAGCGCAATGAAGGAGTTCAGTGAGTTCTTCCGAAGATTCAACGACGGCGCCTCTGCGAGCGAGTTAGCAGGAATCTATGAGGGCGTGCGAGAGACTCACCCCGAATTCGGTCTTCCCAAGAAGGGGGGGCAAGGAACCAATCGACAAGCGCTTCGATCATACGAAGAAGGCCACAGGCATGGCACATCAAAATAACCGAGCATCGGCTCGGCGCTCCGCCGCCCAGGCGAACCGATTCGAGGATGAAAAGCGCCGAGGGCTCGACAGGGTCCGGCTACGCCGCGATCTAGCGTGATTTCGGGTATATGCGCCGCATTCCTTTACCGAACGCGAGATAAGAGCAGCGAATATGACCTCAAGCTGTATCACGATAGATGATCCACGTTGTGACCTTTAAGTGACCTTCTGGGGCTTCAATATGAAGAGACTTCTGGGACTCTTGCTGCTCGCCCATTCCTTCTTTCTTTCGGCCGAGGCCATTGCACAGGGGCTTCCTGCCCCCTCATACTGGAAGAATGAACGAGGTTCAGAACTTTTTGTTTGGGCCGCCAATAGCGGGGCAATACAAGGGACTTTCACAAACCATGCTCAAGGGTTTGCGTGCCAGGGCATTCCTTATCCTGCATCGGGAGCCGTCAGCCCAACTGGCTTGTATTTTGTTGTTACCTTTGCCCAGTGCAATTCCTTCACCCGGTGGGTTGGAAAACTCAACGGGTCTCAAATGCCGACCTCATGGACGCTGTTCTACGTTGACAAGAACGGCAACCCCGGCAAGTTGAAGGGTGCCGATACATTCACGCGCGTATGGTAGTTTTCAATCTTCTTGCTCTGTCGCGACCTTAGATTGGAAACTCACGCTCACGAGTTTTTGGCTGCGTCTCTTCGGGAAATGTGGGCTCGCCTTCGTGGAGCACTGGCCTGTCCAGGATCAGCTTCGATGCTGGACAGCCGGCAAGTCGTACCGAACGCCCCGGGAAAAACATCAAAGGGCCTCACCCGAAATTCGAAATGACATTCTGAATTTGCGTCAGAATCGCGGGACGATCCGTGCCTCCCGTTACTTTTCAGGTCCTCGTTTTGAAGCCGAGCGCGGGCTCCGGCAGATGCCGCTAACGTGTGCGGCGGTCGCGTCGCGTGAGTTTGGGTTGACGAGGTGAGTTTTCAGCTCTCGATACCCAGAATTCTCACGCAGCGCGATTCGCAGGCTTCGCCGCCGGAAGTAGCCAAGGGCGCGCTCAGTCTAACCGTTCCGCGAAGATGCTTGCTATTGCCGGTTCATGTTGCGCGGCGACAAGATCGCACGTTGGCAACGAGTACGGACTTGATCCCTCTCTAGCCATTAGGTAGATCGCCATCATTTGGAATTGGAGATACTTAGTGACGACTGGCATCGTAAAGTGGTTTAACGCGACCCAGGCTATGGTTTTATCAAGCTGGATGATGGCGGAGCCGACGTTTTCGTGCACACAGGGCGGTCGAGAAGGCCGGCTATACCGATCTTACAGAGGTGGCCTTGATCAGATTCGAGATCAAGACTGGCAGCTCAGGCAAGGTATCCGCAGAAAATCTGCGTACAGGATGATTCGCGCTATCAGCTACATGACGCGTCAACAGTGATTCGCCTAGGGTGTCAGCATTCTTCGCGCTTACATGCCTCGATCTGACTCCGGCGAAACACTTCAGAGTCGGCAACCTCGCCTGAAGGCGCACATCAGTGTTAATACGCGATCTCGTGTTTTTTCAAAACCATTGTATTTCTCAGGTAAGAAGATTCGCAGCCGCAAGATCTTCGATTGCGGCTTCAATAGACTTGAAGAGAGTGATCTGTTGCTGCGAAAGGCGGCCGGACTTCAAACCATTGGTTAACTCATGAAGATCCCCAAATCATTAAGGCGTCCCACCGGCCACCCGCAATCGGCTGGAGCAGATCACCGGCTTCTTTGAGGGCACCCGCATAGTATCTACGAACACGCGGCTGCGGCAAACAGCATCGTCGTCGGTCTCACGCATTTCTGGTGTGAATGCGCCGACGAGATCGAGATGTGTTCCTGGCCTGAGGTGCTGGCCTACGAGAGCGGCTCACGTGACGTGGTGGCGCAGCTAACAATGTCCGCCACCGAGAGAGCGTCCGTCAGATCAGCAGCCGGTTTGGCCTTGAGACCCTGATGCTCAAGTCTGTCCGCGAGCGCTTGGACACGTTGCGCATTGCGCCCCAGACCAGCACGGCTTCAATCGGCCTAACTGCGCGATGGGCAACGGCCAAATAGGAGGCGAGCCGACCGGTTACAATCAGCAGCAGCGTGCGGCTGTCGGGGCGTGAGAGATGTCGTGATGCGAGCGCGGAGGCGGCGGCCGTACGCCGATTAGTGAGTGTTTCGCCATCGATCATTGCGCGCGGCCGGCCGGTTGCCGTCGAACAGCATGTAAAGCGAGCAAAAGGCAGGGAGAACGCATGCCCCGCTCTTCGGAAACACGGTCACCAGCTTCAGGCCGAGTGCCTTGCCCCGCTCCCAAGCCAGCATTGTCAGGAGACGACCTGGGCTTGCAGCGGTACCAACATTATAGCTCTGCCGCACTGGCATTGCTTCTCCGCCGCGCCGGACGGCTTCGCTTAAGGCATCGATCAACCTGCGATAGTCGAGGCCGGCATCTACCTCTGGGGCGAAGAAATAACGCGACATGATTTCCTCGTTTTCATTCGAAGTTCGGACGAGTTTAGCACCCGTCGCCTCCGATGACAGCACGGTCTATACCGCCGCCAAAGAGAGGCCGTCGCCAGCGTTTAGAATTCCGTGTGAAGCTCGACCGAACGTACAGAACACAAAAATCTCTCGCCTCGTAGCAACAGATCGAGGTCAATGGCCGTCAGAGCGCGAAGTTGCGTCATGAGCATGCCGATGACAGTCCCATACTTGGCGAACTCGCTTGGGTAATCAGAACCGGGTCTCCATTAGGTGAACAAGTTGGGACCCCGCGATGTAGAAGGCTTCCCGCGCGGCACGAAAGCGTTGCCGTTCAACGGCAGTGACCGGCAGCGGAAGATCGTTCTCCGCGATCTGCCCCAGAACGTACGAAGCCAACACACTGCCAAAGACTGTGCCAGGTGCGATGCCGCGACCGTTTTAACCGCCGAAAGCAACGACGTTGCGGTCGAGCTCGTGAAAGCGCGGCAGGTTGTTCGAGGTCATTCCAATGATGCCGAACCAGCCGGTTTCAAACTCGACATCCTGAAGTCCCGGAAACAGCTTGCGCAACGATCTCTGAGCCCATGCCCGGTGAACGGATGCGCCAATACCCTCAAGGGCACCAACACTGCCAAACACGAGCCGCCCGGAGCGATCCAAGCGAAATGAAGAGAGGACCTCTCAAGTGTCCCACGCCCCCTGCCGTTCAGGCAGGATCGACTTCCTCAGACCATCCGGCAGAGAACCTGTAGCAAAGTTGAAGTAGGGCAGATGGATCTGCTCCTGCCGACCTGCGACCAAAGTCCTTTACCATAGGCATCCGTCGCAACGATCACCCATTCCGCATCTACCGATCCGCTTTCTGTGCTGATCCTCCAGCGCAAGCCGTTGTGTTGCGCAGTAACAGCCTCGCTCTGTGTGAATATCCTAGCCCCCGCTGCAAGCGCGGCTCTCGCTAGACCGTGCACATAGGCCAGCGCCTATCGTCCCGGCGCGCTTATCGAGCAGCGCCCCGTTGTATTCGCCACCGCCCACTTTCCTGCGTGTCTCCTCTGCATTTAGCACTACGACGGGGGCGCCACGCTTCTGCCACTGTTCGGCGCGGGCCTCGATCTCTTGCAAGCCCTTACGTCCGACGGCACAATGCAGGGTACCGGCACGTTCCACTTCACATTCGATGCCATGCTTTTCGATGAGGTCGAACACCTTTTGCGGTCCACGGCCGAGTTGTTCAATCAACCGTTCGCCGAACGGGGCGCCGAGCGTATCCGGAAGGGCGTCAGGCGTCACCCACATGCCCGCGTTAACCAGACCGACGTTCCGGCCCGAACCGCCGAACCCAATTTCGGACGCCTCCAACAGCGCGACGCGCGCCCCTCCTTCGGCGAGATGAAGTGCAGACGACAGCCCGGTATATCCAGCGCCAATCACGATCACATGCGCTGCGGTGTCACTGACGAGGGGAACAGTGTCTGGCGCCGGTGGCGCGGTGAGAGCCCACAATCCATGTGATGCTGAATTGTTTCGCATCCAGCAATCCTCATACTATTCTTGGTTCTTGATCAGCCCAGGTCGTGCTGCAATCAGTGCCGCGCCTAAGGGTCAAGGATGGGTACCATTTCGTCGATATGTGCATCGATCCGTTCGAGAACCTGCCCAGGCACGACGTCGCGTTCTGGAAGAACTGACCACTTGTCGCGCACGGCCGCCGCGGTCTCAGCTACAGCCGTCACCACTGCCCCCTCTGGAAGACGGCTGCGGTTCGCGAAATTGCGCCAGCGCTCTGGAGTCAGGGCCTTGAATGACTTTTCGCCCGCAAGGTTCAATGCTACACCATCTTTCGGGATATAGGAAACTGTTGAGAGCACGTCGTAGATTGGCGCCAACGTAGGCGTCCGTCCGTCTCCAGGATACAGTAACGACCAATTCTTGAGATGCATATCGCCATTGCCCGTGATCGCGGCGAGCGCAAGACGACGGACAAATTCGATCGCGGAATCGAACGAGACACCGCTGTTCAGCGCGGCCGCGATATTGTGATACGCCGCACCGGTATATTTCTCGGACGGATAGCGGCCGAAGACCTGTGCAAAGTCCTCCACATGCACGCGCGCTGCATTGGCACCGCGATCGAAGCGACGGACAAGAAGCACTTTGCCGGTGGACATGGTGTTAAACTCTTCCGGAATGCCGGCGAAATCCGTCTTTTCGACGAGCTCACGTTCAGGCACTTCCATCCCTAGCGCTTCCGCCAAGGCTAGGATCGCGAATTCGTTTTCCGAAAGTCCAATGTGGGTGAGGGAGGGAAATTTCGCGATGTACTGCCCTTGCTCATCGTCGACGCCGAGCGTGATCCCCCCTTCTTTTCCGGTATTTTTCATGACGGAGAGCTTCATCTGGACACCGGCGAGCGAAAAGCGCGCCTTCTTCTTGCCTTCTGATTCTGGCCCGGCCGGAACGGGGACGCCGTCGCTCGGCAACGCTCGTACCGCTCCCGGTAGATTTGTCCCCAGTGCGGCCAAGAGATCGAAGTCGTTTCCAGGTCTTACTGACGCTGCGTGGTGCTTTTCCATTGCTTCGCGCAGCTTCTCTTCGGGCAGCAAGTTCGCGAAGAACGGCGGCAGCGCGCCGCGTATGGGTTTGGGATCCCGGCGGAGGCTGCCATCCGCCGAGCGAAGCGACAGGCTGAAGATCGGAGGATCGTTCAAGCTCCGATACGCGGGCAAGACATTGAATGCGTTGTAGTCGCCCGGCGTTCGGACGAGCGTGCCGACGGCAAGATCGTTTAATGAGATGTCGAGCGATTGGATACGTTCAGTCGCGAGGACAGGCTTATTCATGCTCCTCCTCCTCAACGTCTGACGTGAACGCAGGATGGTCATCATCGCCCGTAGCTGGCTGGAGCATTGATTGAATAGCCGGTACCATCGCTTGGGGAATCAGCATCATTTCCATGCCAAGGGCGCGGGCAACGTTGACGAGTGTCGTTGCGCGGGCTGCAGCGGCACCCGTTTCAATGTCCCGATAGCGGGGCCTGCTAATGTTCGCCCGGAGGGCGACTTGCTCCTGGGATAGGCCAGCAGCCATTCGTGCTCTGCGAAAGTGCAAGCCAAGTTCCTTGAGCAGTGGGCTTGGAACCGGAGCCATGGATATGTTCTCGGATCATTATCATCGAAATGATATGTAAACAGATCACAGGTCGGGGTCAAGCGAAACGTCGACAGATCTTTCTCGTCGATAATGATCCGTAAACATATCGTTATGGCAATGTTCCAGCGGCACTTCTCGTCTAAACTGTTGACTCTGCTGCCAGAGTGCCCTTGTGGCTAATGCAACCTGACGCGATGAAGGAGGCAGATCTTATCGCCAAGGTTCACCGAGATTCCCATGGCGCTCGCGTGCATTGGGCGCACAGGAATGGCCCGCCAGCGATCGAACCCGATCCTGGAACGCGGTGCGTCGATTTTATGGAACGCCAGTTTCTTCCATGACGCGCCGTTCTAGTGGCGTCGTGCCGAGTCGTTTCCGTGAGGCGCCTTTGGCGCCGAGCAAGTCCGTATCGCCAACTCAATTCCGATGTCCGCCAGCCCGCCTCGATGTAGTTGCGAAGCGTCGAACTACCTATCAGTTCGTTTTTCATTCTTCGACATGCTTCCCATGACGGCCAATAGCCTGCGGGCGTGACCGGGCCGCTGACGTGGCCACTCGCAGGGCCGCAATGCGAGCGGAGTGGTCTCGGCTACCTACCAGCAACTTTTATTCTATTCGCGTTGATATCCAATCCTACGACGCGCAATTGACGTGTTCCTATGCAACATCAACCGGAGCATGATGGTCAAATCGGCCGCACTCGACAGGCAAAGTTCGCCGACTGCGTTGATTCTCTTGACGTCCCGCCCAAGAAGCGACCAGGCGAATACACAAGAGCCTCGCTCGGTTCAATCGTGAGAGTTGACGATGGGCCACTTGAAGGAGACGCTCCGCACCATGAAGCGACCTCGGAAGAATCGCGGCATGCCGCCGCCCGCGACGTTCGATATCGATTCGCTGCCGGGCAGCTCAAATTTAACGGCATTAGAAACGGCCGCCGTGATCCGGCGCACGCCTGGAGCCCTGGAGCTATGGCGGCGCAATCCGAACCACCCGCTGAAATGGCGCTACGTCGATGGCCGCCCGCTTTACCGAGTTGATGCGGTGCGCGACTATCTGGCCGGACGCGATGAGACAACTAAGTCGTCGCAGCCGCATAATGCTCGCGAAGACGGCCAAGCAATTCGGCCTTGATGGGATCGAGCGGATTCGTCCGCTGCAGGCGCACGACCTTGCCTCCCCGTTTCGCGCCGACCAACTCCGCGATGTAGTCATGAGCAGCTTCGAACGCCATCTTGCGGATGATCCACTGTTCGTCGTGATTGTAGACCTGATCGATCCCGCGCGGCTTTTGCCCGACACACAACCGCTGGATTTCGTTGTCATAGCCGCAGCGTGACATGATGGTTCGCAAGCTGCGCCTTAAGTCATGCATTGTGAACTTGGCGACACCCGCTTCCTTGACCAGGCGGTCGACCAAGTTTGTGAAGCCCGACATCTGGCCGCCGGTCTTCGGTGACGGGAAGACATAGTCCGACGTCGCACGCTGGAAATGTTTTGCGGCCGTAAGCACATCGTCAACGAGGTGGGTACGCGGCACGTCGTGGTAAAGGCCCATCTTGGTCCATGCTGCATCGAAAGTGATGCGGTCATCCATGACGTGATTTTGCCACTCGATCATGGCTGGCTCGCTGCGGCGCGGGCCACCAAGTAGGCACATTCGTGTCAATAGCCCAAACGTCCCAAGCTTGCCGGATGAGTGCCAGACTTTGATGATCTCCTCGTCGGTCAGCGCCCGGCCCTTCGTTCGGCGCCCGACCCGCTGCGCGCGCGTCTCCTTGGGCACGCGATAGCCGGCGAGCACGTTGTGCTCGACGTAACCTTCGCCGATGCACCATTCGAGGAACGTGTGCGTGTGCTTGCGCAAGTCCTTTGCTGCGCCGCGCTTGCCGGTCTTGCCGATCCCGTCCACCGCCGCCATGATTTGCCGTCGCGTGAGCTCGGCGATGGCGAGGTCGAAATGATCTTTCAGACCGCGTCGGAGTGCCGACATAGCCGGTTTCCAGTTGACGACCTGGCGCCCGGTCAGGGACATTTCGTAGGGGCCATCTTCAACGATCAAGGTCGCCAGTGTCGTGCACTGCCGCTCGGCCAGCGCTTGCCGCTTCGCCTCGCGCTTGCCCTCATTGGGATCGATCCCAATGACCACCTCCCCAGCGACGACGGCGGCGGCCCTGCGCGCGGCCTTCTCATTGAATTTGGGCCATGCACCCAGCGTCTTCCGTTGGGTGCCTTTCGTCCCAGGCTTTGTGAACATGAAGACCCAGGTCCTGCCACCAGTCGCGCGCATCCTGATCGCGAGCCCCGGCTGCTCTGTGTCGTGTAGATAGTGCTGCGATTTGCCCGGCGGCAGCGTCGCCGCACGGATCGCCGCATCAGTGAGTCTCAGGTAATTCGTCGTTCCTTCAGCTCTGACAGGTTCTTTACTCTTTTCCATCGTTTGTGCTCTCGCTCCTTGCGTCTTGAGACGGGTCGAGGCGATCCTAGAAGAAATGGACCACTAGTCATCCTCCGCGTTCCCAGTTTGTGTGCCCTAAGGGAATTCTTCCGAAGGGCACAGCAGGGACATACAAAATGTGGTAAGGCCAACCGAGGCCAAGGATGGTCCAATATGGCCACAAGTCTTTACGTTATAAGGACTTTTACAATGAGACTATGGCTGGATTAGGTTGGCTACAGTCCACCAATTGTGGTTCACACGGGAGAGGTCCAAGGTTCGATCCCTTGTGCGCCCACCATCCATCTTCCTGAACCATAGTGATTGCGGACCCATCGTCGGCGCCTAGCGGCGTTTCGGGACCGTCTCAATCAAAAATGTCGAAAACAACCCCATGCACAGTAGCCGACGCGAGCCGGATCAATAGGTTGCGCCTTTTCCGAATCCGCTTGCTCCGTCGGGCAAAACACGGGCAGGATGGCGTCATCCCGATATGTCCCACGCGGCTGGGTGGGGCGTCGCAAAATCGCTCCGCACTCTTCCGGAGCAAGCTTTTACGCGGCCCGCGCCGGTCGCCAGGCCGCGTAGAGACCGACTAGTGTCCCGATGACGACCAGCGCTGCCGCCAGCAGGACCTGCAATTCCCCATCGTCGGTCGTGCCTACGGACGACACAAGTCTGGTCACGACGACAAACAGAACGCCCACGGAGGCCGCTGCACCCACGCCGAGATAGGCGAGCTCCCGCGTCAGGTCGCGGCCGAGAAGTCCGAGTGCGGTGAAATACATCGCGCAAGCGTTGGGATGAACGAACAGGGCAACGCGCGCGTAAGGACCGTAGGCGTCGAGGAGGGACCCGCACCGTCTCAGTGCCGCTTTCGAGGCCACCCGCTGCAGGAGCGGTCTGAAAAAACGAGCCTGTCCGTAACTCAGAACGGCGCCCACGATGATGGCCAGCCACGCCACGATAAAAACCGAGACATCCGCGGGCTTCGGATTGAGCGCCACGGACATCAGGATGAGGGCGGTTCCGGGAAAATAGCCAAAATACGGGAAGACCGACTCCAGGAGCACGCAGACGAACACGAAGACCGGAAACCATGACGAAGCCGCTGCATCGTGGACGATGGCGTTCAAGTCGAAGAGGTCAGTCTTGTACAGGACGAGGTACATGCACATGGCGAATCCGGCCAGCGCGTAGAACGGCAACGCCCCCGAGAGAAACCGTCTCATCCAGCCGCCATGCTTTGCTTCGCGGACACGGCGGAGACCTTCGATATCAGCACAAGACAACGGAAAGGCATGGTTTATGTTTAGGCGAATGAGATTGCCCCTGTCGATAGCAATGCTCGCCTCAGCTGCGCGGGCCATTCGCCGCATTGAAATGCCCGCCGATCGGGAAGGCGCAGTCAATCACAGACCCAGTGTGACTTCGGCCCAGTGCATCGCAGTGCTGCCGCCCAGAAACTCGATCACACGGGGTTCGATGGTCTCCGGCCGATCGTGGCCAATGACCGCGGTCGCTGCGATCATGTCGCAACGCTCGTTGTAGACGACCGACACCAGCGTTTTGCCGGGAGCGCCACGTGAGTTGAGCGTGTAGGCGCGGCTGCGACCTTTCATCCACGCAATCGTGATGGGATGGCCGGAACCGAGTGGAGAGACTTCGCCCAGGAGAACGGTATCGCCCATACGATCGAGGTCATCATCATCGGCGACGCCCGTCGTGCAATTACAAAAACCTATCTTGGCGCGCAGGTACAGCGTCACCTCGACACCGCAGTCGGCCGCCTTGCAGCGGAACGACTTTCCTTTGCCCCATTGGTCAATCGAGAAGAGCCACGTCACCTCCTGCCACACCGGCGTGGCGGAATTTGCGGCGGCATGCCGTGGCACATAGAGCCACAACAGCGATGCCGCCAGCGTGCTTCCCAGCGCGATTGCGGCGACGGCGATGGCGGCTGCCCTTCTCATCACTCCACCGTTCTCGTTCCGGCTCAGTTGCTGGCGAGATATCTCTTCGCCGCCGCAACCTCGGGGCGCTCCGAATCGGCACTGGCCGTCAGCGTTACGAGCTGTTGACAGTTCTGTCGTGCCGCTTCCTTGTCACCAAGGGCTTCGGCCGCTTTGGCCGCCCCCGCGAAAGCGTGCAAGCGGTTCGGCTCTTTCGCCTTGGTTGCCTCGAATGCAGCAAGCGCCTCCCTGGCCATGCCGCGATCGAGCAGCATGAAGCCGTAAAGCTCGCGCGCCGGCGCCAGTGGTCCGGGCGTGATCACGTGCTTTTCCGTCTTGTCCTCGGCATCCGCCGCGGCACTCATCGCATTGAGGGCCTCGTCATATTTGGCCTCGGCGTAAAGCACCCAGGCGACGGCGACCTGACGCTGGACGTCGACGATTCCGGACCAATAATTGTCTTTGGCGTCCTGCAGCTTGTCGCGCAGTTCCGTCAGCTTCTGGATGTCGGCCTTGGCGGCTTCCGGCTTGCCGGACCGTGCCGCGCCGAGGGCGCGCGCGAAATGCGATACTGCCATCGCGAAGTTGAGGCCGCTCGGCCTGACCGGCAGCTGCGATGCATCATCCCAATCGCTACGGTCGATCGCATAACGCGCCGGCGAAGCCGCCAGCGCGTAATCTGCCGCTGCGACTGTCGCCTTGAAGCCGGTCTCCTTGATCATGTCGTCGATGACCGCGCGCGCCTGCTTGTCCTGGCCGAGCTGCAGGTGAGCATAAACCATGTAGTCTTGCGCGTGCAGGTAGTTACCGACCGACTTTTCGGCCATCGCGGCTTTCACGGAAGCGGTGTTGGAGTCGATCGATTCCTTCCAATAGCCGACGCGTGTGTAGATGTGGGAGGGCATGTGCTGGGCGTGCGGCGCGGCCGGTGCGATCTTGGCGTATCGATTGGCTGCATCGAGCCCTTTCTGCGCCAGCGCCGGGTAGTCGTAGAGGTGGATCAGATAATGCGTCACGCCCGGATGCTGGGGCAGCCGCCTGGAAATCGGCTCGAGGATCGCCGCGCCCTTGGTCTGCTGCGCGTAAGTCTTGTCGTTCAGATCCGCCGACGTATTAAGCGTAATGGCGTAGGCGATCTGGGCTTCGTCGTCAGCTGGATATTTTGCCGCGACGCGCGCCTGCGCGTCACGCAGCATGCGCATCCGCTGGGCGTGAGGGATGTTGTCGTAATCGGCATACATCACCATCAACGCATCGATGTAATCGCGTTCGCGTTCGGTCGCGGCTCCGATCCCCTTGGCCTTCATGATCGCGGCGAGGCCCGGCGCCAGGTTCGGCTTTGGAATCGCATTGTGCGGATTGTCCATGTAGGTGAGCGCAATGCCCCAATAGGCCATGCCGCATGTCGGGTCAGCCTTGATGGCATCCTCGAAGATCTCCTTGGCGTTGAGATACCAGTAGGAATGCTGATAGCGCATCCCGCGATCGAAGCGGCGCTGGGCCACATCGTTGCAAGAGGTCTGGAAATGAACGCTGCCGAGCTGCTGATCTACATCGTCTTGCACGGCCAGAGCCTGTGGTCCTGATAGGCCGAGACCGGCTACGATGACGAAGAACAGGGACTTTCGCATGGATCCCTCCCTTTGCCTGACACGCAATGTATTGGTCTTGATGGCCCTCACTATATGACGTTCGCGGCTTTTGAACAGCGAAGTGAATCGCGCCAGCGCGACTGACCCAGCGGCGCCTCGGAGTTGGCGAAACCGGTCCGAAGCCAAAGCTGTCGGGGTTCGATCCTTATACGCCCACCATTAGGCCTCAGATCGCATCCCTACCCGATCGACAGAATCTCGATCTCCTGCGCGCCCGCCCCCACGACGTCCCCCACCGCCTTCCCCATCAGCGACCTCGCGACAGGCGCGACGAACGAGATCGAGCCGGCCTTGGGATCGGCTTCGTCCTCGCCGACGATGCGATAGGTTTGCACGCGGCCATCGGTGCGGCTGAAGGTCACGGTGCTGCCGAAGGCGACGATATCGGTCGACACCGGGGCGGGAATGACCTGCGCCGTGCGCAACCGTTCGGTGAGATAGCGGGCGTCACGCAAGGGCACCGCCGACTGCCGGCGCTTTTCGTTGACGTCCTCGATGCGCTGCGCGGCTTCATAGGCCTGGCGCGCATCCTGAAGCTGCGTCTGCAATGCCTGCAAGCCTGCTTCCGTCACGAGATTTGGATGCGGCGAGATCGGCCGATCCGGCAATAGCGTCTCGGCGGCGGTTTCCGCGCTCTCTTCTTTGGTAAAGGCGACGCTCAAGTCGAAAATCCTGTCGAACTGTTGGGGCTCACCGCTTGCGCTTTCCCGCCGCGAGGAATCGCCCCGGACGGCCGCTGGCGGTTATCCCGGACTATATCTCAAGTTCGACGAACCGGCGCAGCTTGAAGACGAGGTCCGGCATGGCCTGGCGGAACCGCGTAGCATTCCGGAACGTGGTCGAGAACGGCGCGAAGGTGATCATCGCGTTCCAGTGCCTGTAACCGTAGACCGTCACGGAGGCGCCGGTCGCCGGGAAATTCTCCATCTTGCGCAACTCGCCGAGCACGAGATCGGCGATCGCTTCGGCAGGGAGCAACCGCTTGCCAGCCGGCGTGGTGGCGATCTTCGCCGGCGGCTCGGCCGGCTTGGTGACAGCCGGCACCGCATCGGGCTCGTTCGCGGGTTTGGCCGGCGCAAGATTGGGAGTTGACGGCTCGGCCAGTTCAAACCCGTTCGTCGGCGCTGTCGGCGGAACCTCAATGAGCGGCGGCGGTGCAATACTGTCTGCTGCGCGCTTGTTGCCTCCCAGGATGCTGCTGATCATGGCCACAAGACCAGCATCCTTCACGTCGTCACTCATTACTCCCCCCAGGCTTCGGCCTACTCTAGCACCGCTCGCGCGGACCGCCACTGGGGACGTATGACCGGATTCCGCCCGGCCAAGGTCCTGGTTTCAAGACTGTCACGCGGATGGCAGCGGCGGCGCAAAGGCTGATCACCTCGCGCGGCCGTGCGGTCCGTCACCGTTTATCGAACGGAACGTATTGCTGGTACTGCTTGGGCACCGACCTGCGGTAGCGCGCGGGCACCGTGCCGCTGTCGACCGAGTGATCGATCTCCTGCTGCCGCGTCATCTTCTTCTTCGCCGGCTTCTTCGACGCACTCTTCTTGGAGTCGGTCGGCTGGCTGGAAGCGTCATTGGTTGCGCCCGGCGCTGTCGTTGTCGTTGCCGGCGCGGCGGTTGTCGCCGCGGGTGCCGCGGTTCCGCCGGCGGCCGGTGCGCCCTGCGCCAGCGCGAGCGGTATTTGCATGAGAAGCGCCAGCGCTGCTGTCGCAGCCAGCAAGCATGACCTTTGCATCATAATCTCCAAAATTCCTGATCCGAATGTGGCAAGCGTAGTTCGCCGGGATCGACGCGTGCAAGTCTGCTCACAATAGGCCGGAACCCCATCGTGAACTGTGGCCGAGATCACATTGCCGGCGGCCGGCTGCGTCACGATGTACCTTGTCGCGAACGCAAGGCGTTCCGCCGACACCAACACAGGCATGATCCTGCATCAGACGAGCTCATAGTCCTATCCACTCGCTCTCGAAGGAGACTGAAATGCGTCGCACCATCCTCACTCTCGCATCGCTCGCGGCCCTGATCGCCGTGGCATCCCCGGCCGCCCAGGCACATCCTGCAAACGATCGATATTGCCTGCAGGGGCGCATGTGGGGCTATCCCGGCAACTGCCAGTTCACGAGCTATCAGCAGTGCCAGGCCACCGCCTCCGGGACGTCCGCTTATTGCGGCGTCAATCCGCGCTACGCGTTCTCGCAGCAGCGCGACTACTGACAGGTTCGCGGCGTGCGCGCACCACGCGCGCGCCGCTACAATTTTTACGTGAAGCCGATCCGCTTCGCCAACGCCCCGGCGAATTGAAACTGTGCGAAGCCACCTGCGTCCATCGATGACGAGAATGTTATCCGTCGCCGCGACGGAGAAATTCACGATGCGCGGCCGTGGCTTGCGGGCAAGGCGGCTCCTGCGAAGATTCCGATGCCCGGCAATTGTGATCCATCTCGCTCGTGGCACGGATGATCGCGCTTAGGCTGCAAACTCCAGCGCAAGAAACTAGCCCGTTTCATTCGATTTTCAGGGAGGTGTTTCAATGAGCAGCCGCCACGCAATTGTCCCGCGCGGTCTGAACGCAACGCGTTCGCCGCTTTCGCAAGGCCGCTTCGGCCGCATGTTCCGCAAGATCAAACCGGCGACATTCGGCCCGAACGATTCCGACAATGTTGCGAACCTGTCGGCGCTGGCCGACAAGATGGTCGCGGGCTTCGATGGACCGAAGGACGGCCCGGACGCCGAAGAGAGCGGCATTCCCGCGCTCTACACCTATTTCGGCCAGTTCATCGATCACGACATCACCTTCGATCCGGTAAGTTCGCTAACCAAGCAGCAGGACCCCGACGGGCTCGTCGACTTCCGCACGCCGTCGCTCGATCTGGATAATCTCTACGGCCGCGGTCCGAACGACCAGCCCTACATGTATGACGGCATCAAATTCCGCCTCGGCGAGAAGGTGACCGGCGCGGGCGTGCCCGATGCCAGCGACCTGCCGCGCTTCAAGGGCCGCGCGCTGATCGGCGATCCCCGCAACGACGAGAACAGCATCGTCTCGCAGTTCCAGGCCTTGATGCTGCGCTTTCACAACCGCATGGTCGACGACAATGACAGCCTGTCGTTCGAGGACGTGCAGCAGCGCGTTCGATTCCACTATCAGTACGTCGTGCTGAACGATTTCCTGCCACGCATCGTCCATGCCAGCGTGCTGGACGAATTGAAGACCGCGGGCAGCTACGACCGCAGCAAGCTCGCCCACTACCACTGGAAGACCTATCCGTTCATGCCGGTCGAGTTCTCGGTCGCGGCCTATCGGCTCGGGCACTCCATGATCCGCCCCGGCTACAGGATGAACGATGCGGCCAACATGCTGTTGCAGATTTTCCCCGACCCCAACAATCCCGACCACAACGCGCTGACCGGTTTCCGTTCCATGGGCCCGGGACGCGCCATGGACTGGGGCCGCTTCATCGATCTGGACACGCGCGCCTATGGCGTCGAGGACGACGACACCAATGCCGACAACAAGAGGCGGCTTCAGTTCGCCTATCGCATCGATGCCTCGCTGGTGGACCCGCTGCGCAAGCTGCCGCCGGAAGTCGCGTCCAATCCGTCGTCGCTCGCGCTGCGCAATCTCGAGCGCAGCTGGCGGCTCGGATTGCCATCCGGCCAGGACGTCGCCAAGGCGATGAATCTGATCCCGCTGACAGACGACGAGATCATCATCGGCAAGGCCGTCGACGAGCCCGGCACGGGCGATCCGCAAGTCAAGATCGCGACCATCGCGAACGGCGCGTTTGCCGGCAATTGCCCGCTCTGGGCCTACATCCTGGCCGAGGCGCGGCAGTTCCAGACCGCCGTCACGATCCCCGTCACCGGCGCGCCCGGCCCCATCAACACGCCGCAGCTCGGCCCCGTCGGCGGTCGCATCGTCGCCGAGGTCTTCCTCGGTATGATGTTCGGTGCAAACTCCTCTATGCTGTCGCTCGACCCGCAATGGACGCCGGTGACCGGATCCAGCTTCGCGCTGAAGGATATCGTCGCCTACGCGCTCGGCCAGGGCGATCCGCTGCATTGAGGTTACGATCCGTCGAAGACATCAGGCCGCCCGCGGTCCCGGGCGGCCTGTTTCCGAAGTCTGCTCAATGAGCGGTCCCGAGACCGCTCTCCTCGAGCCGGCTCGCGAACCAGCGCGACAGCGGCTGATCGACGACGCCGCTGACATAGACCTCCGAGATCGTCACATGGTGCCTGTCCAGCACCAGCAGCACGCCGATCCAGTAGGCGAACCAGACATGCACATCCGTCAGCGCCATCAGCTTGTGCTGGTCGTGCTCGAGCGAGGTGTGATTGCTCGCCTTGCGGATCTCCACGGCGAGCAAATTGTTCGGAATCTCGCGCTGATGCACGACGACGTCAGGATAGATCGACTTGCCCAGATGATCGTCGGTCGAGATGATGGTGCCGTGCGGCAGATGCAGCGTGCGCTCGCCGAGCCGGTCGTAGTTGCAGTCGACCGACCAGCCGGAGAATTGCTTCTCCAGATGCACGGCGAAGCGGTGCGTGATGGCGCGCTCGCCGATGTCCTTCTCGAACAGGAATGCTTCGTGCGCATAGAAGTCCCGGAGCGCCGCGATCACCTTGTTCAGCTCGGTCTGCATCTTGCCCCCGGCCCATCACGCGCATTCCGTTCCGCCGTCACCAGACCCTCATGGTGAGGAGCGCGGAACGCGCGTCTCGAATCATGAAGGCCCGTATCCCGCCTGTCACCATCCTTCGAGACGCCCGCGTAACGCGGGCTCCTCAGGATGAGGCCGGAATTCGCGGCGCGATCGACCAGATCCTACATCTGGACTTCGATCAGCCGCGGTCCGGGCTCGGCGACGGCTTCGGCCAGCGCCTTGTTGAACTCGTCAGTGTTGGTGACGGCGCGGCCGGGCACGCCCATGCCCTTGGCCAGCGCCACGAAATCCAGCGTCGGACGGTCGATGCGGAGCATGTCGTTGGCGCGCTGGCCGGGCTCGCCGGCGCCGACATTGTCGAACTCGCCGCGCAGGATCTGGTAGATGCGATTGGCGAACACGATAGTGACGATGTTGAGATTCTCGCGGGCCTGCGTCCACAGCGACTGGATCGTGTACATCGCGCTGCCGTCGCCGACCATGCAGATCACCTTGCGGTCCGGGCAGGCGATCGCGGCACCAATCGAGAGCGGCGTCGAGAAACCGATCGAGCCGCCCATGTTCTGGAGCCAGTCGTGCGGAGCGGCGGCCGCCGTCGGCGGGAAGAAGGCGCGGCCGGTGGTGAGCGATTCGTCGACCATGATCGCGTTCTCGGGGATCGCGTAGGCGATCGACTGCGCGATCGAGGCGTGGGTGAGCGCGCCGGTCGGCTTGAGCAGCTCCTGCGCGGCCTGCGGCTTGACGTCCTTCGCACTGGCCTTCACCGCGCCCGCAAGTGCTTCCAGCGCTGCGACCGAATTCTCACCCCAGGAGGTCATGCGATGCACGTCGCAGCCCTCAGGCTTAAGTATGCTCGGCTTGTTTGGATAGGCGAAGAACGCCACGGGATCGTCGGACTCGACCAGCACGATGTGACGGAACTTCGCCAGCATCTGCAGCGCGTTGTCGATCACGTAATGGATCCGATCAATCGAAAAGCGGCCGCGGCCGCGCGCCATCCTGGGACGGAAGGTCGGGCCCATCACGGTGCAGCCGGTCTTGGCGGCGATGCGCTCGGCCAGCGCCAGCCCCTGCTCGCTCAGCGCACTGCCGGTCATCAGCAGCAGCGTACCCTCTCCGTCGCCGTGCAGGATCTTTGCGGCTTGCTCGACCGCCTGCGGCGAATAGCTCGCGCGCTGCTGCTCGGCCGGAACCTCGGCGATGCCCTCGGCCTCGTTCCACGCAGTGTCCGCGGGCAGGATCAGTGTCGCGATCTGCGGCGGCGCGCTTCTGGCGGCGGCGATCGCCGCGGCACCATCGGCGGCGACCGATTTGGAGTTCGGCGAGGTCCGCACCCAGGACGACATCGGCCGGGCCAAACCCTCGATGTCGGAGGTCAGCGGCGCGTTGTAGGCGATGTGGTAGACGGCGTGCTGGCCGACGATGTTGACGATGCCGGAATTCGCCTTCTTGGCGTTGTGCAGATTGGCAAGGCCGTTGGCGAGACCGGGACCGAGATGCAGCAGCGTCGAGGCCGGCGTGCCCTTCATGCGGAAATAGCCGTCGGCAGCGCCGGTCACCACGCCCTCGAACAGGCCGAGCACGCAACGCATCCCGGGCACGCGGTCGAGCGCTGCGACAAAATGCATCTCGGAGGTGCCGGGGTTGGAGAAGCAGACGTCAACCCCGCCCTTGACCATCGTCCGCACCAGACTTTCCGCACCGTTCATCCGTCAGCTCCCGTAACCGGCAATTTTCCAACAATCCGTCCGATCAATCATTGTTCGCTCGTCTCGTCAAAGCAATAGCCGGCATCGCCGCCCTGCCCCGCGCGTCGATGCGCCGGTTTGGCTAATGCTTTTCGCCAAATTGGCGTGGTTGCCGATTTGGTAACTTCCTTCATTAAGGATGCCTGCCTCACGGGGCCGTGGCTTGCGGAAAGCCCGCAAATATGGCCTGTAACTTCAGTTGAATCGATTTTTGCTGGGGGAAACAATGATCCGGTTTTTTGCCGCACCGATCGCCGCCATCGCACTGCTGTCGGCCACCGCCGGCGGCGCCTTCGCCGAAGAGTTCGACACGCGCGACATCATGGGCGGCGGCCCGAACTTCTTCCGCGGCGGCTCGAGCCCGGTCCCCCGGACCACCGTCATGTATAACGGCAAATACGCCCCCGGCACGATCGTCGTGAACACCAGCGAGCGCCGGCTCTACCTGGTGCTCCAGAACGGCCAGGCACTGCGCTACGGCATCGGCGTCGGCCGCGACGGCTTCCGCTGGGGCGGAGTGCACAGGATCACCGCCAAGAAGGAATGGCCGGATTGGACGCCGCCGTCGCAGATGCTGGCCCGCCGGCCGGACCTGCCGCGTCACATGAGAGGCGGCATCGAGAATCCTCTCGGCGCACGCGCGATGTATCTGGGCTCGACGCTCTACCGCATCCACGGCTCCAACGAGCCGGAGACGATCGGCCAGGCGGTGTCCTCAGGCTGCTTCCGCATGACCAATGACGACGTCAGCGACCTCTACGGCCGCGTCGGGGTCGGCACCACCGTGGTCGTGCTCAACAACTAGCGGGCGACGAATCGCGCGAAACCGCGAGCGCGTGAATATGCGGTCTTGTGCGTCGCTTGCGAATACGGCAGCGTCGCCCGGCAATGAGCGCATTGGCCCCGTCTTCGTCCGGCTTTCGCATCGCCCTGCTGGCGCTCGCCACCGTCGCGTTCGTCCCTGACACCGCTACCATCGCCGTCGCGGGCGAATTGCCCGCGATCGCCTCGCGCCAGCGCGCCGAGAAGAAGAGCTTTACCGACGGCGAGATCGTCGATGGCTTTCTGAAGACGGCGTTCGGCGCCGAATACCACCTTGCCGGCCGTGTCGATCGCATCCGCAAGTTCGACGGGCCGGTGCGCGTGTTCGCCGAGAGTGACCGCGCCGACCGCAAGGCGCAGCTCGCAAAAGTCGTGGCCGACATCGGCAAGCGCGTGCAGCATCTCGACATCGCCATGATCGACACCAGCGAGGCGGCGAATGTGCGGGTGAAGCTCGTGCGCGACAGCGATCTGTTCCGCACCATCTCGAGCTTCTACGGCGCGGCGAAGGCCCGCGAGATCCGCACCTCGCTCGATCCGCAATGCCTGTCCGGCTTTCGCAAGAACGACAATTACGAGATCGAGCATTCCGACGTCATCCTCACCGTCGACAACGGCGATTTCACCTTCCTCGACTGCGCCTATGAGGAGCTGCTGCAATCGCTCGGCCCGATCAACGACACCGCGAGCGTGCCCTGGACCATGTTCAACGACAACGTCTCGATGGGGTATTTCGACGTCTACGACCAGTACATCCTCAACCTGCTCTACGATCCCCGCATCAAGGCCGGCATGACTATACAGGAAGTCAAGGCGGTGCTGCCCGACGTGCTCACCGATGTGCGCATTTGGGTGACGCGCGTGAATGATCTGAAAGAGTGAGGCGCCTTCCCTACAAAGGGAGAAGAGAAAGCAGTCACACTTTCCTCGCCTTCGTCATCAGGAATTGCTGGCGCATCACGTTGTTGCTTCCGTCGAAATATTCGGAGATCAGCGCCTCGAACTCGCTGCGCAAACTTCGCAGCTTGTCCGGCTCGTCCTTGTACTGGGCGACGAGCTTGATCAAAGGCCCGATCGTCGTTTCCATGGTGCGGCGGAAATGCTGCGGGCTGAGTGCGGACGGATTCATGATGTCCATCTCGAACGAAATATCCTTCGCTTTCCCTGCGAGACGTTCGGCGATGATCTTCGGATCACCCCACGACACCGGTGAGGCCACGCCCTCGGGCGGCGGCAGATGGCGGCCGATCAGCGCGAACATCCGTCCGACATAGAGATGCGGCGGCCAGGTGGAGAAGGCGATGGTGCCGCCGGGCTTCAGCACGCGCAGCATCTCGCCGATGGTGACCTCGGGGCGCGGCGCGAACATGTGGCCGAACTGGCTGAGCACCACGTCGAACTCGTTGTCGCCGTAGGGCAGGCTTTCGGCGTCGCCTTCGGCGAAGTCGAGATCGAGGTTCGCCAGCTGCGCGTGCTCGCGGGCGCGCTCGATCAGGACCGGAGACAGGTCGAGGCCCCTGACCTTTGCACCGCGGCGCGCCGCCGTGATCGCGGCAACGCCGGTGCCGCATCCGACATCCAGCAGCCTTTGGCCGGTAGCGACCCCGGCGAAACTCACGAGCTTGGCCGCCGCGGGCGTCGTGAACACTTCCATTGGCGTGAATAGCGACCAGGCCTCCTTCTGGACTGCCTTGAAACCAGCAAACGGGTCTTGCGCGGTCATGGAACTCTCCCTTCGCTCGACGTCAGTTTTCATGAGGCTAACCAAGGATGCCAAAGGTTCAACGCACCGCAAAGGCGGTCGCGCCAGCCCTACTGCACGAGATCGGCAACTGTGGTCGCGGCCTTGAGGCCCGTGCCGGTCAGCACCGCGACCGTGATCTCGTTCGCCTTGATGGCGCCTGTGGCGGATAGTTTTTCCAGGGCCGCGGCCGCGCTGGCGCTGGTCGGCTCGGCGAACAGGCCCTGCCGTGCCAGGCGGCGCAGGGCGGCGACGATCTCATCCTCCGTGAGCGCAACGGTGCCGCCGCCGCTCTCGCGTAAGGCGCCGATGATCTCGCGCAGGCGCAAGGGATTCTTGATGACGGTGCCTTCGGCGATGGTCTTGTTCACCTCGCGCGCGACAGGCGTGTCAACGCCCGCCTGAAAACTCGCATCGATCGGCGAGCAATTTTGAGGCTGCGCCGCGAACAGCCGCGGCAGCTTTGCGATCTGGCCTGCCCTCAGCAACTCGCGGAAGCCGAAGGCGCAACCGAGAAGCGAGCTGCCGGCGCCGACGGGGACAATGACGTTGTCGGGGGCGCGAAAGCCGAAATCTTCCCAGATCTCATAGGCGAGCAATTTGGTGCCTTCGAGAAAGAACGGCTGCCAATTGTGGCTGGCGTAAAAGGTCTGGCTGGACTGGCGAATGGCTTCCGCCTCGGACTCCTCGCGCGGGCCCTCGACGAGCTGCACCGCCGCACCATAGGCACGCACCTGCGCGATCTTGGCTGGCGACGTGGATGCCGGCGCCAAAATCTTCACGCGCATGCCGCCGGCGGCACCCAACCCCGCCATCGACGAGCCGCCATTGCCGGATGAATCCTCCAGAATGGCGTCGACACCGATCTGGCGGAGGAAGGACAGCATCACCGCCGAGCCGCGGTCCTTGAAGCTGCCGGTCGGGTTGAACCATTCGAGCTTGAAGAACGGGCGCAGGTCACCCCAATCCTGCTGCACCAGCGGCGTGCAGCCTTCGCCGAGCGTGATCGGCTTTGCGATCTCGACCGGCAACGCCGCCCGGTAGCGCCAGAGCGATCGGGTGCGGGGCTCGATGTCCTCGCGCGATATGCCCGCCCCCGGCGTCACCAGCAGAGGCGTGCGCTCGTCCGAGCACCAGCGCGGCTGGTCCAGCGGATAGAGCTTTGCGTTGCGGGGGTCTACGTAGCTGGCGGCAGGCATGGCGTTCTCCGGAGACAGAGCCGATCTGTCGATATGTCCGAATATGCCGGTTTTATCCAGTCACCTGTTTGGATGGTGTAGACGCGGCCAATTTGTGCAAGATGTTGACCATGCTCCGTCTTGACCACATCACCGTCGCCGCCAGCGACCTTGCCGAGGGCGTTGCCTATGTCGAGCAGGCGCTCGGCATAGCGCCGCCGGCGGGCGGTGCGCATCCGCTGATGGGAACGCATAATCATCTGCTGCGGCTGAGCGAGACGGCGTTCCTCGAAGTCATCGCGCCGAACCCGTCGGCCCCGGCGCCGACCCGGCCGCGCTGGTTCGCGATGGACGATCCGCGAACGCATGCAGCGCTCGCATCCTCGCCGCGGCTGATGACCTGGGTCGTGAGCACATCCGATATCGCATCAGCGCTTGCGAAGATCCCGCAAGCCGCCCGGCCGGCGATCCCTGTGACGCGCGGCAATCTCGAATGGCTGATCTCCGTCCCGCCCGACGGCTCGATGCCGTTCGATGGCGCGTTTCCGACCGTGATCGAGTGGCCGGCCGGCCCGCATCCCGCCTCGCGCATGCCCGACCTCGGCTGCGCGCTGGTGGCGTTCGAGATACGGCACCCCGAGGCGGACACGATCCGGTCGTCGCTGACGGGCTTTCTGGACGATCCCCGTATCCGTTTCAGCCGTGAGCCCGAGCCGTCGTTTCGCGCGGTGATCCGGACACCCAAGGGCGAGCGGCAACTGGCTTAGGCGCGCCAGGAGGCGCCCGCCCCTTTAAAAATACAAACAATTACATAGATATAGCTCACAGCCCGTGGCCCGTGCCGGCGTCGCGCGCCGGTCATAGCGCGCGAATACCTGGATGAACAGCATCGGCAAGGGCGAGCCTGCGCGGGCACGATTAACTTGTCTGTCGCAGCTCACCGCTACAATATGTTGGATTGATCTTGCGCCGCTGGTGTTCCGCACCGGCAACGCGACCGAGCCAGGCCCGTCCGAGCGGCGGGCCGTTGGCTTTTTGGGAGTTTGGTCATGAGCCGCGCGAACCGTACCGACCACATCCGCCTGACCTCCCATCCGGAGCCGGGCCGGAAGGCCGCCTTCCCGATCCACTGGGGCGCCGCCGACGCACGCGCCCGCGGGCCGATCATCGGCACGGTGTCGCGTGCTGGGGATCGCAACGTGATCGGCAGCCATGGCGGCTCCTATGCGATGTACCGGGCGCTCGCAGTGTCCGCCGGCGCGCTCGATCCTATCCGGCGTCCCGATCTCACCAACACCTTTCCCGCGGCGACCATCGGACCGTTTCCGCAATGGAGCGATCCCGCAAAAATCGTCGCGCTCGATCCCTGGGGGCATCTCGTCGCCGAGAATTTCAGCAAGGACATCGCCGAGGGTATCGACATTCGACCGAGCATCGCGGTAACGCGCGCGCGGCTGGACCTGCCGGAGATACGCGAAGCGCTCGCCGCAAAACGCCTGCGCGCCGACGGCGATGTCGTCCACGCCAATGGCAGCGTGTCGGTGGTGAAGATCGCGATCGATCCGGTCTGGTATCTGCCCGGCCTTGCGGAACGCTTTGCGACCAACGAGACCGAGCTGCGGCGCACGCTGTTCGAGCAGACTGCCGGCATGTTCCCCGAATTGGTGACGCGGCCGGACATGAAGGTGTTTCTGCCGCCGATCGGCGGCACCACCATCTACATGTTCGGCGACGTCACCAAGCTGCCCGACCATCGCACCAAGATCACCTGCCGCGTCCATGACGAGTGCAACGGCTCCGACGTGTTCGGCTCCGACATCTGCACCTGCCGTCCCTATCTCATCCACGGCATCGAGGAATCCGCGCGCGGCGCCCAGGAGGGCGGGCTCGGGCTCGTGATCTACAACCGCAAGGAAGGCCGCGCGCTTGGCGAGGTCACGAAATTCCTGGTCTACAATGCGCGCAAGCGCCAGGAGGACGGCGATGCGGCTGCCGCCTATTTCGAGCGCACCGAATGCGTCGCCGGCGTCCAGGACGCGCGCTTCCAGCAATTGATGCCTGACACGATCCACTGGCTCGGCCTGAAGCGCATCGACCGTTTCCTGTCGATGAGCGACATGAAGCACGACGCGCTGACCTCGCAGGGCATCGACATCGTCGAGCGCGTGCCGATCCCGCCGGAGCTGATCCCGGCCGACGCCTATGTCGAGATCGCCGCGAAGAAGGCCGCCGGCTATTATTCGGACGACATCGCGCCGGCGAAGGACGTCGACGACGTGGTCGGGCGTTCGCTGGAAAAATACTGATCAATTGATGGCAGACGCTTTGGAACTGCAGGCCCGTTCGCTGCTCAGCGCAGCAGCGGTTCGCGCGCGTGCCGGCGAGATGCTCGAGATCGGCCTGAACGGCGGGCTGACGCATTTCACGATCGATCTCGATCGCATGGACGGCGTTGCGGAGGCCGTGCTCGCGGTCACGCGAAAAGCCTATCCGACGCTTGAGATCCCGTTCCACGCGCGGTGGCGGCATTTCGTGTTCGGTGGCATCGACCGCTGGGCGCGACTTGCGGACGCGGCCTCATGGCCCGATCGCGCGGCGCGAGCGCGTGCGGAGTTTGACCTTGCCATCGTCAGCGTGCTGCTCGATGCCGGCGCGGGTGCGGCGTGGCGATACCGCGACGCCGTGACGGGACAGGGCATTGGCCGATCCGAAGGGCTTGCGATCGCAAGCCTCGACATGTTCGCGAGCGGCCTCTTTTCCCGCGATGCCACCGTACCGTTCAGGACCGATGCGGACGTGCTCGCAAAACTGCCGCTCGCCGCGCTCACAGCCGCCTTTCAGGTGAGCAATGCCAATCCGCTGCTCGGGCTCGAAGGACGCACCGATCTGCTGCGGCGTATGGGCAAGCTGGTGGCGGAGCGAGCGGACGTGTTCGGCTCGCACGACACACCACGGCCGGGCGGCCTGTTCGATCACATCGCGGCGCAGGCGAATGGCGGCGCGCTTCCCGCACCCGCGATCCTGTCCGCCGTGCTGAACCAGCTCGGACCGATCTGGCCTTCGCGGCTGGAACTTGCGGGAATTCCGCTCGGAGATTGCTGGCGCCATCCTGCAATCAAGACGGACGATGCGACTGCGGGCCTTGTGCCCTTGCACAAGCTATCGCAATGGCTGAGCTACTCGCTAATCGAGCCGCTCCAGCGCGCCGGATTCAATGTCACCGACATCGACGGCCTGACCGGGCTTGCCGAATATCGCAATGGCGGCCTGTTCGTCGATCACGAGGTGCTGCGCCTGCGCGATGCGGCTGACGTCGAGCGCGCGCATGCGGTGGATTCAGCTCTCGTCGTGGAGTGGCGCGCGCTGACCGTGGCGCTGCTCGACCGGCTTGCCAAACTGGTTCGCGCAAAACTCGGCCGCACCCCCGATACATTGCCGCTCGCCAGCATTCTGGAAGGCGGCACCTGGGCCGCGGGCCGCGCCATCGCGTTCTCCCGCCGGCCCGACGGTTCGCCGCCGCTCAAGGTGATCAGCGACGGCACGGTGTTCTGATAACCAGATCGTTTGAATTCGCGGAAACAGACCTCTCATCCGGCGCTTCGCGCCACCTTCTGCCACAAGGGGAGAAGGGAAAAAGCAAGAGCATCCATTATGGAAGGCGTCACGATCGTCGATCATCCGCTGGTGCAGCACAAGCTGACGCTGGTGCGGGACAAGTCCATTTCGACAAAGTCATTCCGCGAGCTGATCAAGGAGATCGGCATGCTCCTGTGCTACGAGGTGACGCGCGACCTGCCGCTCACCGACGTCGTTGTCGACACGCCGCTGGCACGGATGCACTCGGCCAAGATCGCGGGCAAGAAGCTGGTGTTCGTTCCCATGCTGCGCGCCGGCACGACTTTCGTCGACGGCATGATGGATTTGGTGCCGACCGCGCGCGTCGCGCATATCGGGCTCTACCGCGAGCCGCACAGTTTTGCCGCGGTCGAATACTTCTTCAAATCGCCGTCCGACCTCGGCGAGCGCCTCGCGATCGTGGTGACGCCTGTGGTTGCGACTGCCAACACGGCCGTCGCCGCAATCGACCGGCTGAAGGAGCGTGGCGCCAAGGATATTCGGCTGGCCTGCCTGATCGCCGCGCCGGAGGGACTGGAACGGCTGCGCGGATTGCATCCGGACGTCCCGATCTGGACGGCCGGGGTGGATGAAGGTCTCGACGAGAACGGCTTTATCCTGCCGGGCCTCGGCGACGCCGGCGACCGCGCCTATGGGACGCGATAATGCGAAGCTCAGATCTTCCCGCTGCCGCAAATCAACTTCAGCGACTGCCACTCCGTATCCGTGAGAAGCGGCGGGCCGCTGGCGGGGCGGCCTTCTTTCGTCATGCGGGCGAGGCGGTCCTCGGTCAGCGGATGGCTCGCGAGGATCGACGTGAGGCCGCCGCCTTCCTTGCCGGTGATGCGGAACATCAGTTCGGCCGCGGGCTTCGGCGAGCGGCCGAGCTTGTGCATGATCTCGATGGCAAACGTATCCGCAGCGGTCTCGGCCTCGCGCGAATAGGAAGCCTCGACCACGCTGCGCGAGGCGAAGATCACGGCGCTCGAGCCGGTGACGTCACCGAACAACAGGCCGATCAGGAACGAGGTGCCGCCGTTGTAGATCAGGCCGCGCATGTTGTCGTGGTGCTTGAGATGACCGAGCTCGTGCGCGAGGATACCGGCGATCTCGTCGGGGTTTTCGGCCTTGTCGAGCAGGCCCTTCAACACGAAGACCTTGCCGCCCGGCAGCGCGAACGCGTTCGGCACCGGGGTCGGCAGCACGCCGGCGGTCATGGAATCGTCGTCGAGGCCGGCGGCATCGCGCAGCCGATTGACGAGTTTGATGAAGGCCGCTTTCCCCGCCGCATCCTCGCACACGCTGCGGCCGAAGATGGTCTTCACCTGGACCTCTGACGCATCGCCGATGCGCCGCTCGATTGGTTTCGGCACCAGCGGCGCGAGGCGGTCGGCAGCGAGGGGCACGCCGAACAGCACGACGCAGACGATGGAGACGGCGGCAGCCATCGACCAGCCGACGATTTTTGCGACGCCGCGGCGCGAAGTCTGGTGCTCGTCGAGCCGTACGCAGCGGGCAGCCACGTCCGACGCGAGCAAAGCGTCGCGGATTTCCAGCCGCGCCAGCGTCGGCGCGGAAGCGCAGGCGAGCCGCAAAATGCCGGCCGGGCTGTCGGCGCGGCGGATGTCGGTATAGGGCCAGACAACGGGCGTCCCGCCCTCTTCGAGGATCTCCAGCGCGTCGCCGAGCACCAGCGTCACCTGCCGCCTGCGGCTCGACACGCCGTCGAAGAAGATGGTCGGCTTTGCGGACTGCGCCGGGGCCTCAGCGAATACGTCACTCACAGCTCAAAATCCCGCGACATCGAGTCCATCGGCAAAACCTTCGCCGAGTGCGCTGGCGAGCTCGCCGCTCCCACGCACATCCGCCGCGGCCGCGATGTTGTGCACATCGACGGTTTCCAGCACCTTGGCCCAGAGATCGCGCTGGAGATAGACGCGCATGACGATGTTAAGGGCAAGGGCGAGTGCGAAATAGCCGACGACCATCATCACCAGCGTCGGAATGCTCTTGGCGGCATTGCCGGGCCCCAACGCCTGCTCGACCGAAAGGCCGCTCAGCGTGACGACGAGCATGGTCGCTCCGCCGATATAGGCGCCGAAGATGGCGGAGAGCAGCGTCCACCAGCCGATCACTTTCCAGTACAGGCCGTAGAATGCGTTGTGCGGCAAATCCGAGGACAGGCTGACGCCACCGATGCGGATGCCGTCGAGCCACCAGCGCCATTCGCGCGCCTTGAACTCGGCATAGAAGAACGGCGCGAGCGGGAAGATCACCAGCGCGATCGGGCTGAGCAGCCACAGCCACCAGCCGCGCTTGAAGAACGTCCAGCCGTCGCCTGCGAATTCGCCGCGCAAATTGCCGAAATGGGTGTGCCGCATCTTGTAGCGTTCGAGCGACGCCTCGCGCCACGGCAATGCGAGACCAAGCGTCAGGAACACCAGCAGGCCCCACAGCATGGCGCGGAACGAATAGACCCAGCCAGATCCGTCCATCCAGAACCGCACGCCGCGCCAGACCGTGCGCGTCAGGCGATAGCGCCGCGCGCGAAAGATCGCGAACTGGCCGAAGGCGTAGAAACTGATGAACAGCGGCGTCGAGGCAAAACCCTGCCAGCGCTCGAACTCGATGCCGACGAGGAAATAGGCGAGGTAAATCGGCACCAGGATCGCGAGCGCGAACAGGAAGCCGACGAGGAGCTCCTTAGCCCGACCGGTATATTCCGCGGCATCGCCATCGACCGCGGTGTTGGCCCACAGATGACGGCGGATGTCGGTGACGAGCCAGAACCGGTAGAAACCAAAGGTGACCAGCTCCAGCAGGGCACCCTTGGTGACCAATTTGCGAAACTCGGTGCGGTTGCCGGTGAAATCGACCCGCGTGGGCGGCAGCGGCGGCGGTAAGGGTTCGGAGCCGATGGGGGCCCATTGCATATCGTTCACGGCAGCAACCTCGGGGTGCGGACCTGGTTCGATCAAACTATAGATCAGAGATTAGTCGATCCCCAAGATGGCCGGGTTCGATTTGGCTCGATTCCAGTCGATTTCTTGCACAATTCCCCGCCCAACGGAGTGCGCGAGATCACGTTCGCGGGGCGGCGTGACGGCCGTCCGACGCTTCGTGAAGGTTGGATGTGGCAAAACTCTCCCTTGCTCCGACGCAGACAACCGGCTGTAATTGCAAATCAAATACCGCAGCGCAAAATTCAACGAGAACGCGCGGTTCACGCCAGGGAGAACGGTCATGCACGGGACCATCGAGAGCGCGGCAAAGCTCGACGCATTGCGCGAGCGTGCGACGTCACTGCCGCTGGAGCAATTCGACCCGGGCGATCCTGAGTTGTTCAGGACCGATACGTTCTGGCCCTATTTCGATCGCCTGCGCCGCGAAGATCCCGTGCACTACTGCAAGGACTCGATGTTCGGGCCGTATTGGTCGGTGACGCGCTACAACGACATCATGGAGATCGAGACCAATCATTCGGTCTTCTCCTCGGCCTCCTCGCTGGGCGGCATCACCATCCGCGACATCGATCCGGAACTGCGCCGCGAGAGCTTCATCTCGATGGACCCGCCGCGCCACGCGGCGCAGCGCAAGACCGTGGCGCCGATGTTCACGCCGACGCATCTGGACAATCTGGCGCTGAGCATCCGCGAGCGCTCGGCCGAGTGCCTGGACAATCTGCCGCGCGGCGAGGTGTTCGACTGGGTCGACCATGTCTCGATCGAGCTCACCACGCAGATGCTCGCCGTGCTGTTCGACTTCCCCTGGGAGGATCGCCGCAAGCTGACGCGTTGGTCGGACATCGCGACCACCATTCCCGGACCCGACGGCCTCGTCGCCACCGAGGACGAGCGTCAGGCGGAGCTGACCGAATGCGCGGGCTATTTCGCGCGGCTCTGGAAGGAGCGCATCGCACAGCCGCCGAAGAGCGACCTCCTGTCGATGATGGCGCATGGTGCCGCGACGCGCGACATGGACGCGAAAAACTTCCTCGGCAATCTCGTCCTTTTGATCGTCGGCGGCAACGACACCACTCGCAACACCATGTCGGGCTCGCTCCACGCGCTGAGCCAGCATCCGGAGCAATATCGCAAGCTGCGCGAAAACCCCGCACTGCTGGACAGCTTCGTGCCGGAAGTGATCCGCTGGCAGACGCCGCTGGCTCATATGCGCCGCACCGCGCTTGCGGACTTCGAGTTCCGGGGCAGGCAGATCAAGAAAGGTGACAAGGTCGTGATGTGGTACGTCTCGGGCAACCGCGACGCCGACGCGATCGAAAAGCCCTACGAGTTCATCATCGACCGCGCCCGTCCGCGCACCCATCTCTCGTTCGGCTTCGGCATCCACCGCTGCGTCGGCTTGCGGCTTGCCGAACTCCAGCTCAAGATTATCTGGGAAGAGATCCTCAGGCGATTCGACCATATCGACGTGGTCGGCGAACCCAAGCGGGTCTATTCGAGTTTCGTGAAGGGACTCGAGACGCTGCCGGTGAAGATTACGGCGTGAGGCGAAGGAAGAACCAACTGGAGCCACGACCATGAACATCCAAGCGCCGGTTAACGTGGACAAGGCCGAACGCATGCGCAGGGCCCGCGAGGAGGCCTATGCGACGCCGCTGGCGCAGTTCCATCCCGGCGCGCCCAGGCTGTTCCAGGACGACACCCTGTGGCCGTGGTTCGAACGGCTGCGCCAGGAAGAGCCGGTGCACTACTGCACCAATGCGCCGATCGACCCGTATTGGTCGGTGGTGAAGTACAACGACATCATGCATGTCGACACCAACCACAGCCTGTTCTCTTCCGATTCGACGCTCGGCGGCATCGGAATCCGCGACGTGCCTGAGGGTTATGATTGGCCCAGCTTCATCGCGATGGACCAGCCGCGGCATTCGTCGCAGCGCAAGACGGTGTCGCCGATGTTCACGCCGACGCATCTGGACGAACTGGCAAAATTGATCCGCCAGCGCGCGCAGACCGTGCTCGACAACCTGCCGCGCAACGAAACCTTCAATTTCGTCGAGCGCGTCTCGATCGAGCTGACGACGCAGATGCTGGCCACCTTGTTCGATTTCCCCTGGGAAGAACGGCGCAAGCTGACGCGCTGGTCGGATGTCGCGACCGCCCTGCCCAAGAGCGGCATCGTGGCCTCGGCCGAAGAGCGCCGCCGCGAGATGGACGAATGCTATGCCTACATGTCCAAGCTGTGGAACGAGCGCGTCAACTCCGCGCCGCGCAACGATTTGTTGTCGCTGATGGCACACAACGACGCCACGCGCTTCATGGACCCCAACAACCTCATGGGCAATATCATCCTGCTCATCGTCGGCGGCAACGACACCACCCGCAATACCATGACCGGATCGGTGCTGGCGCTGAACGAGAACCCGGACCAGTACGACATGCTGCGGCAGAATCCGGCGCTGATCGATTCCATGGTGCCCGAGGTGATCCGCTGGCAGACCCCGCTCGCGCATATGCGGCGCACCGCGCTTGAAGATACCGAGATCGGCGGCAAGCACATCAAGAAAGGCGACCGCGTCGTGATGTGGTACGTCTCGGGCAACCGTGACGAGGAGATGTTCGAGAGGCCGAACGATTTCGTCATCGACCGCCCGCGGCCGCGCACCCACCTCTCCTTCGGCTTCGGCATCCACCGCTGCGTCGGCATGCGCCTCGCCGAGCTGCAGCTCAAGATCGTCTGGGAGGAGATGCTGAAGCGCTTCGACCGCATCGAGGTGGTGGGCGAACCCAAGCGGATCTATTCGAGCTTCATCAAGGGATACGAGTCGCTGCCGGTGAGGATTCCGGGGTAGGCGGCTACGCCGTCATTGCGGCGCGTTCAACTCTATCCCCTCACCCTGAGGAGCCTGCGAAGCGGGCGTCTCGAAGGGCGAGGCCGAGAGCGGGGCCTGCATCCTTCGAGACGCGCGCAAGGGCGCGCTCCTCGGGATGAGGATGAACACCTTTCGCGCGGATATAAAATTCCGGCATGACAGCTCGCACAACATGCGATGGGTCGCACACGGCCTTCTGTCCTAAACCGCACTGAAAGCATCTAGCTCAACTTGATGTCCCACACGCCGTCCTTGCGGCAGGCGGCGACCTCCTCGCGCAGGAGGGCGGTGACGGCGAGCGAGGCCGTCGAAACCGGACGGTCGATCGGAGAGGCGAATATGAGCTCGCGCGTCATCGGCTTCGAGACGACAGCGGTTTCCAGCCGCCCGTCCGCAACCTCGCCGTGGACCGACGAGGGCGGCAGCAGCGCGAAGCCGAGGCCTTCCTCGACGAGACTCGTGAGCACGCGGAACGAATCCGCCTCGAGCTGGATGTTGAGCTTGATCTTGCGCTGGGCGGCCGCGTGCTCGATCAGCGCGCGGAGGCCGTGGGAATGACTGGGCAGCACCAGCCGTTGCCGCAGCAGCCAGCCGACATCGACGCTCTTCTTGCGCGCCAAGCCACAACCGCGCGGCCCGACCGCAACGATGTTGTCGCGGCCGAGGCTTTCGACGTTGAGATGCAGATCGGCGGAGCGGCCGTAGAGGATGGCGAGATCCATCTCGCCGCGATGCAGCCATTCGACCAGATGACCGCTGTAGCTCTCGACGATGCGCAGCGAAATGCCGGGAAATTTTTCGACGCAGCGCCGTGCGAAGCGCGCCGACAGCACGCAGCTCACGGTCGGAACCAGGCCGAGCACGACCTGGCCAGATGGCGGCCCCTTGGACGACTGGATGTCGTCGCGGATCTGGTCGATCTGCCGCACGATGCCGGAGGTGCGCGCCAGCAACAGGCGGCCGGCGTCCGTGAGCACCATGCCGCGGCCGTTGCGGGTGAACAATTCGATGCGCAGCTCGTGTTCCAGCAGCTTGATCTGCCGGCTGAGCGCCGGCTGCGCCACGCGCAACGTGTCGGACGCCTTGGAGAGGCTGCCGAGCTCCGCCACGCAACTGAAGGTCCTGAGCTGACGGAAATCCATGCTTGCCAATCCTGGAAGGCTACTCCATACGCTATAGCAAATGAGCATAGGGGGCTGGCATTGTTTTCACAACGCCAGAGGATCGGCCGGCGTTATCTTAACTGCCGCACCCAACGGAAAACGCCCATGAGTGAAGAACACCACAGCGAAGATCATGCCGACATCCGCGAAGCCGTCGCAAAGCTCTGCGCGCAGTTTTCCGGCGAATACTGGCGCAAGCTCGACCGTGAGATGGCTTACCCCAAAGCGTTCGTCGATGCGCTGACCGAGGCCGGTTATCTCTCGGTGCTGATCCCCGAGGAATATGGCGGCGCAGGGCTCAAGCTTTCTGCGGCCGCCGCAATCCTCGAAGAAATCCAGCGCGCGGGCTGCAACGGCGGCGGCTGTCATGCCCAGATGTACACGATGGGCACCGTGCTTCGGCACGGCAATGACGAGCAGAAGGCAAAATACCTGCCGAAGGTCGCAAGCGGCGAACTGCGGCTGCAGGCGTTCGGCGTCACCGAGCCGACCAGCGGCACCGACACCACCTCGCTGAAGACTTTTGCGCGCAAGGACGGCAATGCCGGCTACATCGTCAACGGCCAGAAAATCTGGACCAGCCGCGCCGAGCATTCCGACCTGATGCTCCTGCTGGCGCGCACCACGCCGAAGGACCAGGTCAAGAAGCGCACCGACGGCCTTTCCGTGTTCATCGTCGACATGCGCGAAGCCAAGGACAAGGGTCTCGAGATCCGTCCGATCCGCACCATGATGAACCATGCCACCACCGAAGTGTTCTTCACCGACATGAAGGTGCCGGCGGAAAATCTGATCGGCGAGGAAGGCAAGGGCTTTCGCTACATCCTCTCCGGCATGAATGCCGAACGCATTTTGATTGCGGCCGAATGCGTCGGCGACGCCAAATGGTTCATCGCCAAGGCCACCAACTACGCCAAGGAGCGCAGCGTTTTCGGCCGGCCGATCGGCCAAAATCAAGGCGTCCAGTTTCCGATCGCCAAGGCCTACGCCGCGATGCGCGCCGCCGAGCTGATGGTGAAGGAAGCGACGCGGAAATACGAGGCCGGGCTCGACTGCGGCGCTGAAGCCAACATGGCGAAGATGCTGGCGGCCGATGCGTCCTGGGAAGCAGCGAATGCCTGCGTCCAGACCCATGGCGGCTTCGGTTTCGCCGAGGAGTACGACGTCGAGCGCAAGTTCCGCGAGACGCGGCTCTACCAGGTCGCCCCGATCTCGACCAACCTCGTGCTGTCCTTCATCGCCGAGCACGTGCTCGGCATGCCCCGCTCGTATTGAGGCCGCATCATGGGAGCTCTTGACGGGATCAGGGTGATTGCGGTCGAGCAGGCCGTGGCAGCGCCGTTCTGCTCGTCGCGCCTGGCGGACGCCGGCGCGGAAGTCATCAAGATCGAGCGGCCGGAAGGCGATTTCGCCCGCGGCTATGACGCGGCGGCCAAGGGGCAGAGCAGCTACTTTGTGTGGCTCAACCGCGGCAAGCAATCGGCGGTGGTCGATCTCGCCACCAAGGAAGGCTGCGCCGAGCTCGAGAGGCTGATCGCGAGCGCCGACGTGCTGATCCAGAACCTCAAGCCGGGCTCGATGGACAAGCTCGGCTTTTCGCGCGAGCGGCTGCTGAAGGATTATCCAAAACTGATCTCGTGCACGATCACCGGCTATGGCGACGAGGGCCCCTACGCGCACCGCAAGGCCTATGATCTCTTGATCCAGGCCGAGAGCGGACTGGCTTCGATCACGGGCAATCCCGACGGCGCCTCGCGCGTCGGCATGTCGATTGTCGACGTTGCGACTGGTGCCACGGCGCATGCGGCGATTTTGGAAGCGCTGATCGGGCGCGGGCGCACCGGCAAGGGCGCCGACATCCGTATCTCCATGTTCGACGTGATGGCGGACTGGTGCACCGTGCCGCTGCTCAACTCCGAAGCCGGCAATCCACCGAAGCGCATGGGCCTGCGTCATCCCTCGATCGCACCCTACGGCGTGTTCACCTCCAGCGACGGCAAGGACATTCTGATCTCGATCCAGAGCGAGCGCGAGTGGAAGACGCTTTGCGCAAAAGTGCTGGACCAGCCGGATTTGTCCTCCGATCCCCGCGTCGCCAATATGGTCGAGCGCGTGCGCAACCGCGACTTCACCGACCAGACGGTCGCGGATGCCTTCGGCAAGATGACGCGCGATGAGCTGCTGAAGCGGCTGTCCGATGCCGATATCGCCTTTGCCGAGGTCAACACCATGGCCGACCTCACCAACCATCCGCATCTGCGCCGCATCGAGGTCGACACGCCGCAGGGACGTGTCAGCTATCCCGCGCCGGCGCCGATCATTGTCGGCGAGACGCGCGCCTATGGCGCGGTGCCCGGCATCGGCGAAAATCCCCAATCCAGGAAATAACCAGAGCGAGGCGTCATGACCGTGAAGCTCGACATCGATCATCTCAGGCAATGGATCGGCCGCAGCGAAGAAGCGACCGACACCGTCACCGCGCAGCTCGTGAAGGGTTTGCGCGCGACGCTGTTCCAGGAGGTCGGCGCGCCCAAGGCTGGCGATGCGGCGCCGTTCACGGTGCATTGGTGCCTGGCCCAGCCGGTGTTTCCGATGTCGATGCTCGGCCCAGACGGCCACCCCACCCGCGGCGGCTTCCTGCCGCCGGTGCCGCTGCCGCGCCGGATGTGGGCCGGCGGCGAGATCGAATTTTTTCAGCCCCTGCGCGTCGGTGATGAATCGACGCGGACCTCGCGCATCGTCGATGTGCAGGTAAAGACAGGATCGACCGGCACGCTGTGCTTCGTCTCGGTCGAGCACAGCATCTCCTCGCCGCGCGGCGTCGCCATCCGCGAGCGCCAGGACATCGTCTATCGCGAGATGACAACCACGCAGGCCACGACCACAAAGGCCCCGCCTCCGCCGCCGCAGGCGCAGGCGCAGCATCGCGAGACCTACGTGTCGGATCCCGTGCTGCTGTTTCGTTATTCTGCACTGACCTTCAACGGCCACCGCATCCATTACGACCGCGATTATGTCACTGCGGTCGAGGGCTATCCGGGCCTGATCTTCCACGGACCGTTGCAGGCCACGTTCATCATCGAGATGGCGGCGAAGCTGCGCGGCGGCAAGGCGCCGACGAAGTTCACCTATCGCGGCGTGCAGCCGCTGTTCGAAGGCAGCGAGTTTTCCATCAACGCCAACGAGACCGAGGCCGGCATGGAGCTGTGGACCGCGAACGCGGAGGGACAGCCGACCATGAAGGGCACGGCGGTGTGGTAATCCTCGTCATTGCGAGCGCAGCGAAGCAATCCAGAATCTTTCCGCGGAGATAGTCTGGATTGCTTCGTCGCAAGGGCTCCTCGCAATGACGTGGGGCTGGGAGCGTCGATAAATAACAGGGGACGGAAACCAATGTCCAAGAACGGCAAGACCGGCAACAAATCCGTCACCGTCAAGCAGGCCACGCTCGACCTGCTGCGATCCTTTGGCATTAAGAAAGTGTTCGGCAATCCCGGCTCGACCGAGCTGCCGTTCCTGAGCGACTGGCCCGATGACATCGACTACGTGCTGGCGCTGCAAGAAGCGAGCGCCGTCGGCATGGCCGACGGCTACGCGCAGGCGACACGCAATGCCGGCTTCGTCAATCTTCATTCGGCGGCCGGCGTCGGCAACGCACTGGGCAACATCTACACCGCGCATCGCAACCAGACGCCGCTGGTGATCACCGCGGGCCAGCAGGCACGTTCGATCCTTCCCTTGCAGGCGTTCCTGTTTGCGGAGCGCGCGTCCGAATTTCCGCGGCCCTACGTAAAGTACAGCGTCGAGCCGGCGCGGCCCGAGGACGTGCCGGCGGCGATCGCGCGCGCTTATTACACAGCGATGCAGCCGCCATGCGGGCCGACCTTCGTGTCGATCCCGGTCGACGACTGGGCCCATGCGGCAGCTCCCGTCGAAGCGCGCAAGGTCAGCCGCGAGATCGGCCCCGAGCCTGATGCAATGAAGGCGCTGGTCGCAGCACTGGCCTCGGCCAAGCACCCCGCCGTCGTCGTTGGGCCCGGCGTCGACCGCGCCGGCGCCGTCGACCTGATGGTGCGCGTCGCCGAGAAGGCGAAGGCCAGCGTCTGGGTTAGCCCGTTCTCGGCGCGCTGCTCGTTCCCCGAGCGGCATCCGCAGTTCGCAGGTTTCCTGCATGCGTCGCCGGCGCAATTATCGGACGCGCTGCGCGAGCACGATCTCATTGTCGTCATCGGCGCGCCGGTTTTCACCTTCCACGTCGAAGGCCACGCCGCGATCTTCGACGGCAGTGCGGCGATTTTCCAGATCACCGATGACCCGGATGCCGCGGCGGTGACGCCGGTCGGCACCAGCATCATCGCGACGATGAAGCCGGCGCTAAGCGCGTTGCTCGACCTGTTGCCGGAGAGCAAACGCGCCATGCCGACCGGCCGCACGCTGCCGCCGGCGCCACAGGCTGCCGATCCGCTGCCGGTCGAATTTCTGTTGCACTCGTTGTCGCAGGCGATGCCGGAAGGCGCGTCACTGGTCGAGGAAGCGCCCTCGCACCGGCCGGCGATGCAAAAATTCATGCCGATGCGCGGCCAGGACAGCTTTTACACCATGGCAAGCGGCGGCCTCGGCCACTCCCTGCCCGCCGCGGTCGGCATGGCGCTCGGCAAGCCGAAGAGCCGCACGGTGTGCCTGATCGGCGACGGCTCGGCGATGTACTCGATCCAGGCGCTGTGGACCGCAGCGCAGCGCAAGCTGCCGCTCACGATCGTCGTCATCAACAATTCCGGCTACGGCGCGATGCGTTCGTTCAGCCAGGTGATGCAGGTGCGCAACGTGCCGGGGCTCGAGCTGCCGGGGATCGATTTCGTGCGGCTCGCCGAAGGCATGGGTTGCCATGCAGTGCGGGTGAGCAAGGCGGCGGAGCTTGGCGAGGCGCTGAAGCGCGGGCTGGCGTTCGCGGGGACGAGCCTTGTGGAGGTGGTCGTGGATTCGGCGGTGCCGGTGCTGTACGGGCAGAAGCATTAGCAGCGCGCTGCGATTTCATGTCGTCGTCCTGGCGAAAGCCAGGACCCATTACCCCAAGAGGTAGCTTGGCGAAGGCTTTTCATTTGGTATTGCGACCGCGCGCTCCAGTTAGATCACGCGGTATGGGTCCTGGCCTTCGCCAGGACGACACTGAAGTTGTCGTGCGCGCTCCCTACGTCCCGAACTCGTCCCGCATCTTCGCCTGGATCTTGGCCATACCGCCGATCCAGCGGTCGTAATTCTCGGTCTTCTTGCGCATGTAGCCGAGCACCTGCGGGTGCGGCAGGATCAAAAAGGTCTCCTGATCGAGGCCGGCGAGCACGTCCTTCGCGACCTGCTCCGGCGTGAGATCGCCGTCGCCGGATTGCGGGCCCTTGGGGATCGCGCGCAGCATGTTGGTGTCGACGCCCTGCGGGCAGAGGATCGAGACGCGGATGTTGTGGGCCTTGTGCGAGATCGCGAGGTTTTCGGCAAAGCCGACCGCCGCATGCTTGGTGGTGGAGTAAGCGGGACTGCCGACCTGCGACAGCAGGCCTGCGGCCGAGATCGTGTTGAGGAAATAGCCGCCGCCGCGCGCCTTCATGCGGGGGATCAGATGCCGCGCCGCATAGACATGCGCCATGACGTGGATAGCCCAGCTTCGCTGCCACGGCTCGTCTGACGCGCCGCCGGCATTTTCCGACGTCGGATCGAAACCGCCGCCGATCCCGGCATTGGAGCAGAACAATTCGATCGGGCCGAACTGCCGCTCGGTCTCCTCGATGACGTGGGAAATATCCTTTTCCTGCGCGACGTCGCATTTGAAGGCCGCGCCATTCATTGTAGCTGCAACCGCCCTCGCGTTGGCGGCGTCCATGTCGGCGACGACGACCTTGGCCGCACCAGCCTTGTGAAACGCCTCGCACAGCGCCTTGCCGATGCCGTTGGCGCCGCCCGTGACGACCACGACCTTGCCGGTCACCTGCATGCGACGTCTCCTCTTGTCTTATACCGCTTCGCTTATTCCGCTTCGCGGATCTTGCTCAGCTCAACACGAGGTCGAGCACCGCGGTATAATGGCACGCCGCCCCGGCCAAGACAAAGCCGTGCCAGATCGCATTCTGGAAGCGCAGCCGCCGCCAGGTATGGAAGATCACGCCAAAACTGTAGAGCAGGCCGCCCGCCAGGATGAAGCTCAGCACCAGCGCAGGCAGCGCCTTGACCACGGAATCGTAGAGCATCACGCCGCTCCAGCCCATGGCGAGGTAGATGCCGACCGCCACGCGGTCGAACCGGCCGGGGTAGAGAAGTTTCAGCACGATGCCGAGCATCGCCACGCACCAGACGCCGGCGAGCAGCACCAGCGCGAACCCGCTGTCCTTCACCTCCAGGATGAACGGCGTGTAGGTCGCGGCGATCAGGAGATAGATCGCGGAATGGTCGAACCGCCGCAGCAGCCATTTTGCCGGCGAGACCGGCCAGAGATTATAGGACGCCGAAAACACCAGCATCGAGAGCAGGCCGGCGACGTAGATCGAGACGCCCACGATGTCGGTCGCGTCGGCATAGAGCACCGTCAGCACCACCAGCACGGTCGCGGCGATGATGCCGCAGAGCACGCCGATCGCGTGGACGACGCCATCGGCAATCAGTTCGGCGCGATCAAAATTCCGGCCGATCGCGTCGGCGGCGGCATGGACGGAGGTGGATGCGAGCTGTTTCAACTGGAAGACGGTCATGGCAATCCGCAAGGCGAGACAATACGCTCTGGTATGGGTGTTTCGGGATCGGCGCGTCGTTCAAACGGGTGATTTGCCGACAAAGGCGGTGAAAGTATGAAACTTGATTTTCCTCAGGCAGTTGCCACTTTTGTGACTAGTCCTTTTTGCGTATTCGCCCTCGCCCGCGATTCCCGACGTTCATATGGCATTTAGTTTCCAGGATATGGTCGAGGAGGCGCGCCTGTCGGCTCGGGCGCTGATCGACTACGGCGAGCATTTCTTCAATCCGACGGTACGATTGGGGGTTACCGGCCTGTCCCGGGCCGGCAAGACGGTATTCATCACCGCGCTGATCCACGGCCTCACCCGTGGCGGCCGGTTTCCGGTGTTCGAGGCCTATTCATCGGGCCGGATCGCGCGGGCGCATCTGGCGCCGCAGCCGGACGACGCGGTGCCGCGCTTTGCCTATGAGAGCCATTTGCGCGCGCTGATCGAGGAGCGGCGCTGGCCGAACTCGACGGTCGACATCAGCGAGCTCAGGCTCGTGATCGACTACCAGCGCCAGAACGGCGCGGATCGCACGCTGACGCTCGACATCGTGGATTATCCCGGCGAATGGTTGCTCGACCTGCCGCTGCTCCACAAGAGTTTTGAGCAATGGTCGGCCGAAAGCCTGGCGCTGTCGCGCGAGGTGCCGCGCGCGCATCTGGCCGCGGATTGGCACGCGCATCTCGCAACGCTCAAGCCCGACGCGTGCGAGGACGAGCAGGCGACGCTGACGGCCGCAAAGCTCTTCAGGGGCTATCTGCAAGGTTGCCGCGACGAGCGGTTTGCGATGAGCCTGCTGCCACCCGGCCGCTTCCTGATGCCGGGCAACCTCGCCGACACACCGGCGCTGACCTTTGCGCCGCTCGACGTGCCCGCGGGTGGGCAGGCGCCGGAGGGGTCGCTGTGGGCGATGATGGTGCGCCGCTATGAGGCCTACAAGGACGTCGTGGTGCGGCCGTTCTTCAGGGATCATTTTGCCCGGCTCGATCGCCAGATCGTGCTGGCCGATGCGCTCGCGGCATTCAACTCCGGCCCCGAAGCGCTGCACGATCTCGAAGCCGCACTCGCCGGCATTCTCGACTGCTTTCGCATCGGCCGCAGCACGTTCCTCTCCGGCCTGTTCAGGCCGCGCATCGACCGCATCCTGTTCGCGGCGACCAAGGCCGACCATCTGCATCATTCCAGCCACGACCGGCTTGAGGCGGTGCTGCGCCGCGCCGTCTCGGGTGCCGTTGCGCGCGCGGAAAATACCGGCGCGGAGATCGACGTCGTCGCGCTCGCCGCCGTCCGCGCCACGCGCGAGGCGCAGGTCGCGCATGGCCGTGATAAATTGCCGTCGATTTTGGGGACACCGGCCGCGGGCGAAAGCACCGGCGGCGAGTTCTTCGACGGCAACACCGAGGTCGCGACCTTTCCGGGCGACCTGCCGCTCGACCCCGAGCCGCTGTTCAACGGCATCGATGCGTTCCGCGGGCTCTCGACCGAGGCCGCCGCGAAGAGCGATTTCCGCTTCCTGCGCTTCCGCCCGCCAAAGCTCGACCGCGAGGGTTCCGACGCGCCGGTGCTGCCTCACATCCGCCTCGACCGTGCCTTGCAGTTCCTGATCGGAGACAAGCTGTCATGAACGACCGATCGAAGCCACGGCGGCCGGCGACGTTCCGGCTCGACGATCCCGGCGTCGTCATCACCAAAGGCGACGAGACGGCGCGCCTCGGCCGCACCACCATCCAGATCACGCCGGAGCCCGATCCGGCGAACTTGCCGGTGCCGATCGCGCCGGCGCTTCCGGCGCGACGCGGCTTTCCCTGGGGCGCATTGTTCTGGTCGGGCGTCGCCGGGTTGACGCTGCTCGGCATCGGGCTCGGCGTGGTGCATCTGATCGAGGATTTGTTTGCGCGCAGCGAGAGCCTCGGCTTTGTCGGACTGGCTCTTGCGTTTGTCACTGCGCTTGCGCTCGCGGTGGTGATCGGACGCGAGGCGTTCGGACTGGCGCGCCTCGCAACGATCGAGAAGCTGCATCAGCGTGCAGCCGCCGTGCTCGCCAGCGACGACCGCAAGGAGAGCCGCATCATCGTGCAGGATCTGCTCAAGATCGCGCATCAGAACCCGCGGCTCGCGCGCGCCCGCGCCGCGCTGGAGAGCCATGCCGGCGAGATCATCGACGGCGCCGACATGATCCGGCTCGCCGAGCGCGAATTGATGTCGCCGCTGGACATCGAGGCACGGCGGCTGGTGTCGTCGGCTGCGCAAAAAGTCTCGATCGTCACAGCGGTCTCGCCCCGCGCGCTGATCGATGTGCTGTTCGTGTTCGTGGCGTCGCTGCGCCTGATCCGCCAACTTGCCCGGCTCTATGGCGGCCGCCCCGGCGCGCTCGGCATGATCCGCCTGCTCCGCCACGTCATCGCTCATCTCGCCATCACCGGCGGCATGGCCGCTAGCGACAGCCTGGTGCAGCAGATGCTCGGCCACGGAATTGCGGCGAAGCTGTCGCAGCGGCTGGGCGAAGGCGTGCTGAATGGATTGCTGACGGCGCGGCTGGGCCTCGCTGCGATCGACGTCACACGGCCGCTGCCGTTCGCGGCACTGCCGCCGCCGAAGTTGTCGGATCTCGCGACGGATCTGTTGCGGAAGAGGGACGACGAGGAGTAGCGCTTTGCTTGCGCGCGCTCGCTTCGCTCGTCAGGCTAACACGCGCTTCTCGAACTCGCCCGCCAGCACGCGCCACTGGAATAGCGGCGAGTCCTTCGGCGGCGACAGCTCCGGGGTCCAGCCAGTCAGCTTCTCTACCACATAATTGTCCATCACGAGGCCGCGCCAGCGTCGTTCGACCTGACCGAGTTGCTCGCGCTTGGCCGGGATCGAATCCCATAGCGATGAGCGATTGTCCGGCTCTCGCCCGACATAAATGCCCGCGTGGTCTCTGATCCGGTCCATGCCGGGATCGCGGAAATCCTGGAAGCGGCCGCGCTCGTTGATCTCGATCACGGGCACGCGGCCCCTGAACAGCCAGCGCATCATGGCGTAGGTGCGGTAGTCCGTGGTTGCGATCCAGGTTGCGCCGGTCTCATCCAGCGCGGCCTGCGCGCGCGCTGCGACCTGCTCGTAACCGGACTCGGCACCGATCGGATCGATCTTGCCGAGCAAATTCCAGGGCGCGGCGACGTAATAGAGGAACACGACCACGACGAAAGCGATGCCCGACACCACCGCCGTTTTGACCCAGAACAGCGACGATCTGAGCATCCGCGCCGACCATTTTTCACGCGTCATCATGGTGAGGTTGACAGCGGCAGCGGCGAAGCCGACCGGCCACATGAACATCGGCCAGGTGTCGCCGACCCGAAGCGTCAGCGATTTCGCCAGGAAATACAAAAACGGCACCAAGACCGCGGTCGACAGCAAAATCGCGACCGGCTCGCGCGTGCGATAGCCGCGCCATGCCGTCAGCACCAGCCCCGTCATCACCACCGGCAGCATGACGAAACCGACCAGCCCGAATTGCAGGCCGATGTAATCGCCGACCGTGCGGAGCGAGATGCCGTAGCTGGTGGTGGCGCGCACGCCCTGAAAGCGGATCGCGGCCCAGTCGTGCTGCACGTTCCAGATCAGGACCGGAGAGAACACGGCGATTGCGATCAGGACCGCGAGGTACGGATAGGGGCTGCGCAGCCAGCGCCAGCGCCAATCCGGCACCAGCAGAAAGGCGGCAACCGCCGGCGCGAACATGATCACGGTGAATTTCGACAGCATCGCCAACCCGGCGAACAGGCCGGCCGCAAGCCACCAGCGGCCGTCGCCGCCCTCCGCAAGCCGCACCAGGGACCATATCATCGCCACCGCAAACGGGATCATGGCGACATCGGGCGCGACCTTGGCCATCAGCAGGCCGTAATAGAGCGTGGCCTCCGGCATCAGCACCGCGAGCACGACGGCGCGCACATCATGGGTGAGGCGGCGGACGATATCGGCGAGCAGGAGCTGCATCACCAGCATCGCGACGATGCCGCCGAAGCGCACACCGAGCGTGGTGTCGCCGAAGATGGCGGTGCCGAACCGGATCAGCCAGGCGATGCCCGGGGGGTGATCGAGGAAGCTGAGGGCTGTCTCCTGCGACCAGGTCCAGTAATAGGCCTCATCCGTGCGCAGCTCGATCGCGGAGGCGTAGACGATGCGCAGCAAAGTCATCGCGGCAATGATCGCAGCGGCCATGACGAGCGGCCGGCGCGCGGCGCCATTGGGGAGCACGGTGATATCGGGAGCTGTCGTCACGGCCGCGCTTTTCGCCAACCTGGGACGGGGAGTCAATGCGGGGGTACCGTGCACCTGGTGTCGCGCCGGACAAGCGAGCGACGATCCCAGCCCCGACGAGGAGACCGGTGGGCAAAGCGGAGCGTGCCCACCATAAGTGCCGATTGGTGGGCACGGCGCCAAGGCGCCTCGGCCCAACCTACGATTTCGTAACCGTGCCGCGTATGTGATCCCGCAAGCTGTCCAGCCCCGGAATTAAACGCGACGCTGGCTGTTCTCCTTCATGAACTGATAGAACAGAATCATGGCCGCCACCGCATCCTCACGATTTTTCGAGCTTTCCCGCGCCATCAGCTTGCGGCAGGTGCGGCTGGTCTGCGGCGTCATTTTGTTCGCCTATGTGGTCAGCCATTTCCTCAACCATGCGCTCGGCAACATCTCGGTCGATGCCATGGAGATCGGAGTCTATTACCACACGCTGTTCTGGCAGTTCCTGCCGGTTGCGATCGTGTTCTACGCGGCGGCGCTCACGCATATGGGGCTCGGCATCTACGCGCTGTATCAGCGCCGGCAGTTCCGCTGGCGGACGGTCGAGCCGCTGCAACTCGTGCTGGGCTTAAGCATCCCCGCGCTGGTCATGGCGCATGTGATCGGCGTGCGGCTCGGCCAGACGCTGTACGGACACCAAAAACTCTATCCGCAGGAACTCTATCTGTTCTTCGTCGCGTCGAACCGAATCTGGACCATGACGATCCTGCTGATCATTGCCTGGGTGCACGGCTGCATCGGCATCTTTTTCTGGCTCCGCCTCAAATCATTCTTCACGCGCGCGGCGCCCTATCTGCTCGCGGCGGCTGTGCTGATCCCGACGCTGTCGCTGCTTGGTGTCTATCAGGGTGGCCGCAGCGTCGAGGTCGAGGCCGACGACGGGGAATGGCGGACGCATAATCTCACGCGCCGCCAGGTCGGCACCGCTGCCGAGGCCGCTACGCTCGACCGCATCACCGGCGGCCTCACCGCCGGCTATCTCGGACTGCTGGGGCTGGCGCTGCTGGCGCGCGGCGCACGTGCCTTGCGCGAGCGGCGCGGTGGCATGATCGCGCTGTCCTACGGCAACGGCAAGACGGTGCGCGTCCCCAAGGGCCTCTCCGTGCTGGAAGCGAGCCTGCGCCACAATCTGCCGCATGCGAGCGTCTGCGGTGGCCGCGCCCGCTGCTCGACCTGCCGCATCCGCATCATCGGCGATTATGGCGCCCTGCCCGAGCCGTCGCAGCGCGAGGCGTTCGTGCTCACCCGTGTCGGCACCAGCGATCCATCGATCAGGCTGGCCTGCCAGCTGCGGCCGACATCGGACCTCTCCTTCTTCCAGCTCTTCACCTCGCACACTCTATCGGCGAACGCGCAGGCCTCGACGCCCGCCAGAATCGGCCAGGAGCGCTATCTCGTCAGCCTGTTCGTGGACATGCGCGGCTCGACGCAGCTGGCCGAGAAGCGGCTGCCGTTCGATACCGTGTTCATCGTCAACCGCTTCCTCGGCGCCGTCTCGCAGGCCGTGATCGAGAACGGCGGCCAGCCGAACCAGTTCGTCGGCGACGGCATGCTGGCGCTGTTCGGGCTCTCCGCCGATCCGCAGAACGCCTGCCGGCAGGCGCTGAAGGCCGCCGCCGGGATCGCCACGAAGATCGACGAGCTCAACGAGCTGCTGGGCCACGATCTGCGCCAGCCGATCCGCTTCGGCATCGGCATTCACGGCGGCGAGGTCATCATCGGCGACATCGGCTATCGGGATCACATCGTCTTCACGGCGCTGGGCGATGCCGTCAACGTCGCGGCCCGCCTCCAGGATATGACCAAGACACTGGCCTGCGAAGCGATCGTCTCGGAGGAAGTCCGCCGCACCGCGGGCCTCGCCGACGACGCGCTGCCGCAGCAGGAGGTCGCGATCCGTGGCCGCGACGAACCGATGGCCGTGCGCGTCGTCGCGGACGCCAGGGAGCTGTCGGCGCTCGTTGACCGGAGCGAGCGCGTGGCCGCGTAAGCCGCGCGAGAGGTGCGCTCCCTCTCCCGCTTGCGGGAGAGGGTTGGGGAGAGGGCGTCTCCGCGTAGGGACGATCCCCGAGAGGAGAAAGCCCTCACCCGCGCCTTCGGCGCGACCTCTCCCGCAAGCGGGAGAGGTGCACCGTCGCCTGCGGCTACGGCTCGGCTCAATCTCGTTACAAACGTAACACCGGCTTGCTGCAACGCAGCGGCATGGGCCTGCTGCGAAAGCACGAATTGACTTCAACTGAGTCGTTGCGACAGATGAGCGCAGGAACGCGCTGATGACCGCGATCCAACGACAAGCTCCGGGAGGAGACCACATGTTCGATCGACGCGACCTGCTCAAAGGGGCGGGCCTTGCCGCTATTACGTCCGCACTGAATTCAAGCAAGGCGCTGGCACTCGACACCGTTACCCTGCCCTTCGCCAATGGCGAACGGCCGTTGGTGAAATATCCGCAGAAGCGGCCGATGATCGGCCTGACCGCCCGGCCGCCGCAGCTCGAGACGCCGTTCGCGGTGTTCAACGATGGCCCGATCACGCCGAACAACGCGTTCTTCGTGCGCTATCACCTTTCCGACCTGCCCTACAATCTCGACCCCGACAAGTTCACGCTCGAGATCAAGGGCAAGGTCGACAAGCCGCTCAAGCTGTCGCTCAAGGACATCAAGAAAATGAAGGCGAGCGAGATCGTCGCCGTCAACCAGTGCTCCGGCAACAGCCGCGGCCTCGTCGAGCCGCGCGTCGCCGGCGGCCAACTCGCCAACGGCGCGATGGGCAATGCGCGCTGGCGCGGCGTGCCGCTGAAGGCCGTGCTGGAGATGGCGGGCGTGCAGGCCGGCGCCAAGCAAGTCGTGTTCGGGGGCTTGGACGGCCCGGTCAGCGACAAGACACCGGATTTCGCCAAGGCGCTCGACCTCGACCACGCCACCGACGGCGAGGTGATGCTGGCCTATGGCATGAACGGCGAGGATCTGCCGTTCCTCAATGGCTTCCCGCTGCGCCTGATCGTGCCCGGTTATTACGGCACCTACTGGGTCAAGCATCTCAACGAGATCACCGTCATCGACAATGTCTATGACGGCTTCTGGATGAAGTCGGCCTATCGCATTCCGGACACCCCGAACAATGCGATCGAGCCCGGCACAGCGCCGAAGGCGACGATCCCGATCAACCGCTTCACCATCCGCTCCTTCATCACCAGCGTCGGTGACGGAGCCAAGCTGAAATCAGGCGGCACGACGCTGCGCGGCATCGCGTTCGACGGCGGCAAGGGCATCAAGGAAGTCGCGGTCTCCACCGACGGCGGCAAGACCTGGACCAGCGCCAGGCTCGGCAAGGATCTTGGCAAATACTCGTTCCGTGAATGGAAGCTGCCGGTGAAGCTCGCGGCCGGCTCCCACGAGCTCAAGGTACGCGCCACCGGCAATGGCGGCGAAACCCAGCCGGATACACCGCGCTGGAATCCGGCGGGCTATCTACGCAACGTCGTCGAAACCGTCCGCGTCACCGTGGCCTGAGGGGAATGATCATGCAGCGCACCGTTTTCCCCGCCATCACGCTCGCCCTCGCCGCCGTGGTGGGCTCGGCACTTGCAGCACCGGTCAATTACAAGACCCCCGATGAGGTCGCGGCGTTCAAGCCCGGGCCCAATCTCGAAGTGGTTCAGGGCAATTGCACGGCCTGCCACTCGTCCGACTACATCAACACGCAGCCGCCGATGAAGGACAAGAAAGGTTTTTGGCAGGCCGAGGTCACAAAGATGATCAAGGTCTATGGCGCGCCGATCGACGATGCCGATGTCGGCAAGATCGTCGATTATCTGGCCGCGACTTATTGACGGATGGCGCGCGGCGCGCGGACCGATTGACCGCGAAACGGGCAAAACCGGTAAAAGCGCCGCGAAGTTGAGCGGAATTCGGCGAAAGGCCGATGTGGTTTGATCTACCAAGCCGGCCACATTCCGCGTATCCTGTTAGGACCGAACCGGCCGGTTGGCGGGGACTGGCGGTTCGATATCTCGGAGGAAGACCCGCGGAGAAGTCGTGATGGCTAAAGGTACGGTCAAGTGGTTCAACCCGACGAAGGGTTATGGATTTATCCAGCCTGCGTCGGGCGGCAAGGATGTGTTCGTGCATATCTCGGCAGTGCAGAAAGCCGGTCTGTCGTCCCTGAACGAAGGACAGACGGTGGAATACGAAGAGATCGCAAACCGAGGCAAAAGCTCCGCAGAGAACCTCAAAGTATAAGCCCGCCAGCTTTTGCTACCTCCCGGGTCGATCCGGGAGCCGGGCCAAGAGAATTTTAGAAGACGGTCAGTGCATTCGACGACAGGCGTTGCGATTGCACACGGAGAACTATTTTCCCCGCGAACACCGCTCGTTCAACGCCGCAGCAATGACAATCGCGACAGCACTTCGTTAATCCACCGGCAACGGTGCGTCGCGCTTGATCTCCTCCATCACCGCATAGGTGCGCGTCTCGCGCACGCCCGGCATCGACAGCAAGGTCTCGCCGAGAAACCGCCGATACGCGGTCATATCCGCCAGCCGCGCCTTCACAAGATAGTCGAAGCCGCCGGCAACCATGTGACACTCCAGCACTTCGGGCGCGAGTTTCACCGCGCGCGCAAAACGCTCGAAATTGTCGGGCGTGGTCTTGTCGAGCAGCACCTCGACGAACACCAGGAGCCCGAGGCCGAGCCGGTGCGGGTTGAGCCGCGCGCCATAGCCCTCGATAAAGCCCTCGCGCTGCAACCGCTTCAGCCGTTCGCCGATCGAGGTCGGAGACAGCCCGATGCGTTCGGCGAGCTCGACATTGGCGATGCGCCCATCCTGCTGCAAAATCGAGAGGATTTTCCGGTCGGTTCGATCAAGTTCCATATTTTGTAAGGCCAAGTTGCTGGTATGCTTCATTTTCTAAGGCAAATCAGCTAATTTGTCTATCGAGCTATGGTAGCGCGGGCATTATCCTGGATTCCAGCCACAGGACACGCCATGCCGAACATTCCGCCTCCCTTCTCCGCCGCTTACGCGCCCGATGATGCTGAGATCGCCGCGCGGCTTTTGCCGGCTGCACATCTCAACCCGCCACAGGAGGCGCGGATCGATCGCACCGCGACGCGGCTGATCGAGGCCATCCGCAAGCGTGACGACCGGCTTGGTGGGGTCGAGGACATGCTGCGGGAGTTCGCGCTCTCGACCAAGGAGGGCCTCGCCTTGATGGTGTTGGCCGAGGCGCTGCTGCGCGTGCCGGACGCGCGCACCGCCGACCAGTTCATCGAGGACAAGCTGGGCGAAGGCGATTTCATCCATCACGAGACCAGGTCCACCGCCTTCCTGGTCAACGCCTCGGCCTGGGCGCTCGGCCTCTCGGCACGGGTGATCCAGCCCGGCGAGACGCCCGACGGCACCATCGGCCGACTGGTGAAGCGGCTGGGCGCGCCGGCCGTGCGCACCGCCACGCGCCAGGCGATGCGGCTGATGGGCAATCATTTCGTGCTGGGGGAGACCATCGAGCAAGCGCTGGAGCGGGGCCGGCCGCGCTCCGGCGAGACACCGCGCTATTCCTTCGACATGCTCGGCGAAGGCGCGCGCACGGCCACTGACGCCAAGCGCTATTTCGACGCCTATGCCAGTGCCATCGAGACGATCGGCAAGGCGGCCGGTAACCATCCCCTGCCCGACCGGCCCGGCATCTCCGTCAAACTCTCGGCGCTGCATCCGCGCTTCGAGGCGATCAGCCGCGACCGCGTGATGCGCGAGCTGGTGCCGCAACTGCTGGACCTCGCGCAGCGCGCCAGGGCCCATGATCTCAACTTCACCGTCGATGCCGAGGAAGCCGACCGGCTGGAGCTGTCGCTCGACGTGATCGCGGCAACGCTCGCCGATCCCTCCCTTGCCGGTTGGGACGGGTTCGGGCTCGCGATCCAGGCCTATCAGAAGCGTGCAAGCGCCGTGATCGACTATGTCGATGCGCTCGCCCGCGCGCATGACCGCAAGCTGATGGTGCGGCTGGTGAAAGGCGCCTATTGGGACACCGAGATCAAGCGCGCGCAGGAGCGCGGGCTCGACGGCTATCCCGTGTTCACGCGCAAGACGATGACGGATCTGAACTACGTCGCCTGTGCTCAAAAGCTTTTGAGTCTGCGGCCACGCATCTTCCCGCAATTCGCCACCCACAACGCGCTGAGCGTCGCGACCGTGCTGGAGCTTGCCGGCGAGAGCGGCGGCTTCGAATTCCAGCGCCTGCACGGCATGGGCGAGGCGCTCTACGAGCAGTTTGCCAAGGATCACCCCGACATTGCCTACCGCACCTATGCGCCGGTCGGCAGCCATCGCGACCTGCTTGCCTATCTGGTGCGGCGCCTGTTGGAGAACGGTGCCAATTCCTCCTTCGTAGCCCAAGCGGCCGATTATCGTGTGCCGCTCCCGGCGCTGTTGCAACGCCCGGCCGACGCCATCGTCCGGCCGCAGCAGGCGGCCCATCCAAAAATTCCGCTTCCCTGCGATCTCTACGCGCCGGAGCGCCGCAATTCGCGCGGCGTCGAATTCGGCGCGCGCGCAGCGCTCGACCGGTTGCTGGCGGACGTCGAGGCCGAGACGGCCGACCTCAAGCCTGTCACTGAGGCAACGCCGGATCAGGCCAACGCGGCAGTGGCCGCGGCGCGCGCGGGCTTTGCCGCCTGGAGCCGGACTCCGGCAGCCGCGCGCGCGGCAGCGCTCGAGCAGGCCGCGCATCTTCTTGAGAACCGCGCGCCCCATTTCATCGCGCTGCTGCAACGCGAGGGCGGCAAGACGCTCGACGATGCGCTGTCGGAGCTGCGTGAGGCCGCCGACTTCTGCCGCTATTATGCCGCGCAGGGCCGCAAGCTGTTCGGCAACGAGGTCGCGATGCGCGGCCCGACCGGCGAGAGCAATGCGCTCGCCCTGCGCGGCCGCGGCGTCTTCGTGGCGATCTCGCCATGGAATTTTCCGCTGGCGATTTTCCTGGGCCAGGTCACGGCCGCGCTCATTGCCGGCAACAGCGTGGTCGCAAAACCCGCAGAGCAGACGCCGCGCATCGCGCGCGAAGCCGTAGCTCTGCTGCACGAGGCCGGCATCCCCGCAAGCGCGCTGCACCTCGTCACCGGCGACGGCCGGATCGGCGCCGCGCTGGCCGCGCACCCCGATATCGCTGGAATCGTCTTCACCGGCTCGACCGAGGTCGCGCGCAGCATCAATCGGGCGCTGGCGGCCAAGGATGGGCCCATCGTGCCGTTGATCGCGGAGACCGGCGGCATCAACACCATGATCGCGGATGCGACTGCGTTGCCCGAGCAGGTCGCAGACGACGTCGTCACCTCGGCGTTTCGTTCTGCCGGCCAGCGCTGCTCGGCGCTGCGGCTGCTGTTCGTGCAGGAGGACGTCGCCGACCGCATGATCGAGATGATCGCGGGTGCGGCGCGCGAGCTGAAGATCGGCGACGCGAGCGACGTCGCGACCCATATCGGTCCGGTAATCGACGTTGAGGCCAAGCAGCGCCTCGATGCGCATATCGCGCGAATGAAGGCCGCGGCGCGGCTGCACTTTGCCGGCACCGCCCCGGAGGGCTGCTTCGTCGCGCCGCATATTTTCGAGCTTACGGATGCAGGCCAGCTCACCGAGGAGGTGTTTGGCCCGGTCCTGCATGTCGTGCGCTACCCTGCCGAAAATCTCGAACGCGTCCTGCAAGCCATCGAGCGCAGCGGCTACGGGCTGACGCTCGGCGTCCATTCCCGCATCGACGATACGATCGAGGCGATCATCGACGGTCTCCAGATCGGCAACATCTATGTCAACCGCAACATGATCGGCGCCGTGGTCGGCGTGCAGCCGTTCGGCGGCAACGGCCTGTCCGGAACCGGCCCGAAAGCCGGCGGCCCGCACTACCTCGCGCGCTTTGCGACCGAGCAGACCGTGACGATCAACACCGCAGCAGCCGGCGGCAACGCCGCCCTGCTCGCAGGGGATGAGTGAGGCTGCTTCTGGAGCCCTCACAACAACGCGCGACCTCAGTTCCGTCATCCTGAGGTGCGAGCCGTGGGGCGCGAAGTGCACCATGGGGAGCCTCGAAGGATGGACGGCCTAGATGCAGCCGGGCCGTCGCCCTTCGAGGGCCGCTAAAGAAGCGGCCACCTCAGGGTGACGGGACACCGCAGCAAAGCCCTGCGCCCGGCGCCGTTGCATCCCGGCAAAACATCGGTCTAATGCTGCCCATGACGTGCCCCGCGCCAATTCCAGCGCGCGGAAACAACAAGAGCGAGGGAGCAACGCCGCGATGGAAAAGGGCATTTTTGCAGGGCTCAAGGTTCTGGACTGCGCGAGCTTCATCGCAGCGCCCGCGGCCGCGACCGTGCTGTCGGATTTCGGCGCCGATGTCGTCAAGATCGAGCCGCCCGGCGCCGGCGATCCCTACCGCAATCTGCCCAACATTCCGGGCTATCCGAGCAGCGAGCACAATTTCGCCTGGCTGCTGGAGGCCCGCAACAAGAAGAGCATCGCGCTCGACCTCTCCAAGCCGGAAGCGCAGGCAGTGCTCTACAAGCTCGTGGAAGAGGCCGACGTCTTCATCACCAACATGCCGCCGCCGGTGCGGACAAAGCTCGGCATCACCTATGATCACCTCGCCCATCTCAATGACCGGCTGATCTACGCCTCCTTCACCGGCTATGGCGAGAAGGGCGAGGAAGCCAACAAACCCGGCTTCGACAGCAACGCCTATTGGGCGCGCTCCGGCTTGATGGATCTCGTCCGCGCCGATACCGACACGACGCCGGCCCGTTCGGTCGCCGGCATGGGCGACCATCCCTGCGCCATGGCGTTCTATGGAGCCATCGTCACCGCGCTGTATCAGCGCGAGAAGACCGGCAAGGGCTCGCATGTCGCCTCGAACCTGATGGCGAATGGCGTGTGGGCTGCGAGCGTGCTGGCGCAGGCAAAGCTCTGCGGCGCCAAGTTCGCCGAGCGGCGGCCGCGCGAACGCGCGTTGAACGCGGTCGCCAACCACTATCAATGCAAGGACGGCCGCTGGCTAATCCTGTCGCTGCTGAGCGAGGAGAAGCAGTTTCCGACGCTGGCCAAGTGTCTGGGCCGCGAAGACCTCATCACCGATCCGCGTTTCGCCACCAAACCCGACCGTCACGCCCGCTCGGTCGAGCTGATCAAGATCTTTGACGAGACCTTTGCGACCAGGGATCTCGCCGAATGGCGCAAGCTCCTCGATGGCAACGGCCTCGTGTTCGGCATCGTCGGCATTCTGGACGACATCCCGAACGACAAGCAGATGCTCGACAATGAGGTTCTGGTGCCGTTCGAGAACGACACCATGCTCACCATCTCCAGCCCGATCTGGATCGACGGCGCCAAGAAAGTGCAGCCGCGCAAGCCGCCCGGCGTTGGCGAGCACAGTGACGAGATTTTGCGTGGCGCGGGATACGACGAGGCCGCGATCAAGCAGCTGCGGTCGAAGGGGGCGGTGGGGTAAGGGACGCCGGCGCCCGTCATTGCGAGCGCAGCGAAGCAATCCAGAGTCCCTCCGCGGATGCATTTCTGGATTGCTTCGCTGCGCTCGCAATGACGGCGTGGAGTGATCTCGGTATAACCTCACGGCAACATCCCCTGAGGTCCCATGCCCAGCTACCGCCTGCACTACTTCCCCGAATCCGGCAACAGCTACAAGCTGGCGTTGATGCTGACGCTTTGCGGCGAGAAATTCGAGCCGGTCTGGACCGACTTTGGCGGCGGCGTCACGCGTACGCCGGAATGGCGCAAGAGCGTGAACGAGATGGGCGAGATTCCTGTGCTCGAAGTCGACGGCGTGAAGATGACGCAGACCGCGCCGGTCCTGCTCAAGCTCGCCGAACAATACGGCCGTTTCGGCGGGGAGACGGCGGAGGAAAAATTTGATCTGCTGCGCTGGCTGTTCTGGGACAATCACAAGCTCACCGGCTACATGGCGACCTACCGCTTCATGCGCGCCTTCACGCAAAACAACGATCCGCAGGTGCTGAAGCACTTTCGCCGGCGGCTCGAGGATTTCCTCGGTATTCTCGACGGCCATCTTCAACACAATGAATTCGCGATCGGCGCCAGGCCCACGGTCGCCGATATCTCGATGATGGCCTATCTGCACTATCCGAGCGACGAGCACGGTTTTGATTTCGCGACGAGCTATCCCGCCATCCACGCCTGGCTCGACCGCATGGCCGCACTCCCCGGCTGGCAGCCGGCCTACGAGCTGCTGCCCGGCAAGCGGATGACGAATTACGCGAAGTGAAGGCGCTCGCTATCGCAGCGCCAGCCAGCCGAGCGTGAACAGAATCCCGCCGATGATGACGACGACCGCGACCGCCGAAATGCTGACGCGGACGCTGCCGGTGACCTGCTTGGCTTCCTCATTGCGCGCAATCTCGCGATTGCGCTCCTTGTTGGCTTCGCTGGAGTCCGTCATGGTCATCCAAACCGGCTGGAGATAGCCTAACGCGTCTTGATGAAACACATGCCGATGCGGCGCGAGGCCGCGGCAGCCTGACAGGTCAAACCTTTAGCACAGCTCCACGACGTAAAACTCTTATCCAGCGTTCCCGATCCCGCATTTTCCAGGGAACAATGCGCGCCCCAGCCGTCCTGATACTCGGTCCCGGCCAGCTCGCTGTTGCCCCGGGTTTGCGGCCGGCTGGCAAATCCACGTGAGAAATCAGGACGTTTGCCCGCGGCAAACGCGGTCAGGATGTCGCGGCGGCGCACCTGGTCGCCGAGAAAATGCGGCGAGGCCGGCACGATGGCGGAGTTGGACGGCTTGTCCGCAAGCCAATCGGCGCCCGGGAAATGGAAGCCGCCGATGCCACGGGTCTGGTGGCAGCCGGCACAGGTGACGTCGTTGAGGCGGCGCTGGAAGCCTGCGACCGAGCGGACGTTCTGCAAGTCGATGCCGCGCGCAGCCGCCTGCTTCAGCGCACCGACCAAGTCATTGTCGGTGAAAACAGGCTCGCCTTTGCCCTCTCCTTGCATCATGCCGAACTCCGGCTGCAACGAGGAAGCATCGAGGCCGGCAGGCGTCGGCAACACCGCAGCCTTGGCCAGGAATTTTTCAGGGATCAGCACCGTGCCGCGATCGAAGTCGCGAAGATGATCGGGCGCGAGCAGCCAATCCCGGAGGTCGCGCCGGAGATCGTGGTCGGCGAGGATGCGGTCACGGTCGATCTGGTTCTCCAGCGTCGATTCCTCGAACCGCTTTGTGGTCGCGTCGTATTTGAACACCTTGAGCAGATAGTCGGAGCGGAAATCATGCAGCGCCGATTTCGCTGCAACCGAGATCTGAATGTTGGTCTCGATGCGGTCGAGCATCGCATCGTAAGGATAGAAGCTGCTGCCGATCAGCCCCTGCCAGTCGCCATTGTCCAGCCAGCGTCGCGCGACCTCGGCGCAGGTGACCGGCTTGCCGCTCTCGTCCGCCTGGCGCGCATCGCGCGCCTTCATGACCAGATTGAATGTCATCGGCAGCCGCGTTGCTGCCCTGGTGCCGTCCGGTTTGGTCTCGAAACGCGCAAGACGGTAGATCAGCCTGATCTCGCCGCACGAGTCTTCCGCGACATAGGCACGGTCCATGCGGTTGACGATGCCGGCCAGCACGAACCGGGTATCGCGGGACTTCAGATTGGCCCGATCGAACAATTGCACGTCAAAGCCTTCACCGACGCCGATGGTCTCGGTCGGATGGACCGCCTTTTGCCGGGCCACGTAGCGGTCGAACTCCGCGTCGATTGCTGGGGGAATTTCCTTGAGCTGCGACAACCACGAAAACATCAGATCGGTCGTCAGCGGAAACTTCGCGTTCCGCTCCGGCCACAGCAGGCGCGAGATCGTGAGTGCATCGTGCTGGTCGAGCTTGCGCAGGAGATCGGGATCGGTGATCGCCGTGCCGCGCGTGAGTGACGCGGTCTCTGCCGCCAAAAGCGAAACAACGCCGCCAAAAAATACGACGGCAGCAACGAAAATTCGCAACGCGCGGTTCATGCCTTAGGTAACACCGCGCGGGGACGGCTATTCAAGCAAAAAGGCGCTTCACATCGTGGTGAAGCGCCTCTTTGGAATTCGGATATCAGTCGCTCAGCGCGCGACGATCAGCCCCTTGCTGGTGACGACCACCCAGCGGCCGTCCTGGCGGCGGATCGCATCGACGCGGCCGACCCCAGGGATGGGGTCACCGGCATAGACCTCGTAGAGGCCATTGCGGCCCTCGACCAGCGCGCCGCCGTTGGATACGTCGCGCAGCACCCAGCCCTCAACCGTCGGCAGCCGGCCGATCTCGGTCTTGGGTGCGGCAGGAGCCGGCGCGGCTGCGGCGGTCGCAGCCTGGGTCGGCGCAATCGAGCCGGTGGTCTCCCTGGCGGCCGCGGCCTGGGTGGGCGCCGCGGGCGGGGTGGCACGGAGCTTGTCGACGGACTCGGACAGCTTTGCGATTTTGGCCATCGGCTCGGCCTGCGCTTTCTCGAGCTTGTCGAGGCGGTCGTTGGTCCGGTTGAACTGACCCAGACCGGTCTTGGAGGTGTGCTCGACATTCGCCTTGAGCGCGACGACATCGGCGTCGATCCGGGCGACCGAGGATTCCAGCGCGCTGGTGTCGGCGACCTGCGCCGGCGCGGGGCTTGCGAAGTGCATCATGCCGGCGGTCGCGAGCGCGCCGCTGATCGCGCCGACGCTGGCCGCGATCGCCACCACAGCTGCCATAGCCGACAGGCGGCGCTTGCCGCCGGCTTCGCGCGGCTCGTCGGCCTTCACATGCGGGGCAAATTCTTCGCGGTCCCAGGACCGCTCCGCGGGCGCCATGACGATGAGCTTGCCGGGCTTTGGCTCGGGCTTGGTCTCTGCCTTGGGTTCGAGCTTCGGCACATCGAGCCTCGATGCCTCGATTTTTGGCGGCTCGACTCTGACCGGATCAGGCTTCACTGGATCAGGCTTGGGCGGCGTCTCGTGGTCGGGGGCGATCGAGGGGGCCTCGATACCGGCAGCAGCCGCGACGGCCTGCGGCACGGTCGCTGCGGCTTCAACGGCGCCAGTATCCTGGACGGCCTGCTCGGGCATTGGTTCGCTCACGGCTCAAATACTCCAGTCTCGGTTGACTTTTTGGTAACTTTCATTGCTTGCGAATTCCTTACCTGCGGACCCGCTTACCAAAATTTTAGGAACTCATCCGGGGCCGAATTTGGCCGGCAAAGTGGAACCGGTGTGGCGGCGTGCAACAAATCGTCAGCGAATGCTGCCCTGCGGCAGGCCACGCTCTCTCCGAACGGGCTGTTTGCCCGCTCCTGTTACCCGGCTAACATGACTGTCCTGTCAGCCAGAACGGCTGCAGAAGGCCCTTGGGGGTGTCATGGCGATCGAGAAGTGCATCAACGAGTTTGGCGTCGATGACATCATCTTCGAGGAGGGCTCGACCGGCCGGGAGCTGTTCGTCGTGCTCGACGGCGAAGTCGAGATCGCCAAGCTGAGCGGCGCCAGCAAGACCACCATCGTCAAGCTCGGCAGGGGCGAATTCTTTGGCGAGATGGCCGTGATTGACGGCTCGGCGCGCTCGGCGACCGCAATCGCGGCAGCGCCGAGCACGAAAGTGATGAGAATCAATCACGCCCGCTTCGTCTATCTCGTCAGCCAGCAACCGGCCTTTGCGCTGATGGTGATGGATGCACTCTCCAAACGCCTGCGCGCGTCCAACGATGTCACCTACCGGGCAGCGCAGTCATGAGCGAGCGCAAGCCCACTTCGTTTCCAATCCTGATGAAGAACGACATCTGCTCGCTGATCCAGGCGGCGGACGACGTCTATCAAATTCGCTTCTCCAACCGCGCCGCCAACGTCTATCTCGTTCGCGGCTCGGCGCGCACCATCCTGATCGATGTCGGGCTGTCGTCGAATTACCCTGCGATGGTGGAATGTCTCAACTTCGCCGGCTGCCCGCCGGAGAAGATCGACATGGTGGTGCTGAGCCACGAGCATCTCGACCACATCGGCGCCACTTGGCACTTCAACGAGCGCCGCACTTTTGTCGCCGCCCATCGGCTTGCCGCCAACAAGATCATGCTGCGCGACGACTTCTCGATGCTGCGGAAGATGTTCAACGAGCCGAACGTGCCGATCAATATCGACATCTGGCTAGAGGAAGGCAATCTGATCGACCTCGGCAATTTCCGTCTCAACGTGATGCACACGCCGGGGCACACCTCGGCCTGCATCACGCTGTACGACCAGGACAAAGGCCTGCTGTTTGCCGCCGATACGCTCATGCCCGGCGGCGTGATGGGCGGCGTGTTCGGCTCGGGCAGCATCGCCGACTACATCCAGTCACTGGAGCGGCTCAAGGGGCTGAATTCGAAGATATTGCTGTCGGGACACGGGCGGCTGTCGGACACGCCACAGGAGGACGTCCGCATTGCGATTGCGAGGTCACACGGCTTACTGGAGGACACCGCACAATTGTTCGACGCACTGGATGCGCGCTCGAACTTCGAGCCGATCATGCAGTCGGTGCGCGATTTGAACAAGCTGGATGATTAGGTGGGCTTTCGGCTGCGTGTGCCTCTTTGCAAAGAAACACGGCGCTTCAACGTCGTCATTGCGAGCGCAGCGAAGCAATCCAGAGTCCCACTGCGGAGACAGTCTGGATTGCTTCGCTGCGCTCGCAATGACGGAGTGTGGGTTATCAGCCGGGGCTACATCACCACCGGTGCGTCCGGCAGTTCGTTGCGATGCGGTTCCTGCGGCGGGAAATGCCGCGCCAGCTCCTGCGACACGGCCTCGATGCCGCCGATCACGCCGCGTTCGAACTGGCTAGATCCGAACTCGGCTTCCATCGCGCGGCAGATCTGTTCCCAGCGCTTCACATCAACCTTCGCGTCGATGCCGCGATCGGCGACGATCTCGACATCGCGGTCGGCGAGCAGGAGATAGATCAGGACCCCGTTGTTGTGCGCGGTGTCCCAGATGCGCAAATGCGAGAACACGTCGAGCGCGCGCTCGCGCGCCGGCTGATTGCGAAACAGCGGCCCGCCGTCGAGCGCGCCTTCGACGACGAACCGGACCTGGCCGGAATGCATGGCTTCGCCGCGCTTGATCGCCTGCTCGATGCGGTCGAGCACCCCTTTTGGAAACACCCGCTTGGCCCGCCAATGGTGCTGGAGCAGATGCCGGGTGATGCGCTTGATGCTCATGACCTACCAGCTCCCCGAGGCGCCGCCGCCGCCAAAACTGCCGCCACCGCCGCTGAAGCCACCGCTCGACGACGATCCGCTGCTCCAGCCGCCGGATGACGAGCCGCTCGACCAGGAGCGGCCGCGCGAGGACCCCGTGCCCGATCCCGCCCCAAACAGATCGGCGATAAACGTCAGGATAGCGCCAAGCACACCGACGCCCAACCCGATGACCGCAGAGCCAATCACGAACCAGGCGAGGACACCAACGATCGCTCCAGTTATCCCCGAGCCGAATAGCCGCCCGAACATGGAGCGCAGGATGCCGCCGATGACCAGCGGGCCGAACAGCAGGAAGAAGAAAAGCGGCTCGATGTCGTTCCAGTTGCCGAAATTCACGCTGCGCGAGGGCGTCGGCAGCGGCTCGCCGTCGATGACGCGAATCACGCGATCGACGCCCGCCGCGATGCCGCCGGCGAAATCGCCACTCCTGAATTTCGGCGTGATATCTTCGTCAATGATGCGCCGCGAGGTGACGTCGGTGAGCGCGCCCTCGAGGCCGTAACCGACCTCGATGCGCAAATGCCGGTCGCTCTTGGCGACCACCAGGATCGCGCCGTCGTCGACCTTCTTGCGCCCGATCTTCCAGGCCTCCGCAACGCGGATCGCGAACTGCTCGATCGTCTCCGGCTCCGTCGTCGGCACGATCAGGACGACGAGCTGGCTGCCCTTGCGCGTCTCGAAGTCCCGCAGCTTTTGCGACAGCGCGGCGATGTCGGCGCTGGAAAGCGTGCCGGTCTGATCGACCACGCGGCCGGTCAGTTGCGGCACGGCGACATCGGCTGAGGCCGGGAAAGCAAAGGCGAAGAGCAGTGCGAAGACGAACAACGAGAAGCTCGAAACGGCACGCCACAATATCGCTGTCATCGCCAGCGAAGGCGGGCGATCCAGTATTCCAGAAGCAGCAGCGCTTGAACCGAGGAGCCGCGGCGTACTGGATTCCCCGCCTTCGCGGGGAATGACGGCTGTGGTCGGGGTTGGGCGCATGCGCGAAATCGAACGCACTTACTTCGAGGGCGCTGGATTGAAATCGACCTTCGGTGCGGTCGAGATTTCGTTCTCGTTTGCGACCGAGAAGTTCGGCTTCTCCTTGTAGCTGAACATCATCGCAGTGAGGTTGTTCGGGAATGAGCGGATGGTGACGTTATAATCCTGCACCGCCTTGATGTAGCGATTGCGCGCCACCGTGATGCGGTTCTCGGTGCCTTCGAGCTGCGACATCAAATCCTTGAACAGCGCATCCGACTTGAGCTGCGGGTAGTTTTCGGTGACCACGAGCAGTCGCGACAGCGCGCCGGAGAGCTCGCTTTGGGCGGCCTGGAATTTCTGGAATGCGGCGGGATCGTTCAGCACCTCGGGCGTCGCCTGGATGCTGCCGACCTTGGCGCGGGCATTGGTGACGCCAAGCAGCACGTCCTTCTCCTGCTGCGCAAAACCCTTCACCGAGTTGACGAGGTTGGGCACCAGATCGGCGCGGCGCTGATACTGGTTCACGACTTCGGACCAGTTGGCCTTGATCTGCTCGTCCTCGCTCTGGATGGCGTTGTAGCCGCAATTGGTGAGACTCAGCGAGGCCAGCGCCGCCAGCACGGTCAGGATCTTGCGCATCAAATTTCTCCCGGTGGAATCGGGCGCAAACTACCAGATTGCACGCGCGAGACGCCAGACATCTTGCATCCAGGCTGAGGCTTGCGAAAAGCAGCCGATTTACGCAAGCCTCTTGCTTAATCCCGGCTGTAATAGTCAACTCAAGAGAACAATAATACCAAGACGGAAACGCCGGGGGGAACGCGATGACCTCGTTCGAGACCATCCTCGTGGAGAGGCCGGAGCCGGCGATCTCGAGGATCGTGATGAACCGGCCCGACGCGCGCAACGCGCAGAACCTGCAAATGACCTACGATCTCAACGCCGCGTTCGATGAGGCGGTGCAGGACGATGCGGTCAAGGTGATCATTCTCGCCGGCAACGGTCCGCACTTCTCCTCAGGGCATGATCTGCGCCCCGGCAGCAAGAATGTTGCGGGTGTCGATTTTCCGCCGATCGGAAATTGGGGCGGCTTCGCTGAACCAAACGCCCATGGCCGCTTCGCGCGCGAGCAGGAGATCTATCTCCAGATCACGCGGCGCTGGCGCAATCTCGCCAAGCCAACAATTGCGGAGGTGCACGGCAAGTGCATCGCCGGCGGCCTGATGCTGGCCTGGGCCTGCGATCTCATCGTCGCCAGTGACGATGCGCAGTTCTGCGATCCCGTGGTCACCATGGGCGTCTGCGGCGTCGAATGGTTCGTTCATCCCTGGGAGCTCGGCCCGCGCAAGGCCAAGGAGTTTCTGTTCACCGCCGATAGCTGGAGTGCACAGGAGGCGCATCAACTCGGGATGGTCAACCGGGTCGTACCGCGCGCAGAGCTTTCATCCGCCGTCCTGTCGCTGGCGCGCAAAATCGCATCAAAACCGTCCTTTGCGCTGAAGCTGACCAAGGAAGCCGTGAACCGCTCGGTCGACGTGATGGGCCAGCCGGCCGCGATCGACCAGGCCTTTGCGCTGCATCAGCTCTGCCACGCGCATAATCTTCAAGAATTCGGCATGGTGGTCGATCCATCCGGCCTGCATCCCTCCGTGCGCAAGCCGCCGGCAGCCGCGGAGTAGACAGGATGGATCTCAATCTCAGTGACGAGCAACGTCTGCTGCGCGAAAGCGCGGAGCGCTTCGTGGCCGAAAGCTACGATGCCGGTCACCGCCGCAAGATGGCGAACGATCCGCTCGGCTTCAGCCCGGCGGTGTGGAAGCAATTCGCCGAGCTGGGCTGGCTGGCGTTGCCGATCGCGGAAGAGTTTGGCGGGCTCGGCGGCGGCGCGGTCGAGATCGGCATTTTGACGGAAGCCTTTGGCCGCGGGCTGGTGTCGGAGCCGTATATCGCAACGGTGGTGCTTGGCGCAGCACTGGTCGAGCGATGCGGCGGCACGGTGCAGAAGCAGGCAATCCTGCCGAAGGTCGCCGACGGATCGCTGAAACTCGCCTTTGCGCATTCGGAGCGCGCGGCGCGGTTCGATCTCGCCAAGGTCGCGACCATTGCCAACAAGACGGCGCAAGGCTGGCGACTCTCCGGCAGCAAGGTTGCGGTGCTCGACGGCCACGCCGCCGGCGAGATCATCGTCTCCGCGCATATCCATGATCATCAGGGCCCCTCCGGCCGCATCGGCCTGTTCCTGGTGCCGGCAAAGACGCCGAGCGTTGCCGTCAGCGACTATGAGCGCCTGGGCGGCGGGCGCGCCTGCAATATCGAACTGTCGGACGTGCAACTGCCGCAAGCCGCCTTGCTCGGTGACGGACACGACGCGCTCCCCGCGATCGAATGGGCCGTCGATCGCGCCATGGCCGCGCTCGACGCCGAGGCCGTAGGCATCATGCAGGTGCTCCTGGAGACCACGCTGGAGTACACAAAAATCCGCAAGCAGTTCGGCCGGCCCCTTTCGGCCAACCAGGTGATCCGCCACCGCCTCGCCGACATGGCGGTGCAGGTCGACGATCGCGCTCGATGGCGCTGCGCGCCGCGCTGAAGGTCGATGCCAATCCAGTCGAGCGCGCGCGGGCCGCGTCGGGCGCGAAGGCGAAGATCGGCAGATGTGCGCGCTTTATCGGCGAGCAGTCGATCCAGCTCCACGGCGGCATGGGTGTCACCGAGGAGCTCGAGGTCGGCGCCTACTTCAAGCGGCTGGTCGCTTTCGACACGCTGTTCGGCGGCAGCGCTCACCATTATAGCCGCCACGCCCAGCTCGGCCGCAACGTCATGCCTGCCTGACACAAGGAGCGCATCATGGACCTGTCGTTCAACACTGAGGAGCGCGCCTTTCAGGACGAGGTGCGCGGCTTCATTGCGAAAAACCTCACCGAGGAGATGAAGCGCGCGACGGCGCTGACGCCGTCGGTGTTCTCCGACCCCGACATCGGCATGGCCTGGCAGCGCACGCTGCACAAGCGAGGTTGGGGCGCGCCGGGCTGGCCGGTCGAGCATGGTGGGCCGGACTGGACGCCGGCGCAGCGCTGGATCTTCGAGGCCGAAAGCGCGCGCGCCGGCGTGCCGAACGTCAACGTGATGGGCGTGAAGATGGTCGGGCCCGTCATCATCGGTTTCGGCAGCCCTGAACAGAAGAACTTCTACCTGCCGCGCATCCTCTCCGGCGAGGACTATTGGTGCCAGGGCTATTCCGAGCCGGGCTCCGGTTCCGACCTCTCCTCGCTGAAGACGCGCGCGGTGCGCGACGGCGACGACTACATCATCAACGGCACAAAAATCTGGACCACGCATGCCCATCACGCCAACCGCATGTTCGCGCTGGTGCGCACCAGCGACGGCCCGCGGCAGCAGGACGGCATCAGTTTTGTCCTGATCGACATGAATGCGCCGGGCATCACGACGCGCCCCATCCTCACCATCGGCGGCGACCACGAGGTCAACCAGGTGTTCTTCGACGACGTGCGCGTTCCCGTGGCGAACCGCGTCGGCGAGGAAGGCAAGGGCTGGACCTACGGCAAGTACCTGCTCGAATTCGAGCGCGGCTCCGGCATCGCGTCGGCGAAGCTGCGCGAAGGGCTGAAGGCGATTGCGGAGCTTGCCGAGTCGGATTTGACGGGACGCGCGATCGACAGCCCTGACATCGCGACCCGCATCTCGGAGGTCGAGGTCGACATCGACGCGCTGGAGATGACGGAGTTGCGTGTGCTGTCGGCGCTGCAGACCGGGCAGAATCCCGGCGCTGTGTCGTCGATCCTCAAGCTGCGCAACAGCGAGATCCGCCAGGCGGTGACCCGGCTGGGGGCCGATGTGATCGGCCACGACGCGCTCGCGGTCGAGCCGATGCGCCCGCTCTACAGACTCAACCACGAGCCGGCGATGCCGGAGGAGATGCTGACGGTGGTGCCGGAATATCTCAACGGCCGCGCCTACACGATCTTCGGCGGCACCTCGGAGATCCAGCGCGATATTATTGCGAAGATGATGCTGGGGATTTAGCTCGCGACCCTCTCACCCGTCATTGCGAGGAGCCCTTGCGACGAAGCAATCCAGGCTGCCTCCGCGGAGGGATTCTGGATTGCTTCGCTGCGCTCGCAATGACGGTATTAACCCGCCACTTTCGCATCCCGGATCGCCTTCCAGATCTTCTGCGGCGTCAGCGGCGTATTGAGCTGCGTGATGCCGAGCTCGGCGAGCGCATCCATCACGCCGTTGGTGACGCAAGGGGGTCCGCCGATGGCGCCGGATTCGCCGCAGCCCTTGGCGCCGAGCGGATTGGTGCGGCAGGGCGCGGAATCATCCAGCGTCACCACGATCGGCGGGACGTCGTCGGCGCGCGGGATGCAATAGTCCTGGTAGCTCGCGGTCAGGAGCTGGCCGTCGGAATCATAGGACACGCCCTCATACAGCGCCTGGCCGATGCCCTGCGCGACACCGCCATGGATCTGGCCGGTGACCAGCATCGGATTCACCGCGACGCCGACGTCGTCGACGGTGGTGTAGCGCACGACCTTGGACACGCCGGTCTCGGGATCGATCTCGACCTCGCAGATATGCGTGCCGTTCGGCCAGCTCGGACCGTCGACCTCACCTTCGGAATCAACGCTGAGTTTCGCGCCGCCTTCTTTCTCGGCAATGTCGAACAGGCTGATGCGGCGGTCGGTGCCGACCACGGTGAGCATGCCGCCCTGGTATTCGATGTCCTCGACCGAGGTCTCCAGCACGTTCGCCGCCTTCTCGCGCGCCTTCTGGATCAAATCGTTGGAGGAGACCGCAACCGCCGTGCCGCCGACGAACAGCGAACGCGAGCCGACGCTGCCAAAGCCTGTTGCCAGATCAGTGTCGCCCTGGACCACGTCGATCTTGTCCATGGCAATGCCGAGCGTGTCGGAGATCATCTGGGTGTAGGTGGTCTGCAACCCCTGCCCCATCGCCATGGTGCCGGAATGCAGGACAACGCGGCCCTGCGCGGTCGCGTGCATACTGACCTTCTCGGTATGAGCGCGGCCCCCGGTCCATTCGATATAGGAGGTGAGCCCGCGGCCGTAGAGCAGGCCTTTCTTCTTCGCCGCCTTCTTGCGCGCGGCAAAGCCGTCCCAGTCCGCAAGCTTCACGGCACGGTCGAGCATGTGCGCGAAGGCGCCGGAATCGTAAACCTGTCCCGCCGCATTGGTGTAAGGCAGTTGCGCCGGCTTGATGTAATTGGCCTTGCGGATCGCGCGCGGATCCATGCCGATTTTCCGCGCGGCAGCGTCGAACAGGCGCTCGACGATGAACACGGCCTCGGGACGACCCGCACCGCGATAGGCCCCGACCGGCGCGGTGTGGGTCATCACCGACTTCACCTCGAAATGCACCAGCGGCAAATCGTAGACGCCGGTCTGAACGAACGGCCCCAGCACCAGCGGAATGATGTTGGCCGCGCCCGAGGAATACGCGCCGGTACAGCCGATCGAGCTGACGCGATAGGCCAGCACCTTGCCCTTCTCGTCGAGCGCGAAGGAAGCGGTCGAGGTCAGATCGCGGCCATGGGTGCCACCGACGAATTCGTCGGTGCGGTCACCGCGCCAACGGATCTTCTTGTTCAGTTTGGTCGCGGCATAGGCGACGATGCCGTCTTCCGGATAGAGATTGGTCTTCTGGCCAAAGCCGCCGCCGATATCGCCGACCAGCACGCGCACGCTGTCCTTGGGACGCTTCAGCACGGCTTCGGCCAGCACGTCGCGGGTCGAGGCGGGCGTCTGCGACTGCACGTGCAAGAGGAGCCGTCCGGTCTTTTTGTCGATCTCGGCGATGGTCGAGCGCGGCTCCATGGCCGACGGCACAAGGCGCTGGCTGACGAGATCGAGCTCGACGGTATGCGCCGCCTTGGCAAAAGCCTCGCCAACCTTGGCGGCATCGCCGTAAGCCATCGCGCCGACGATGTTGTCGGGTGCCTCCGGCCACACCACGGGCGCGCCGGGCTTCACCGCCTCGACGGGATCGACCACCGCCGGCTGCACGTCATATTCGACAACGATCGCTTCGGCCGCGCTCTGGGCGTCAGCACGCGAGGAGGCCACCACGGCGGCCACGGCTTCGCCGGCGTAGCGCACGATTTCGTGCGCCAGCAGGCGGCGTGGCGGCACCGTCATCGGCTTGCCGTCGGGGCGCTTGAAGATGCTCAGCGTCGGGATGACGCCGATGTCGTCCTTGACGAGGTCGGCGCCGGTATAGACCGCGGTCACGCCGGGCATCGCAGTGGCGGCGCCGGTGTCGATCGAGACGATCTTCGCGTGGGCGTGCGGCGAGCGCAGCAGGTACAGCCACAGCGCGCCCTCTTCCGGCTTGTCGTCGATGAACTGCCCCTTCCCGGTGAGAAGCCGCTGATCTTCCAAACGCTTGACGGGCTGCCCCGCTCCGAAACGCAAATTGCCGGGAAGAATGTTCATTCCGTGGGGTCCCTTAATCTCTCAAATGCGGCAGCCTTTTAGCGGATCGAGGCATGCGAGGCCAGCCGCGGTTTTGGGCGGTATATCCACGATTTCGTCATGCCGGGTATGGCGGCTAGCCCAGCTCCCGCAACGCCGCTTCCACGATTTTGCGCGCATCTTCGGTGAGAGCGGCCTGCGGCGGGACGGGATCGCCAACGTCGTAGCCCTGGTTGGCCAACCCGGCCTTGATGCAGGCGGCGAGATTGAAGCGGGCAAAAGCCTCGTTGATGCGCCACAGCCTGCGCTGGAGCGCCATCGCGTGGTCCCAGCGGCCGGCCTTGCAGAGATCGTAAAGCGCGACGCTCTGGCGCGGGATGATGCAGGCAGGGCCCGCCATCCAGCCGAGCCCGCCGATCAGCATCACCGCGGCCGGGATGTGGGCGGAGGCCGAGAACACCCGCAAGGCATCGCCGCAGCGGTTCATGATCGAGAGCAGCCGGCCGGTATTGGTCGAAGCGTCCTTGATGTAGCCGATGCGCGGATGCTCGGCGAGGCGCGCGATGATATCGAGGGTCAGATCGGAGCGCTGGAATTGCGGATTGGTGTAGATGACGACGGGGATGTCCACGGCATCCGCGATGGCGCGGAAATAGGATTCGATCTGGGCATCGGCGAGCGGGAAATACGCTTCCAGGATCGCCAGAATGCCGTCGGCGCCGAGCTTCTGATACGCTTTCGCCTGCGCCACCGCGTCCGCCGTCGAGGTGGAGGCGACGCCCGCGACGACCGGCACACGTCCCTTCGCCGCCTCGATCGTGGTCCGCACGACCGCCGTGCGTTGCGCGGCGTTGAGATAGGCGAACTCGCCGGTCGAGCCCAGCGGCGTCAGGCCGTGCACGCCGGCGCCGATCAGATCGTCGCAGAGCCTGCTGAGCACGTTCGTCCGCACCGCGCCATCGGCATCGACAGGCGAGACGAGATAGGGAAAGACGCCGTGAAAGTCGGACATGGCAGGTGTGAATCCCGGAAACTAGCTAACGCCTGACCGGTCTTACCAACGCTCGCGCCGGCGATCAAACCCTGATCAGCCGCGCCCGCGTGCCCCAGGGATCGACGGCCTCCACGCGGTCGGCATAGACCTCGATGCCGTTACCCTCGGGGGTCGTCGAGATCGACCGACTCGCTGACGAGGTGATCGGCGAAGCCCGACATCGGCACCCGATACGAGGCGGCGTGCACCAGCCAGCGCGCGAGGTCCTTGCGTGTCGGCATCAGCAATGCGGTGTGGTAAAGGCCGGCGGCGTTGCGTGGCTCGCTGAAAATCGTGGAGGTGGCGCAATTTCGCGATTGCAACACGTTCGCGTGAGCGGCTCCCAATCCCATATTCGTCGGCCGTGGTCTTACGGACCAGCTTTCCAGATGAGCTTTCCTGGCCATCCGGCCAGTTTCACAATCCGCCGCGACATCCCAGATTGGGGGCAGCTTACAGGAGCCTGCCATGACCGACCCCACTCCGCTGTCTTCACTGTCGTCCGCACTCGCGGATGTGGTGGCGCGCACCGCGCCGTCCGTCGTCGCCGTGCATTCGCATCGTGCCCGCGCCACCGGCTTCGTCTGGAAACCCGGCCTGATCGTCACCGCCGACGAGGCGCTGGCCGACGAGGGCGAAGTCGAGATCGGCCTCCCCGACGGCAGCGCCACGGCCGCCACGATTGCCGGCCGCGACCATACGACGGATATCGCACTGCTGCGCGCCGATACTGCGCTTGCCCCGGTCAAGCTGGCCACAACGGTCCCGCCCCTCGGCGCGCTGTCGGTCGTCATCGCCACCAACCGCGACACGCCGAGCGCCGCGCTGGGGATGGTGTCGCTGTCCGGCACGAGCTGGCGCAGCCTGCGCGGCGGCGATATCGACGCGCGGATCGAGCTCGACGTCCGCCTGCGCGCCAGTCAGCAGGGCGGCCTCGCGCTCGATGCATCGGGCGACGCCTTCGGCATGGCCGTGCTCGGCCCGAGGCGTGTGCTGGTGATCCCGACAGCGACGATCGAGCGGGTCGCAGCACAATTAGAGGCGCGCGGCCGCATCGCGCGCGGATATCTCGGCCTCGGGCTCCAGCCGGTCCGGCTCGACGACGGCGTCGGCGCGATGGTGATGAACGTCGACAAGGCCGGACCTTCGGCCGTGGCCGGCATCCGCCAGGGCGACGTCATCGTCGCCGTCAACGACCAGAAACTGTCAGGCGTACGTGCGCTGTCGCGGACACTGGGTCCGGCGAGCGTCGGAGCGGTGGTCGACGTGGCCGCGCGCCGCGGCGGCGAGCCGGTCAGCTTCAAGGTCACGGTCGGCGAGAGGCCCGAGGCGTGAGCGAGGACATCGCGCCCGAGATCGTGCTGTCCCTGGAGATCGACGATCCCGCCCTCGCCGATCGCCTGGCGGCTCTGCTCGGCAATATCGCCGGGGTTCGCCTCGCCGGACCCGGCGAGAAGGCCACGGCGACGATTGTCACCCGCGATGCGCGTATCATGCCCGACGATATCGCGCTGACGCAGCGCGAGCTCGACGTGCTGGCGCTGATGGCGGAAGGTGGCTCCAACAAGATGATCGCGCGTCAGCTCAACATCTCCGTGCACACCGTGAAATTCCATGTCGGCTCGCTGCTCGACAAGCTCGATGCCACCGGCCGCACCGATGCGGTGGCTCATGCGGCACGGCGCGGCGTGATCGAGCTTTGACACGATCGGGCTTCATTGCGCCGACGTCTTGGGGAAGCTTAGCCGGACCGTGAGGCCCGGCACATTGTCATGCAGCGCAATCTCGGCGCCATGGAGGCCGGCAACTGCCGCCACCAGGCTCAAGCCCAGACCGTTGCCCGGCGTGTAGCGGCTCTGTTCGAGCCGGTAGAGGCGCTTGAACACGTGATCGCGCTCCTCAGTGGGAATACCCGGACCATCGTCGGCGATCGCGATCGTCGCACCGCCGTCGGCGCTGCGGCAGGTGACGCTCACCTGCCCGCCTTTGCAGCCGTGCTTGATCGCGTTGTCGACGAGATTGGCGATGGCGTCGAACAGCAGGTCGCGATCGCCCGTGATCGCCACCTCGCGGTCGCCACCCAGGTTGAGCCGGGTCGCAACCTGTTCGGCGGCGGCATCGTAGAGCTCGACGACCTCGCCGGCGATCCCGGCGAGATTGAGGGTGCGAAACGCGCTACGGCGGGCGCGGGTCTCGATCTCCGAAATGCGGGTGATGGAGGCGAACATGCCGAGCACCGCGTCGAGATCGGCGATGGTGTCACCGATCAGCGCTGCGTCGGCCTCACCGTTGCGCGAGGCATGATAGGCCTTTTCCAGCCGGCCCCGCATGCGCGTCAGCGGCGTGCGCAGATCGTGCGCGACGTTGTCGCTGACCTGCTTGACCTCGCCCATCAGCGTCTCGATGCGGTCGAGCATCTGGTTGAGGTTTTCGGCGACGCGGTCCCACTCGTCGTGACTGCCGCGCAAGGGAATGCGCTGATCGAGGCCGGACATCATGATGGCGCGGCTGGTGGCGTTGATCTCCTCGATTCGCCCGACCGTGCGCCGTGTCACCAGCACCGCGGCGAGCCCGGCGAGCACCAGCATCAGCACGGCGACCGCGGCCATCGCGAGCTCGATCATCGCGGTGAAGCCGCGGTGATCGCCGGCATCGCCGACACGGCTCTTCACATAGGCGATCGTGCCGAAATAGACATAGGCCATGATCGCCGCGACGATCAGCCCGAATGCCGCGATCGCGATCAGTGCCAGGCGGAAGGTCGAGGAGCGGAGCGTTTTAACCAGGAGCACGGAGACAATATCCGATGCCGCGAATGGTGTGGATCAGCGGATAGGCCTGGGCATCGTCGACCTTGCGGCGGACGCGGCCGACATAGACGTCAATGATGTTGGTGGAGGGATCGAAGTGCAGATCCCAGACATGCTGGAGCAGCATCGCGCGGGAAACGACCCGGCCCGCGTTGCGGACGAGATATTCGAGCAACTGAAACTCGCGCGGCAATAGCGGAATCTTCCGGCCGCGGCGGCTGGCGTTGCGCGCGATCAGGTCGATGGCGAGATCGCCGACCCGCAAAATCGTCTCCTTGGCGACCGTGTCGCTGCGGCGGCCGAGTGCCTCCAGCCGCGCCAGAAGCTCGACGAAGGAGAACGGCTTGACGAGATAGTCGTCGCCGCCGGCGCGCAAGCCGCGCACGCGGTCGTCGACCTCGCCGAGTGCGGAGATGATCAGGAACGGCGCGGCGATGCCGTCGTCGCGCAATTGGCGCATCACGGTGATGCCGTCGATGTCGGGCAGCATGCGGTCGATGGTGATAACGGCATAGTCGCGCGCGGCGCCGTGGCTGAGGGCTTCGCGCCCCGTGGCGGCGAGATCGACGTCATAGCCAGAAATCGTTAGCTCCTCGACGAGCTGGCCTGCGGTTTCCGCATCGTCCTCGACGACCAGAATGCGGCGGTGACCTCCGGTCATGACAAACTCCGCGCGACGATCGCCATCAGACTATCCCGTTCCGGGGCTGAGCGGAACCGCCCGATGACGATCGCGACAATGGTGCGGTACGGCGATGCTAGTACCAAGAGTCTCCGCACACATTGACCCATTGCCGCCCATAAGGCGTCCAGTTCCTGCGCCAGCAACCGTCGTCATAATAATTGGCGTAGTAGAAGGGGGCGCCAACGAAGGCGAACCGGTGGAAGCGATGGTGGCGGAAGAAAAACGCGTGGCGGCCGATGAAGGGCCTGCCGTGCCAGCCAGCGCCGGCGAAACGCGGCCCGAAGGCGGCGCGGGTGGCTAGTGGCGCACCGGCAAAGCGCGGCCCAAAGGCGGCGTGGGCCGCCATCGGCGAGCCAGCAAAGCGGGCGCCACCGAAGTGAGCACCGCCCATGCCGCCGAAGTGCATGCCACCGCCGCCCATACCGCCGGCGTGCATCCCCCCGCCGCCAAAATGCCCGCCGCCACCACCGCCAAAACCGCCACCGCCAAAACCACCACCGCCATGTCCGCCACCACCGCCGCCCCCGCGGGCGAGAACGGGCGAGGCGACCGCCATCGTCGCAGCAACTGCCGCTGCGACGATGCCTGTGAGAAGCCTGTTGTTCATCTAAGTATCCTCCTTGTCGCGGCGATGGTCTCGCCACTCCGGAGGCTCAGATGAGGAAAACCCGCCCTCACCTTCAACTTACAAATGCGCCAGATTCTGACGCGGGAGTTAGAAAGGCGGACCCGCGCTCTCTCCTTGTCATTGCGAGGAGCCCTCGCGACGAAGCAATCCAGAGTGCCTCCACGCAGGCAGACTGGATTGCTTCGCTTCGCTCGCAATGACGACGCGGATGGAGCTCGCCATACGTCGAGCGGCTCACCTCTCCCGCAGAAGGACGGGGAGAGAAGTTAAGACATCACGCCCGCTTGCCGCCGTTCTTCTCGGCGGCACGGCGCAGCGCTTCGGCAAGGGCGCCGCCGCCGGAAGATTCCTGTTGGCGCGGTGCGGACGAGGTCATGCGGGAGGGGTTGCGCGAGCTGTTGTCGCGCTGCATGCCGGGCGCCTCCTTGGCGCCGACCTCGTCGTCGAGGCGCAATGTCAGCGAGATGCGCTTGCGCGCGACCTCGAAGTCCAGCACCTTCACCTTGACGATGTCGCCGGGCTTCACCACCTCGCGCGGATCCTTGATGTAGGACTTGGACATCGCCGAGATGTGCACGAGGCCGTCCTGGTGCACACCGATGTCGACGAATGCGCCGAACGCGGCGACGTTGGTCACGGTGCCCTCGAGGATCATGCCCTTCTTGAGATGCTTGATTTCCTCGACGCCGTCCATGAACACCGCGGCCTTGAACGCCGGACGCGGATCGCGGCCGGGCTTTTCGAGCTCGCGCAGGATGTCGGTCACGGTCGGCAGACCAAACGTCTCGTCGACGAAATCCTTCGGCTTCAGCGTGCGCACCATCTCGCTGCTGCCGATCAACGCCTTGATGTCGCTCTTGGTGGCGCTGAGAATCCGGCGCACCACCGGATACGCTTCCGGATGCACGCCAGAGGCATCGAGCGGATCCTCGCCGCCGACGATGCGCAGGAAGCCCGCGCACTGCTCGAACGCCTTGGGTCCGAGCCGCGGCACGTCCTTCAGCGCCTTGCGCGACTTGAACGGGCCGTTGGCGTCACGGTACGCCACGATGCTCGAGGCGAGACCGGAGCCCACGCCCGACACGCGGGCAAGAAGCGGCGCCGAGGCGGTATTGACGTCGACACCGACCGCGTTCACGCAGTCTTCGACCACTGCATCGAGCGATTTGGCGAGCTTGGCCTGGCCGAGATCGTGCTGATACTGGCCGACACCGATCGCCTTGGGCTCGATCTTGACCAGCTCGGCTAGCGGATCCTGGAGGCGGCGGCCGATCGAGACCGCGCCGCGCAGGGTGACGTCGAGATCAGGCAATTCCTCCGACGCGAAGGCCGAGGCCGAATAGACCGAGGCCCCGGCTTCCGACACCACGATCTTGGTCATCTTCAGTTCGGCGAGGCCCTTGACGAGATCGCCCGCGAGCTTGTCGGTCTCGCGCGAGGCGGTGCCGTTGCCGATCGCGATCAGCTCGACGCGATGTTTCAGCGCGAGCTTGCCGAGGATCGCCAGCGCCTCGTTCCACTGCCGCTGCGGCTCGTGCGGATAGATCACAGCGGTATCGACCACCTTGCCGGTCGCGTCGGTGACGGCGACCTTGACTCCGGTGCGGAAGCCGGGATCGAGCCCCATGGTGACGCGGGTGCCGGCGGGCGCGGCCAGCAATAGATCGCGCAAATTGGAGGCGAACACACGCACGGCCTCGGTCTCGGCCGCATTCCACAGCCGCATGCGCAGGTCGATGTTGAGATGCACCTGGATCTTGGTGCGCCAGGCCCAGCGCACCGTGTCGATCATCCAGCGGTCGCCGGCGCGCTTGAGGTCGGCGATGCCGGACCGCTTCATGATCTTCAGCTCATAGGCACTCGGCACGCCCGGCGGCGATGCTTCGGCCTCGGCCTGAATCTGAAGGTCGAGGATCTCTTCCTTTTCGCCGCGGAACATCGCGAGGATGCGGTGCGAGGGCAGCTTGGTCAGCGGCTCGGAGAACTCAAAATAGTCGGCGAACTTTTCGCCCTCGGTTTTCTTGCCGTCACGCACCTTGGAGACCATGCGCGCATTGGTCCACACCTCCTCGCGCAGGCTCCCGATCAGGTCGGCGTCTTCGTCGAAACGCTCGACCAGGATGGCCCGGGCGCCGTCGAGCGCCGCAGCGGCGTCGGCAACGCCCTTCTCGGCATTGACGAAGGTTTCCGCCACCACCTTCGGATCGTTGGTGGGCTCTGCCATGAGCTGATTGGCGAGCGGCTCGAGGCCGGCTTCCCTGGCGATCTCCGCCTTGGTGCGGCGCTTCGGCTTGAACGGTAGATAGATGTCTTCGAGGCGCGCCTTGCTGTCGGCAGCGAGAATGGAGGCTTCGAGCGCGGCATCGAGCTTGCCCTGCTCGCGGACCGATTCGAGGATGGCCTTGCGGCGGTCTTCGAGCTCGCGCAGGTAACCCAGGCGCTCTTCCAGAGTGCGCAATTGCGCGTCGTCGAGCGCGCCGGTCGCTTCCTTGCGGTATCGGGCGATGAAGGGAACCGTGGCGCCGCCGTCGAGCAGCGTCACCGTCGCCTCGACCTGCTCCGCCCGAACCCCAAGCTCCTGCGCAATTTTCTGGTTGATATTTGCCACGCGAGAACCCCTCTATCCAAGCACGCACCGCGGCGGCGAGCCACCGGCTGCGGGACGCCGCTTATGGACCAACCGGGGCTGATTCATCAAGGTGCGGCGAGCGGCCGTCGACAAGGGATTTTTTGTCGAAGCGATGCGATCTCGCCACAATCGTGGGGACGCCGCAAACGGCGCACATATTCCGCCGTCTTCCTGGCGTTCAGGACGACGTCGGAGGATAGCCTCGACACCTTGACAGGCGCCCCGGTTCGACGGCTGTTTCACGAGCCGGACCATCGAACTCCCATGAGGACGAGCAATGCGGACGACATCGGTCGGCGTGATCAGGATTGCCACCAAAGGCCCCGGCGACGTCTCCGGCCTCCTGGACATGATCGCCTCCGGCGCGATCGATCCGACATCCATCCTGGCCATCCTCGGCAAGACCGAGGGCAATGGCGGCGTCAACGATTTTACCCGGGAATATGCCGTTGCCGCGCTGTGCGCGGCGCTGGCGCCGCAGCTCGGCCTGTCGCCGCAGGAGGTCGAGCAGCGCATCGCTTTCGTGATGTCCGGCGGCACCGAGGGCGTGCTCAGCCCGCACATCACTGTGTTCACGCGCCAGGACGTCCCGCAGCGACCGGCAGGCTTATCAGGCAAACGCCTGAGCATCGGCATGGCGCACACCCGCGATTTCCTGCCCGAAGAGCTCGGCCGCTCCGCGCAGATCACGGAGACGGCCAAGGCCGTGAAAGCCGCGATGGAAGATGCCGGCATTGCTGACCCCACCGACATCCATTTCGTGCAGATCAAGTGCCCGCTGCTCACCAGCGATCGCGTCGAGGCGGCGAACGCGCGCGGCAACAAGACGGTGACGACCAGCGCTTACAGCTCGATGGCCTATTCGCGCGGCGCCTCCGCGCTCGGGGTTGCGGTCGCGCTCGGCGAGATCGCCTCCGACATTCGCGACGACGACGTGCTGCAACGTTACGATCTGTTCTCGAGGGTCGCCTCGACTTCGTCCGGGATCGAGCTGATGCACAACGTCGTCATCGTGCTCGGCAACGCGATGTCATCGACGAGCGAATTCGAGATCGGGCATGCCGTGATGAGCGATGCCATCGACGCCGCCGCCGTGCTTGCCGCGCTGGAGAGCGTCGGGCTGGACGTCGCGACGACGGGCCGCGAGCTCGTCAACATCTTTGCCAAGGCCGAGGCCTCGCCTGATGGCAGCGTGCGCGGCTTCCGCCACACCATGCTGGAAGATACCGACATCAGCTCGACGCGCCACGCCCGTGCCGCCGTCGGCGGCCTGATTGCCGGCCTCGCCGGCACCGGCGCGGTCTATGTCTCGGGCGGCGCCGAGCATCAGGGGCCGGCCGGCGGCGGGCCGGTCGCGGTGATCGCAAAGCTCTCGAATTGATGCATCCGCATGCAATGTGGGTTTGCAGCCGACCTCTCCATCCGGCGCAACCCTGCCCTTCGCGTCGCCTCAGTTGTTTAAAGTGCTCCTGTGCGAAACTAAGATGGCGCCGCACGAAGAGGTTTGGATCGCATGACTTTCCCGATGAGCTGGAATGAATGGGCGCAGCACGACGGCGTGGGACTGGCGGCGCGCGTCCGCAAGGGCGAGCTGACGGCGAAGGAATTGGCCCGCCAAGCCGCTGCGGGCGTCGCCAAGGTCAATCCGGCACTGTCGGGCGTGGTCGAGCTGTTCGAGGACGTGATCGCCGATCCGGCCAAGGACGGCGCCAATCTCGCCGGGCCGTTCGCCGGCCTGCCCTTCCTGATGAAGGACCTCGGCCCGACCATGAAGGGCCGGCTCCAGGAAATGGGCTCGCTGTTGATGCGCGGCAATCGCGCCGCGGCCGATACGTTCCTGACCGGCAAATTCCGCCAGGCCGGGCTGAACCTGATCGGACGCACCACGACGCCGGAATTCGGCGTATGCAGCTCGGCCGACAATCCGGCCGTCTACGTCACGCGCAATCCCTGGGATACCGACTACACCACTTGCGGCTCGTCCGCGGGGAGCGCCGCGATGGTCGCGGCCGGCGTGGTGCCGATCGCACATGCAACCGATGGCGGCGGTTCGATCCGCATTCCCGCCGGGGTCAACGGCAATATCGGTCTTAAGGTCTCGCGCGGCGTGTTCTCGCTCGCCCCGCACATGTCGGACCTCACCGGGCTGGTCTCGATCCAGGGCTGCCAGTCGCGTAGCGTGCGCGACACCGCCGCCTTCGTCGATCATGCAAGGGGAGCGGCGCCCGGTGAATTCATGCCATTCTGGACCACGGCGCAGCCCTATTCCGAGATGATCAAGCGCGATCCGTCAAAACTTCGCATCGCGCTGTCGCACACCTGGGGCGACTACACCGCGACGCCTGAGATCGCCGCCGAGCTGGAGAAAGCTGGCCGCTTCCTCGAAGGCCTCGGCCATCACGTCGATCACGCCTTGCCCGAGCTCGACTTCCGCGCCGCGTTCGAAGCGCAGACCACCTGCTACATCTCGAATTTTGCCGTGGTGATCTCCAACATGCTCGCCGCACGCGGGCTGGAAAAGCCGCCGGAAGATCTCATCGAGCCCATGAACATTCGGATCTGGGAAGCCGGCCGGAACACGAGCTTTGCCGAGCGGGCGAAGATGCAAGGCGTGTTCAACACGACCTCACGCGCCTTCGGCGCCTTCTTCGAACAGTGGGACGTGATCCTGACGCCGATCACCGCGCTGCCGACGCCGAAGGTCGGCACCAGGGAATATCTCACCATTTCCGACAATCCTGACGTGCTCGACTGGTTCGGCAATCTCTGGCGCTTCTTCGCCTTCACGCCGCTCGCCAATCTCTGCGGCATGCCGGCGATATCGATGCCGATGGCCACGCAGGAACACGGCCTGCCGCTCGGCATCCAGGCGATTGCGAAGCAGGCCAATGACGGCCTCCTGCTGCAACTCGCCGCCCAGATCGAGCGCGCGCTCGACGGCAAGTGGAACGATGGCAGGAAGCCGAAGGTGCATGTGGGCTGAAGGAAGGCTATCTGCATCCGACAATCGACATGCTTGCGGCCATCCTTCGAGACGCCCGCCTTTGGCGGGCTGCTCAGGATGAGGTCATCCTCGCGGCGATATCTTTGACCCTCATGGTGAGGAGCGCCGCCTTACGGCGCGTCTCGAACCATGAAGGCCCTGCGATCACGTTGCCTGCTTCAATTCTTCACCGCCGGAATTTCCTCTGTCGGCTGCTGCTGGCCCTGCTGATACATCGCCAGCGCCTTTTCGAGCGCTTCGCGCAGCGCCAGCGCGGCGGCCACGCTGCAGCGCAGATGCGCGGTCTGAACGACGTCAACCCTGACAGCGGCGCCGACCGGCATCAACAGGTTCGCCGCAAGCTCGATCTGGATCGCGCCGTTATGGTGGCCGAAGCAGGATGCGCCGTCGAAATAGATGATCGGCGCCCGCTCCGAGCTCGAGGTCGAAATGATGACGGGCCCCTGGCTGGTGGCGGGCGTTTCGGGATCGGCCATGGGCACACTCCTTACGGCTAGTCGATAGGACGAAGCGCCCACCATCGTTGCTTCGGCCCGCCCTGTCGAGGCCAAACCCGGCACACCTGCCGTGGACGCGCATTCGGGGTTTTGCGCCGCACCCGACACTGGTCTAGAACGTCGTCATGTCCAGCTCACCGACCACACTTCTGTTTGAGGAACTCGCGGAGGCGATCCGGGGACGCCGCTCCGATTACGGCCATATCAGCGGGCTCCAACTCGACCGCTTCGCGCCTGGCGAGGCCTGGTCCAGCCTGCGCTACCGCCCCGTCTTCGTCGGCGACACCGAGACCGGCGTGCTGCATGGCGGCGTCGTCACCGCGATGCTGGACGAGAGCTGCGGCATGGCGGTGCAGCTCGCGCTCGACGGCACGAGCGCCATCGCGACGCTTGATCTGCGCATCGACTACCAGAAGCCGGCAACGCCGGGCCTCGACATCAAGGCGCATTCAGTCTGCTACCGCACCACGCGCTCGATCGCCTTCGTGCGCTCCACCGCCTATCAGGAATCCGAGGACGATCCGGTCGCGACCGCCACCGCCTGCTTCATGATCGGCGCCAACCGCACCAACATGCTCGCGGATCGCAGGATGGATTCGCCCAGCATCCCGTCGCTGGAAGCGCCGGACGATCCGGCGGGCCCGTTCGCCAACAGCCCGTTCGCGCGCTGTCTCGGCATTCGCGTCAATGACGACGGCACACTGACGATGCCGTTCTCGCCAAAGATCATCGGCAACCCGATCCTGCCCGCGATCCATGGCGGCATGACCGGCGCCTTCCTCGAGACCACCGCGATCTTCGGAGTGGCGCGCGAGCTCGGCGCGGCCGCATTGCCCAAGCCGATCGGACTGACCGTCAACTATCTGCGCTCCGGCCGCGCGCTCGACACGTTCGCCAACGTTTCGATCGTGAAGCAGGGCCGGCGCATCGTCGCCTTCGAGGCGCGCGCCTGGCAGGACGATGCGGACAAGCCGATCGCCACCGCCTTCGGCCATTTCATGCTGCGGCCGACGCCCGGAAACGACGAGGAATAGGCGCATTTTCCCTTGACGGCCGGGGCCCGGGCCACAACGATAGCGCGATTCTGCGAGAGGTATTGGGTTGCGGCATCCGCTCGACATCGTCGCCATGTTCGCCGCGCTCTGGCTGCTGGCATCGATGGTGCTCGACGCGCTGACGCCGAAGGAGCTGACGGCGGTGATGATCGGCATCGCCATCGGACCCGCCGTCGTCATTACCGCCGTGTTCTACTATCTGCGCTGCCCGCGCCTGGATTTCGTGGTGATGTTCGCCGCATTGTGGCTGATCTCCGATATCGGCATCGCGTTCATCTCGCCGACGCAGCTGCCGCATTTCCTGATCGCACTCGGCTTCGTGCCGGCGCTGCTGATCGGCATCGTGCTGCACTGGCAACGCTTCCAGCGCCGCCACGAGCGGCTGCCCGTGCCGTCGGTCAAACGGGGCTAGCGCGGTAACAGATTGGTCTTGGCGAGATCGAGCACCTCATCGCCGCGGCCGTTCATCACGGCGCGCAGCACCCACAGGCTGAAACCCTTGATCTGCTCGGGCGTGATGGTCGGCGGCATCGACAGCTCCTGCTTCGCGGTGACGACGTCGAGCAGCGCCGGTCCGTTGTGAGCCAGCATCTCCTTCACCGCGCCTGGAAGCTCGCCCGGATCTTCGACGCGCCTCGCGAAGATGCCCATCGCGCGCGCCATCGCCGCGAAGTCGGGGTTTTCCAGATCGACATTGGTGTCGACGAAGCCGGCCGCCTTCATCTCCAGCGCGACAAAGCCGAGCACGCCGTTGTTGAAGATGACCACCTTCACCGGCAGCTTCATCTGCGTCAGCGTGATCAGGTCGCCCATCAGCATGGTGAAGCCGCCGTCGCCCGAGAGCGAGATAACCTGGCGGCCGGACTGCGCGGCCTGCGCGCCGATCGCCTGCGGCATGGCGTTGGCCATCGAGCCGTGCACGAAGGAGCCGATCAGCCGGCGGCGGCCGTTCATGTCGAGATAGCGCGCTGCCCACACCGTCGGCGTGCCGACATCGGCGGTGAAGACGGCATCGTCAGACGCATGGTCGCTGATGACCTTTGCGAGATATTGCGGATGGATCGGCTTGCTGCCCGGTGTGCCCTTGGCGAGAGAATCCAGACCTTCGCGCGCCTTCTTGTAGTGCGCGATCGCATCGTCCAGATGCTTGCACTGCGTCTTGGCCTTGAGCAGCGGCAGCAGCGCCTCGATGGTGAGCTTGACGTCGCCGACGAGACCGAGATCGATCTTGCAGCGCCGCCCGAGATTTTCCGGACGAATGTCGAGCTGCGCGACTTGGCAATCAGTCGGGAAGAATTGCTTGTAGGGAAAATCAGTGCCGAGCATCACCAGCGCGTCGCAGGCGTGCATGGCGGCGTAGCCCGAGGAGAAGCCGATGAAGCCGGTCATGCCGACGTCGTAGGGATTGTCGTATTCGACATGCTCCTTGCCGCCAAGCGCATGCACGATCGGGCTCTTCAAGACCTCCGCAAGCTGCATCAACGGCGCATGCGCGCCGGCGCAGCCGCGGCCGCAGAACAAGGTGACGCGCTCGGCGCCGTCGAGGAGGTCCGCGAGCGCCTTCAGTTCATCAGCGTGCGGCACCACCTTTGGCGCCGACAGCGTAAGGCCACGCGCCGTCGACAGCGCGCGCTTGGGTGGGCTACGGAAGGCGACATCGCCGGGCATGGCGATGACGGCAACGCCGCGCATACCGACCGCCGCGCGGATGGCGTTTTCCAGCACGTAAGGTAGCTGACTCGGATCGGAGACCAGCTCGCAATAATGGCTGCACTCGCGGAACAGGTTTTGCGGATGGGTCTCCTGGAAATAGCCGCTGCCGATCTCGGCGGTCGGGATTTGCGCAGCGATCGCCAGCACGGGAACGCGGCTGCGATGGGCGTCGAACAGGCCGTTGATCAGATGCAGATTGCCGGGGCCACACGAGCCCGCGCACACCGCAAGGCTGCCCGTCATCTCCGCTTCCCCGGCAGCGGCGAAGGCCGCGACCTCCTCGTGCCGGACGTGAATCCATTCGATCGTACCGCGCCGCCGCAACGCTTCGGTCAGCGCGTTCAGGCTGTCGCCGACGATGCCGTAGATGCGCTTGACGCCGGCCTGTTCGAGCGTTGCCACGAACAGATCGGCTACATTGTTGATCGCCATGTCGGTCTCCTGATCTCGCTGGTGCAGCAAGATAGGATAACGCGCGACCGTGACGGCATCACGGCTTGTTTATTGCGGGCTCAGTCTTTCGCAATCGCCCGATCGTAGGCCGTGATCGTCAATTTTGCGCGAGCGGCAACGTCCGTTGCCGTCATGCCGGGCTTGTAGAGGCTGGAGCCCAGCCCGAACGCCGTCACGCCACCCTTGATGTACTCGGCAAAATTCTGATCGGACACGCCGCCGACGGCGGCGATCGTCACGCCGGCCGGAAGCACGGCGCGAATCGCGCCAATGCCGGACGCACCGAGCACGCTGGCTGGAAAGAATTTGAGGCCCGATGCCCCCGATCGCGCCGCGAGCAGAGCTTCGGTCGGCGAGAACACGCCGGGCATCGTGATCATGCCGTACTGATGCGCGCGTGCCAGCACCTGGGTGTCGACGTTCGGCGAGACCATCAGCTTGCCGCCGACGTCGTTGAGACGATCGACATCTGCCGTCGTCAGCACGGTGCCGGCGCCGATCAGCACGCCGGCGGGCGCTTGCTTCACCGCCGTGGCGATCGAACGGAACGGATCCGGCGAGTTCAGGGGGATCTCGATTGCGGTCATGCCGGCTTCGATCAGCACGCCGACGATGGCCTGGATCTCCTCAAGCTTCACGCCGCGCAGGATCGCGACAAGTGGTCGCTTCATCGCCGGAAAGGGAACGCTCATCTCAATAGTCCTCTCATTTCGCCCAGATCGCGGCAGCGGCCATCGACAAACCGCGGCGAACGGCTTCATCCGCATCGATCGGCATGGCTGTCACTGACAGCGCCTCGAAAGCCAGCCTGTACAGCATCGCGAGCCGCCCCGAGGCAATCAGCGTGATGCCTGCTTTCGGCACCACGCCGGAGAGCCCTGCTGCCAGCTCGACACCAATCAACGTGCCCGACACCGTTTCGCGCGCCGCGGCCGGTGTGCCCTCGAACAGGAGCTGACGTGACCGCGCGGTGAACAGAAGATTGGCCGCGAAGGCCGGAGCTTCGTACGCGGCCTTCACCGCCGCCTTGAAGCTCGCGACATCCTCGGCGTCTTCGGCGCCTGCGACCGCGAGCGATAAAATCGTTTCGCGCGACACGACGCTGAACAACTCGCCGGTCATGAAGGTGGAGAAATGCGCGACCGTTCCGTCCTTCACCCGCACCCATTTCGAATGTGTGCCGGGCATACAGACCAGCGCCTCGCCAGCGGTATCGAGACCGAGCGCACCGAGCAGTTGCGTCTCCTCGCCTCGCATCACGTCCGGCGCTTTTGTATCGCGCTGCGCGATGCCCGGCAGGATACGGATATCGCGCGTCTCGCCCGGCACCCGCGCAGCCTGCTTCAGAACGGCAGAGAGTAGCGCCGGCGTGTCGACATAACCGGCCTCGACCCAGCCGGTACGCGCGCCGGCCATGCCGCAGACGAGAACCGGCAGATGATCCGGGGCCTCGACCGCCGCAAGATGCGATTGCAGCACGGCAGCGAAGCCGGCCTTCGCCGCCGCCAGCATGCCCTCGTCGCTGCGGCGCTCGGTCAGCACCTTGCCGGCGCGGTCGATCAACCAGAGCCGGAAGCTGCTGGTGCCCCAGTCCACCGCGACATAGGCAGGTTCGGTCATCTCAATTCGCATCCTCGTCTCACCGCCAAGACGCCGTCTCGCGACAATGAGACGAGGCCTCGCAAATCTGCCCCGGGATATCGGCTATTGCGGCTGCAAACCAGCGTTTTCTCGCAGGTCTGAGGTGCCGCTCGCGTTGGCACACCGCTTGCGAAGAGGTGGCACACCGCTTGCTAAAGTGTCCCCGCTCACGTCCGTGAACCGCGCAACAAGACGCGTCAACATTAGATGAGGAACCCCATGGAGATCGGCTATTTCACGATGCCTTCGCACCCGCCGGAGTGCGGCCTGAAGGAAGGGAACGACTGGGACCTGCAAGTCATGCGCTGGCTCGACGAACTCGGCTATCAGGAGGCCTGGGTCGGCGAGCACCACACCGCGCCCTGGGAGCCCAATCCCACGCCCGATCTGCTGATCGCACAGGCGCTGATGCAGACCAAGCGCCTGCGCATCGGACCGGGCGGCTTCCTGCTGCCCTATCACCACCCGGCCGAGCTCGCCAACCGCGTCGCGATGCTCGATCATCTCTCTGAGGGCCGGCTCAATTTCGGGGTCGCGGCCAGCGGCCTGCCGAGCGACTGGGCGATGTTCAACGTCGACGGCATGAGCGGGCAGAACCGCGACATGACCCGCGAGGCGCTGGAGATCATTCTGAAGATGTGGAGCGATCCCGCGCCCTGGACCTACAAGGGTAAATTCTGGACGGTGACCAAGCCGGACACGATGTTCGACTTCCTCAAGCCTCACATCAAGCCGTTGCAGACACCGCATCCGCCGATCGGCGTCGCCGGGCTCTCGAAGAACTCGGACACGCTGAAGCTCGCCGGCGAGCGCGGCTTCATCCCGATGAGCCTCAACCTCAACCCGGCCTATGTCGGCAGCCATTGGGATTCGGTCGTAGCAGGTGCCGCCAAGACCGGACGCAAGCCGAACCGCGCGGATTGGCGGCTGGTTCGCGAGGTGTTCGTCGCCGACACCGACGAGGAGGCCTGGAAGCTCTCGACCGGCGACATGATGGGCCGGATGATGGGCGAGTACTTCCTGCCGCTGCTCGGCCATTTCGGCTTCAAGGACTATCTGAAGCACGCGCCCGACGTGCCCGATAGCGACGTCACCGTCGAATATTGCGCCAAGCGGAACTGGATCGTCGGTTCGCCCGCGACCGTCGCCGAGAAGATCGAGAAGATCTACGACGAAGTCGGCGGCTTCGGCGTGCTGCTGGTGTTCGGCTTCGACTACAAGCACAAGGCTGAAGCCTGGCATCACTCGCTGTCGTTGCTGAGGAACGAGGTGATGCCGCGCCTGAAGCATCTCGGCTCCGCGATGAAGGCGGCTTGACCCGATGCGGGTGCGGCGCCATCGTGCCGCACCCGTTCTTTCTGGAGATTATCGCTTGAGCGTGGACGCAAAGGATTTCAAGCAGGCGATGCGCCAATGCGCCGGAGCCGTCGCGCTGGTGACGGTCGGCGCCGAGCACGGCAAGCGCACGGGGTTGACGGTGACCTCGGCCTGCTCGCTATCGGACTCACCGCCGTCGCTAATCGTCTGCGTCAACCGCAACGCCAGCGCGCATGCCCGCATCCGCGAGGAAGGCGCCTTCGCGATCAATTTCCTGCACGAGGACCATGCACTGCTGGCGCTCACCTTCAGCGGCCAGAAGGGCGTCAACGGCGACGATCGTTTTGCGTTCGGCCAATGGAAGCGCGGCGAGACCGGCGCGCCGGTGCTGAGCGATGCGGTCGCCGCATTCGACTGCGTACTGGCGCAGGAGTTCGAGACCAGGACGCACTCGATCTTCGTCGGCGAGGTGCGTGGCGTCTCGCATTCCGACGGGGTCGCGCCGCTGGTGTATCTCCGCAGCAGCTTCCACGTCCCTCACGAGATCCGCGGCACCGTTACAGTCGGCGACCTCGATTCGCGACATCTGAGCTGGAGCGATTTCTCCTGAATTCGAGACGCCATGCGAATGCGGCCGCCGGGATCCGTTCCCGCTAGAGCAGATTGTAGCCGGGCGTGAGGTGGTTGCCTGGATCGTGGCGACGCCTGGCATCGCGCAGCAACGGCCACTGCACCCCGAAATGATCGGCCCAATCCTGGGACGACATGGGAAACGCGCTCGCCGGGTACAACACGCCGCCGGCGCCGCGAATACGGTCGTACAGCTCGCGGTTCTGCGCGACCAGCCGTTCGGCATTCGTCTTGTCTGCCGATACCGGGATACGGATCAGATTGAACACGAACACGATCCGCTCGTCGGGCAACCGGACCAGTGGCGTGCGGCATTCATCCGTGATCATGGGATAGCAGGTGATCCGTCCGAACGGACCGATGTCCTCACTCTTCATCCCGGCAACGACCTCGCTCGCGATCTCCAGCGCGTTGCTGCCGCGCAGGAACACGAGAAGCCACGGATGCGGATTGAACCATTGACCGTTCGCCCTCAGAAGCGCTTCCAGCTTTGCAAACGCATTGGCATCGTCGCGGAAGGCAAAGTCGATGACGACGGCGCTCCCGCGGCGATCCGACAGACCTGCAAGCAGCGCCTCGTCGTCGGGATGAGAATCGCCGTCATGGAACACGCCTGCTTCCAGCAGGTATCGCCAGCCACCGGCCGCCTCTGGCACGACGGCTCCCTGCAGCTGATCGAAGCGCGCCTCCGCCAGGACACGGCGCTGATCGGCCGTCAGCGAGGGGAGATCCGGGTAAGAGAGTTGGAAGCGTCGGACCTGTTCGGGCGCACGCACCAGCCGAAGCGTCGCCCTCGTGATGATCGCGCATTGGGCAAGCCCGGCCCGAACGGCATCATAGAGCTCGGCGTTGGACGTTGGCGAGCAGGTCAATTGCCGGCCCTGGCCCGTCACCACATCGAGCTCGATAGCCTGGTCCGTCAGCAGGCCATGTCGCGACGACGATCCGCCGATTCCGCCGATGGCGAGGGTGCCGCCCACGGACAGGCCGAGGTAGTTGGTCAGGACCGGCGGAACCAGCCCTTTGGCCAAGGTCGCTTCCAGCACCGCGTGCCAGGTCGCACCTGCATCGACCACGACACGGTCCGGCTCGATCCGATGGATGGTGGCCAGCGCGCCGAGGTCGATCACAATGCCGCCTTCCGTCATGACACGACCATAGATGCTATGGCCCTGCCCGCGCGCGGCAACCGTCAGCCCTTGCTCCGCGGCCCATCGCAGAATCCCCGCGATCCCGGGAATCGTCGTCGGCCTGAACACGGCACGCGGCTGCTTGTGGATGATGTGACCGAAATCCTCACCCGCGGCCGCGCAAGTTTCCGGGTTGCAGTTCGATGCGGCACTGGCAAATGGTCCATCGGCCGGGCCGCGCGACTGGCCGGCAAGAGCGAGGGAAGCTAGCGTCGCGGTGGCGCTGACACCTGCATGCAGCAGCGCGCGTCGATTGGGGGTCATGGTGCGGTCCTTCACGCCGGACCGGGCGGATAAGTGCCCGTGGCCCGCAAACTGCGATCGCCCGCGCCTCCGAACAACCGGCACATCGCGGGATACACATTCCCGCAAACCGGGAGAATGCGGACGGAACGCACGCCGGCGATGCACGTGGCCAATGGGTAAGAGAGCCGGGGCTCTTAGAGCCGCTCGCGCTTCAATCGCCCCGCCAGCAGATCGACGAACAGGCGCGTCTTGGCCGGCGGCGCCGCGCTCGGCGGGACTACGGCGTACACCGGCATGCGCGGTGCCTCGAAATCCTCCAGCACGATCTCCAGCGCGCCATCATCGACGCGATCGCGTATCAGCCAGAACGGCGCATAGCCGACGCCGATGCCATGGCAGGCAGCCGCCTGCGCCGCCGTCGTATTATCGGTCCGGAAGCGGCCGTTCACCTGCACCATCTTCACCTCGCCGCCGATCTGAAACCGCCACGCTTCCGTGTCACCCGGGCCGGTCCTGCGCAGAATACATTGATAGTCTGTCAGGTCGTCGGGATGATGCGGACGCCCATGGCGCGCGAAATAGCCGGGTGCGCCGTAGACAACCGTGCGAAGCTCGCCGAGCCGCCGCGCCTTGAGCGAGGAATCCGGCAATTCCCTGATCCGCACGGCCAGATCGAATCCATCGGCGACGACGTCGATGGGCCGATCGGAGACATGGAGATCGGTTTCGATCCGCGGAAAGCGCGCCATGAAATCCGCAATCGCCGGCACGACGTGGGTCGATCCGAACAGGACGGGCGCGGCGACCCTGAGAAGACCCGACGGCTCGACGCGGCGGTTGGCCGCTTCCAGGCGCGCCTCGCTGATTTCGGCAAAGGCCGGCTTGACGCGATGATAGAACGCAAGTCCCGCTTCAGTCGCCAGCGATCGCCGCGTGGTCCGCCGCACCAGCTCAACACCGACGTTGCGTTCCAGCGCCGCCAATGCCCGGTTGACGGACTGCAGCGACCGTCCCAATTGTCGCGCGGCCGCGGTCTGGCTGCCGGCCTCGACGACAGCCAGAAAGACTTCGATCTCCTCCATCGAATCCTCTCCTCTCGCAATTTCTGGAAATGCACGTTCGCGACGGCCTGTCCGCCGCGCGAAGACCCAGGCGCGCCAGCATTTTCCGACTGCTTTCGGCGGAGCCGGGATGTCGAACCGGTCTAGTATGAACCCGAGTCGATCTTCAACTGCTTGATCTTGCGATACAGCGTCGCGCGGCTGAGTTTCAACGCACGCGCCGCATCGGTGACACGGCCGCCATGCTTGCGCAACGCCTCAATGATGGTCGCGCGTTCGGCTACGGCAAGGTCCGGCTCCGCCGCCCGTCCACCAAACGGCGGCAGATCGAGGTCGGCGTCGGTGATGACGCCGTCCTCCGCCGTGCAGCCGGCGAGCCGCAGGACATGCCGGAGCTGGCGCATGTTGCCGGGATAGGGGTAGGCCGCGAGCTGCGACCACGCCTCGTCCGAGAGCCGGCAGTTCGGCGCTTCCTCGCGCGCGATCTGGCGGATGACGTCGTCGCGGTCGGCGCGCTCGCGCAAGGCCGGCAGCCGCACTTCCATGCCGCGCAGACGGAAATAGAGATCGGCGCGGAAGGCGCCCTGCTCGGCCATGCGCCCGAGGTCGCGATGGGTGGCGCTGATCAGGCGAATGTCGACCGGCACGGGCTTCGGCGCGCCGAGCGGCCAGACTTCGCGATTCTCCAGCACGCGCAAGAGCCGCGTCTGCAGCGCGATCGGCATGTCGCCGATCTCGTCGAGGAACAGCGTGCCGCCGTCGGCCTGCACGATCAGGCCCTTCGAGCCGTCGCGGCGCGCGCCGGTGAAGGCGCCGGCCTCGTAGCCGAACAGCTCGGCATCGATCAGGCTTTCCGGCATCGCCGCGCAGTTCAGCGCGACATAGTTGTGGCGCGCGCGATTGCCGGCCGCGTGAATGGCGCGCGCGAACACATCCTTGCCGACGCCGGTCTCGCCGTGCAGCAGCAACGGCAGATTGTGATCGCCGATGCTCCTGAGCCGCTTCACGCTCTTGATCAAGCCGGGGTCGCGGCCGGCGAGCCGGTGCAGCGCGTCGAAGCGATCGGCAGGTGCATCGCGGCGCGGCGCGAGCGGACGGGTCGATGACCTCGCCCGCAGCGGCGGCGCGACATGGCCATGCCCCAACGGACTGCCATCGGCCCGGCGCAGCTCGACGGTGTCGTCTGCGTTGCGCGCGGCAGGATGATCGAACTTGACGTAGCGCGACAGATCGATGCCGGATGCGATCAAGCCGTCGGTGAGACCCAGCAGTGCGCGCGCCGAACGGCAGGCACCGACGATGCGGCGATCGTCGTCATAGGCGAGCAGGCCGCTGCCGCCGTCGCCCGGCACGGTCGCGATCCAGGCGTTGCGGAAATGACCGCGGAAGATCGCACCCTCCATGCGCCGCGTCGCCTCCATCGTCACCGCGAGCGCAAGCTGATGCGCGGTGCGTTCGAGGTCCTCGCGGCAGGAGGTGATGTTCACCGCACCGGCGAGGCGACCGGCCTGGTCGAACAGCGGCGCCACGGCACACGAGAACATGTGCCACTGCGCGCGAAAATGCTCGTCGCGATGCACCAGGATCGGCTTCTGCTCCGCAAGCGCCGTGCCGAGCCCGTTGGTGCCTTCGAAGGCCTCGGAAAAATTCGAGCCGGTATAGACCTTCCAGCGCATGAAGATCTCGGCATCGGCCGCGCCGGGCACCCGGCTCCACAGCATCGTGGCGCTGGGATCGGCGAGATTGACGCAATAGCCGGTCTGGCGCAGCACGCGGGCGAGATCTTCCAGCTCCGGCGTTGCGAGCCGGATCAGCTGCTCCATCGGCTCGGCGACATGCCGGACCTCCGCCTCGGTCAGCGTCTGCGGCGGGCCCTGGCGGGCGGGATCGAGCTTGTGGCTGATCAGGCAGCGCCGCCAGGAATCGGCAATGCGCGACGAGGCATCGACGTCGGCCACGTGATTGGCGACGGACAAGACACGGGCGACATGGTTCGAGGCCGAAAGGCTGGCCATCGCGGACGTCTCCACCCTGTATTATTGTGCAAAGTCTGGCACCGCAGGCGGGGATGTCAATCGGGAACCGGAAACGGTCGTGCAATCAAGATTGCTGCACCGCCCTCACCACGTATCGATGCACGGCCGCTTCTTGCCCGTCCTCGCAGGCGGCTTCGGCACCGACCGCAGACCCGCCATGATCCAGCGTCGCGTCTCGGAGGGGTCGATGACGTTGTCGATTTCGAACACCGATGCGATCGAGACCGCCTTGCCGTTGGCATAGAGCTCAGCGACCTTGTTGCGATAATAGGTTTCGCGCTCGACGGGGTCGGCGATCGCCTCCATCTCCTTGCGGAAGCCGAGACGAACATAACCCTCCAGGCCCATGCCGCCGAATTCGCCGGTCGGCCAGGCCGCGGTGAAGAACGAGGCGTGGAAGCCGCCGCCGATCATCGACTGCGCGCCGAGCCCATAGCCCTTGCGCAGTACGATGCCAAACAGCGGCACGGTCAGGCTCGCGCCCGTCACGAACATGCGCGAGACGTGGCGCACGATCGCGGTCTTCTCGGCTTCCGGGCCGACCATGAAGCCGGGCGTGTCGCACAGCGAGACGATCGGCAGGTCGAACGCGTCGCAGAGCTGGAGGAAGCGCGCGGCCTTGTCGCCGGCATCGGCGTCGATCGCGCCGCCGAGATGGCGCGGATTGTTGGCGATCAGGCCGAACGGCCTGCCCTCGATGCGGATCAACGCGGTGATCATGCCGACACCATAGTCGCGGCGCAGCTCCAGCACGGTATCCTTGTCCGCGACGAGGTCGATCACGCTGCGGATGTCGTAGACCCGCAGGCGGTTCTCGGGGATCGCGCGGCGCAGCAGCCGCTGGTCGGCGGCCTGCCACTCCGTCACCGCACCCTGGAAATAGGACAGGTATTTTTGCGCAATGCGCGTCGCCTCCTCCTCGTCCTCGACGAGGATGTCGATGACGCCATTCGGCGACTGGAACGAGACCGGGCCGACTTCGGCCGGGTGATAGACGCCGAGCCCGCCGCCCTCGATCATGGCCGGGCCGCCCATGCCGATCGAGGCGTTCTTGGTGGCGATGATCACGTCGCAGCAACCGAGCATCGCGGCATTGCCGGCGAAACAATAGCCAGAGACGATTCCGACGACCGGCACGAGGCCGGAGAGCCTTGCGAACTGCACGAACGACGGACCGTCGAGGCCGGTCATGCCGAGCCGGTCGGTATCGCCGGGCCGGCCGCCGCCGCCTTCGGCGTAGAACACCAGAGGCACGCGCCAGTCTTCCGCGAGCGTCAGCATGCGGTCGATCTTCTTGTGGTTCATGTGGCCCTGCGTGCCCGCGAGCACCGTGTAGTCGTAGGCCACGACGATGCAGCGCCCGCCCTCAGGGCCGAACTTCTCGGCGTTGACGGTCGCGACACCCATGACGAGGCCGTCGGCCGGTGTGTTCTTGACGAGATCGTCGAGCTTGCGCCGGCGCCGCTGCGCCGCAATCGCAAGGCTGCCGTACTCCATGAACGAGCCGTCGTCGACGAGTTGCGCGACGTTTTCGCGTGCGGTGCGCTGGTTGGTGTTGCGGCGGCGCTCGACCGAGGCCGGGCGATTTTCGTCGAGCGTGTTGGCCTGGCGCGCGATCATTTCGGCGAGATCGGGACGGATGTGGTCGAGATCGATATCCGCTTCCTGCGCCGAATGATCGGCGGCGACGTCGAGCGGCTCGAGGTAGAGAATGGCCTCGCCATGCATCAGCGTGACACCGTCGCCGGCGACGAGCTTCATGACCCGTCCGCCCTGCTCGGCCATCACGAGATGCTCCATCTTCATGGATTCGATCACGGCGAGCTGCTGGCCGGGGCGCACGATCTCGCCTTCCCTCACCTGGATGGTCACGATGGTCCCCTGCAAGGGCGCCGCGACCATCACCGCGCCTTCCGGCACGATCTGTGCGGTATGCGCCTCGGTGCCGTGGCCGCTGCTTCGCTCCGTCGCCGCAAAATAGAGCGGCTTTGCAGCGCCATCGGCGGCCTCCACGAGCTTCGCGACATTGCGGTCGATGAAGTCGGTCGCGATGCGGTTGGTCCTGAAATCGGGATGCGCCAGCACCGCCTGAAGGAAGGCGATGTTGGTAACGACGCCGTCGATCCGAAATTCGCGCAACGCCCGCGAGGCTTTTGCAACCACGTCGTGCCAAGCCTCTCCCGGCGTATGCACGATGACCTTCGCCAAGAGCGAGTCGAAGGCGGCGCTGGTCTTGTAGCCGGCATAACCAAAACTATCGACGCGGACGCCGGGGCCCGACGGCGGTTCGAACACGGCAAGCACGCCGCCGGTCGGATGAGTCGCGCCTAGCTCGTCCAGCGTCTCCATGTTGACGCGGAGCTGCATGGCATAGCCGCGCGGCTTCGGGATCGAACCTTGCGCCAGGCCAAGCGAGGTAAGCGAGGCGCCGGCGGCGACCGCGAGCTGAGCGCGGACGAGATCGAGGCCGAGCACCTCTTCCGTCACGGTGTGCTCGACCTGCAGCCGCGGATTGGCTTCGATGAAGGCAAAACTGTCTTCGGCGGTGCCGTCGACCAGGAACTCGAACGTGCCGAGACTGTCGTAAGACGCGGCTGCGGCGAGCTGCTTCGCTGCCTCGATGATACGGCCGCGCAAGCCTTCGCCGAGCGACGGGCTCGGCGCCACCTCGATCAGCTTCTGGTGCCGGCGCTGGATGGTGCATTCGCGCTCCCAGAGATGAGAGATTGCGCCGTGGCGGTCGCCGATGATCTGCACCTCGATATGGCGCGCCTGCCGGATCAGGCGCTCGGCATAGACGCCGTCGAAGCCGAACGCGGCCTTGGCCTCGGACTGGCAGCGCGCATAGGCCTCCGCGAGATCGGATGCGTTCTCGACCACGCGCATGCCGCGGCCGCCGCCCCCGGCCATCGCCTTGATCACGATCGCGGCGCCTTCGCCAAGGGATTCGAAGAATGCCGTGATCTCCCCGAGCGACGAAGGCCCGCTGGTGCCGGCGATGATCGGCACGCCGCAACGTCTTGCCAATTGCCGCGCCGCGACCTTGTCGCCGAACAGTTCGAGCGCCGCAGCCTTCGGCCCGACGAAGGCGATGCCTGCATCGGCGCAGGCCTTCGCAAACGCAGCGTTCTCGCTGAGGAAGCCATAGCCGGGATGCACGGCATCGCAGCCTGCGCTCTTTGCCGCCTTCACCACGGCCTCGATGTCGAGATAGGCCCGCGCGCCGCGGCCGGGGATTTCGGTCGCCTCATCGGCAACCCGCACATGCAGCGACAGCGCATCGTCGGCCGGGTGGATCGCGACCGTCGCGATGCCGGCATCAGCCGCCGCGCGCGCGATGCGGATGGCGATCTCGCCGCGGTTGGCGATCAGGAGCTTTTTGAACGACATGCAGCGTCTCCATGCCCGCGTGTCCAAGCGCGGGTCGGCAGGTCCGATGGTTCTGCTTCGTCGCTTTAGCCGAGGCCGTCAAGGGTGGAGGACGCCGGTCGCGATGCCCGTTCCCACGAGCTGGAATATCAGTTGGTCACGCGCGCTGCCTTGCGCGGCCTGCTGCATCGCGCTCGCTTTCTGCCGACACCTAGCGGCCCCGTTTGTCGAGCACGAGATCGATGGTGTGGGCGGCGATCTCGCGCAGCTGCGGCTCGTCATCGAAGGCACGCTCGATTACGGCGAGGCCGCGCGTCACGGTGATGATGTGCAGCGCTGCGGCCGCGGGGCTGCCGCTGAATTCGCCGCGCTTTGCGCCCGCCGACAACGCATCCTGAACCAGAGCGGTGATGCGCGAGATGAGGTTCGCGAAGGCCTGGCGCGCGTGCTCATCCAGCCCCTCGCCTTCGACCGCGCCGAGCTCCATCAATCCGCGCGTGGTCGGGCATCCCCGCGGCGGTGAGCCGGAGCGGAAATTGGTGATGGTCAAGTCAAAGAACGCGGTGAGGCGCTTGCGCAATGAGCCCGTACCGAGCGCCTTTTGCAAGGCGATGAGATAGTCGCCCGCATAGCGCTCATAGGCCTGCAGGAACAGCGCCTCCTTGCTGCCGAACGCGTTGTAGAGGCTGCCGCGCTGGACACCGGCGTCGCGCGCGATGTCCGACAGCGAAGTGCCGCGCACGCCGTTGCGCCAGAACTGATCGAACGCGATGCGCAGGACATCGGCGTGGTCGAACTCGCGCGGTCTCAAGCTTCGCTCCTGTCCGGTATATTTGACACGGTGTCAAAAACATGCATTCTAGACGCTGCGTCAAAAACAAATTGGGGCCGACGCCCCCTTTCGTCAATGAGGAAGTCGCGATGCCTCTCCTTCACATCTCGATGCGCGCCGGAAAGCCGGAAGCCTACCGGCAGGCGATCCTCGACGGCCTTTACCGCGCCATGCGCGAGGCACTGAACGTGCCGGAAGGCGACGAGTTCATGACGATCACCGAACACGCCGCCGCAAACTTCCGCTGCGGCAATGCCTACGACGTCAAGCGCAGCGACGACGCCGTGCTGATCCAGATCACCGTATTCGCCTCGCGCACTCCTGAGCAGAAGAAGGCCCTGTACCGGCGGATCGCGGACCTGCTCGGCGAAAATCCGGGCATCCGTCCCGAAGACGTGTTCGTCAACGTGCTCGATGCGCCGGCAGAGAACTGGTCCGTCGGCCACGGCGTCGCGCAATTCGCTTGAAGCGCCAGCTTCACCGATCCGCAACGCACGTCTCCATGATTCCATCGAGCTCCGCTTTCGAGAGCACCCCGAGTTCGGCGATGAAGACGATCCGCGCGCGCGGCACGTCTTCGGCCGGCGCATCGCAGGGGGCGAGCGCGGCATCGCCGGGGGCGAGCGCGGCATCGCCAGGGACGAGCGTGGCGCGGCCGGCGGCGAATTGAAACAGCATCTGGCGCCCGGGCTGCTCGACGGTCTCGAACAGGCCTTTTGCCCGCGCGAGTTTTGGCGCCAGCTTGCCGATCGCCTTTTGCACGCGCGGCAGCGAGAGCGGTTGGTCCGAGGTCCAGCTCAGCGTTTCGAAGCGCTCTTCTGCCGGCCGGCGCGGCCCGGGATCGCGCGGCGCGGACGCGCGATCGACGGTCGCGGGGAACAGCAGCGCGGACGGAATCTCGCCGTGCGGCGCGTCGACCACCACGGCGGGGACGCGCTGCGCGCGGATGGCCTCGCGCATCCGCCCGCCCGCGCCCTCGTCCGCCAGATCCAGCTTGCTCAACGCCACGATGTCGGCAACGCGCAATTGCGAACGCTGAAGCGCATCGTCCAGGGCGGCCAGCGGTGTCGCCGCATCCATCACGCAGAGCACCGTTTCGAGCGGCGCCTCGCGCAGGATCACGGGATCCATCAGGTTACGGACGATGTCGGCGGGATCGGCGACGCCGCTGGTCTCGATGACGATGTATTCCGGTTTCGGATCACGCCGCAGCAGCGTCGAGAGCGTGCGCAGGAGGTCGCCTTGGAGCGAGCAGCAGATGCAGCCATTGGCGAGGCTGACCACGCCGTCGCTCGCGCCGGCGATCAGCTCGGCATCGATGTTGATCGCCCCGAAATCGTTGACGATTGCGGCGATCCGCCGCCCCTCCGCATGCGCCAGCAGATGGTTGACGACAGTCGTCTTGCCCGCTCCCAAAAAGCCTGTCACCAGAAGAATGGGGACCGGCATGGGTCAGCCCTCGACGACGGTGCGGCGCACGGGCCGGCCGGGCCGCGCGGCCACGTCCAGCACACCATCTGTGATCAGCGGCTGGCCGCTGACGAGGAGATGCCGCACGCCCTCCGAGGGACGGTTCATCGCCGTGAACGTGGCGCGGTCGCTGAGCTTCTCGTAGTCGAACACGACGATGTCGGCATCGGCGTCTTTCGCAAGCCTGCCCTTGGCGCGCATCGCCGGCGTGCTCTGCGACAGGATCTCCGCCGGGATCAGCGCGCATTTGCGCACGCCTTCCAGCAGCGACACGGTCTTGCGCTCGCGCACCCATTCGCGGATGAATCTCGTGAAGCAGCCGGCCGAACGCGGATGCGAGGTGGCGTCATCCGGCAGCGGCCAGGCATCGCCGGTGTAGGTCTTGCCGTCCGAGGTCGTCCACGGCATCGCGTCGGAGGCGATCGCGCCGCCGGGATAGAGCACCGACATGTCGAGGAGGTCGCGATGATGCGCGTTGTTCTCGGTGTCGAGGATGTGCCACAGCACCAGCGAAGACGGTTCTTCGGCCTGCGCCTTCAAGAGCTCCTCGCGATCGCTGAAGCGATGGCCGTCGGTGACCCGCTGCACGGAATCGTAACCGGTGCCGTTGCGCTCGACGAATTCGGGGTCGCTGAAGAAGGCAGCCGCCAGCACGGTCGAGCCGGTGCCGTACGGATAGGCCTCGACCGTGATGGGCAGGCCCTGCGCCTGCGCTTTCGCGATCAGCACGCGGCAGCGCTCGACATCGGTCTTGCTCGACGAGTTGAAATGGCAGATGTGCATATGCGCGCCGGTGGCGCCGGCATAGCCGATCAGGCGAATGTAGGCTTCCGCCGCGCTCTCGGGGTCGACGCGCGACATGTAGGCGACGTGGGTGAAGGTCGGCACGTCCTGCGCAGCCGCGAGCTGGCAGACCGCGGTCAGCTCCTGCACGCCGGCGCCCGGCGCGTAGGCGTTGAGGATGCCGATACCGATGCCGCCCTCGTTCAGGCCGCGTGCGAGGCGCTCGAGGATGCCGGCGACCTCCGCATCGCTCGCCACGTTGTCGATCCAGCGACGATCGCGCATGGCGTTGCCGAACGCCTCCAGCGAGCTTTCCGCGTTGGAGCCGGTCATCGCGCCGATGCGCGCAAAGGCCCAGTTGGCGGCGGCGCCATAATTCAGCACGCGTCCCTTCCGCGCCTGGCGCTCATACCAGGACCCGACCGGCAGCACGCCTGCTTCGAGATCGAGCGTCGTCGTCACGCCGTCGAACGCCTGCATGCGGTCGGCCGGGATCGACTGGCCATGTGCGTGCAGATCGATGAAGCCAGGTGCGACCACGAGCCCGGTCGCGTCAATCACCCGCTCGGCGCCGCCGAGCGAGGAGCCGACCGCGGCGACCTTGCCGTCCACCACCGCCACATCCCCGATGGCGTCCATTCCGCTGGCGGGATCCACCACCCGGCCGCCAGAGATCACCAAGCCGCTCATATCGTCACTCCCTCCACGCTGAATTCGCATCAAGGCAGATTCCGGAAGGTCCGACCACCTCCACCGATGCCGACGCATCATGCTCGCAAGGGAGGTCAATTCACATGCGCGTCGCAGACACGCGCTCGCAGTCTCGCGGCAGGTTTGCCCGAGCTATGCTTCTCGCTTCACCCCTCCCCAAAGAAAGGGCGCAGGGAAGACCGGGCGCCGGCTGGCACCCATAAAAACCCCTATGCGAACTGATTGCACACGCAATGCACAGGGGAGACACAGGGCAGCCGAGACCAGGCCTTCCCTGCGCGATGGTTTGACGGCCTATGCCGCGCTCTCCCCGGAGACGAGTTCCTTCTTGCCTCCGTCACCCCCGCGAAATCCAGGGTACCGCGCCGGTTGACGCGATGACGCCTTCGCAAAGGCTTGACCGTAGCAACGACGGCCAGGACCACACGGTTTCGCCGTACGCGAGCTGCCTTGCGTCGCCAAAGGGTCCGCAAGACTTGAGCGCCGTCCTGTGACGCGCAGTTTCATATGACACCTCCCGGGATCAGCCGGGATTATCCGGGAAACGACGGGAAGTGATTGAACTGCAAGGGCTTGCGCGGCCCTCGGCGCACTTCGGCGGCACAGACGGCGCGCAAGTTCAAATGTCACCTTCAGCCGGCGGCGCGCCGCAAACAGGCTTGAAAACACGGGGCTGGCTTTTGAACTCGGACTCAAAACGGCGGTTCGGCGCCGGCGAGTCCGAGTTCAGCACGAATGGCGCTAAACGATTGTGCTGCAACGACTTAGCGCCGATCCGCCCAAGCGTCGTGCTGCCGAACTCGGACTCGGAACCCGGACTCTTCAGGGCCTCCGATTGCGGGCGGTGATGATCAGCTCTCGGGCCTGGTGCGCCTTGTTGCTGCGGGCCATCGAATAGGTCAGCTGCCCCGGCCGCAGGCGGAAGCCGCCGAAGGTTTTCCGGATGTCCGGGACGTCGTTGATCGACATGATGAAGCGGCCTTTCAAGCTCCTTAAAACGTCCGCCATCTGGGCGTATTCCGACCGCTCGAACAGGCCGGCGCCGTAGTCCTTCTCGCCGCCGTAGTACGGCGGGTCGAGAAAGAACAGCACGCCCGGCCGATCGTAGCGGCTGATGAATTCGGCCCACGGCAGGCATTCGATCGTGACGCCGGCAAGCCGCTCGTGCAGCTCGTCGAGCATCGGCGCGAGCTTCGCCACGTTGAAGCGCGCGCCGGCCGGATCGACGCCGAAATTGCGGCCCGCAACTTTGCCGCCGAAGGCCGTGCGTTGGAGATAGAGGAAGCGCGCGGCTCGCTCCAGGTCGGTGAGCGTCGCCGGGTCGGATGCCTTCAGCCGCTCGAATTCCGCGCGCCCGGTGATCTGCCACCGCAACAGGTCCATAAACGGATTGTAGTGGCGCTGGAGGATGCGAAAGAACGTCGCCACGTCACCGGAGCGGTCGTTGATGATCTCGCCCTTCCTCGGCCGCCGGCGGCGCAGGAAAACGCCACCCATGCCCACGAATGGCTCGGCATAGGTCTCGTGCGGAATCCGCTCGATGCATGCGACGATCGTTTTCGCCAGTTGCTTCTTGCCGCCGATATAGCCCGCGGCCGGCTTCACCGGCTTGTAGACAACCCCAATACTCATCTGCTCGAATCGCTCCGGCCCGCCTACGGTCGCCGCGCTGCGCAGCAGCGGCGGGTCGGCGGGAACGGTTCTCCTCGTCGTGCGGGTCAGTCTGCCAGGATCGGCCCGCGGTTTGCAGCGTTTGCGCGCTGTCGACCCCCGCCACTACAGCGCCGAGGGTAATTCTCATTGGTCGATCGCCTCGTCGAGGCTCGACGGCATCTCGCCGGGCCGATAGGCGAAGCCGGGATCGATACCTGCGGGGACGGTGACGCTCTTGGTGCTGCCGTCCGGCAGCGTGATCGTCTTCTCGACCATGCTCGATTCCGGCGCCTGGTCGGAAACGGTGTAGCCGTAGCGGCGCAGATCGTCGTCGGAGAGGCTGTCGACCCAGCAATGGCAGAACCAGCCGTTCGGCGGGTAATGCGTCTTCCACCATGGATCGTCCACGGGCAGAATCGTGCCGTCCCAGCTCTCGTGCTCCGGGCGCGGGTTCTTCTGGCCGTCGAGATGCCGATAGATCAGGTACGGACGCGTGCGCTTGACGCTCTGGATCTGCTCCCAGCGGCCGGCGGCATAGGCCGTGTTCATGTTGGTGTCGAAGATCACGCGCGAACGCCAGCCGCGCGAGCCGTTGTAGCTCCAGCCGTGCTCCTCGACGATCTTGTCAAAATCCTTGCGAAAGGATTCCAGCGTCTCGCCGCCCTCGATCGCCTGGTTGACGGCATCGATCAAGCGCCCCGACACGGGCGTCGTCGATTTCGTTTGGGATCTCGTTGCGAACGGCTCTGCAAACATCTCGTCGTTGGCGTCAGGTGCCTACACAGAATTTCGCCGCATCGGCTGCATGAAGACGGACGGCGCCAATTTTTGGGTCAAGTTCATTCAGCTCGGCGATAAATTTTTGTGGGCGGTGCCGACGCAGGACGATACGGCGGCGGTCGGCACTACGGCGGCGCTTGTGACGCTTAATGTGCCGACTGGAATTCAGGTGGACGCCGAGATTTTTGGGCTAGGCACCAATACGGCGAACGGCACAACCTGGCTCATTACTTCGCCCGATCAGGTTGACACGTTGCCAGCAACCGCGATTTTTTCGGGTATCGTCGGAGCCAATTCCGTCAACGCGACCTATTCGCAGACTGTGAGAACGAACACGTCCGGTCAGGTAAGAAAACGTGCAAGCGCCGCAACCACGACGATCTACATCAACACCTTCGGTTGGACTGATCGACGCGGCAGAGACACCTGAGGCGGGGCTGGTTCGTAACCAACCTTCGACTTCCATTTGAGGAAGGGGGTTTCGCAAAACCGGAAAGATAGACCCGCAACAATGAACGTCGCTGTCACGCACACGGTGGCATGAAATACGGCGGAGTAGCCGGGAATCTGAATGCGAAGGATGGGGACATGCCAGAGGTAAAGGCCGTATGAGATCACTCCAATATAGTTGATCGGACCCCATTCAAAAATTTTGGTGAAAAACGACCGCGGGTTAACCATCGTGTTCGAGATCATTGTAACACTGGTCAAGCCGACGAGCGTAAATCCCCATCGGTAAAGCTGGCCGTTAGCAATGCGCTCTTCCCAACTGAGCCAGATAAAAGCAGCCAATGAGGCCCAGGCTAAAACATTTACGATTGTTCTTGAGGCTTGCGATTTTGGAAGTAGGTCGCGACTGTAAATCCAAGCAAGGGTTGCGCCCCAAGCTAAGCCATCGACGTGGAGATGGGTCGAAAAATATATCGGATACGAAGGGCCAGATTCCCAAAGCCATATTCGTCCAAGCCACGGCCCGAACACTCCGAGCGCGAGAACAGCCGCTAAAACCGGTGTTGATGCTCTCAGTTTTAGCACCACGAGAAGCATTAACGGCCAAAAGATGTAAAATTGTTCTTCAACGGACAGCGACCAAAGATGGGTGAGCATCCCATTGCCGCCGAGGCCATAGGGGTTGAGCCACACAGCAATGCGCCAATTCCACATGTACGTGGCGACAGTAGCGAGATCCTTCAGCGTTCCCGTAAATTCGGTACGATCCATCGTGAACCACGCGTGAATCAGTACGAATACCACGACCGAGAACAGAGCAGGAAAGAGCCGCAGCGCTCGCCGAATATAGAAGCGGCCAATATTGATCGAGCCGGTCGTGCTGAATTCCTTCAGCAAAATTGTGGTGATCAGGAATCCGCTCAACACGAAGAATAGGTCTACGCCGACATGCCCGCCCGGAAATATGGATGGCGACGTGTGGGCGAATATAACGACTAGAACGGCGAGCGCGCGCAAACCGTTAAGTGCTGGAACGAACCAGTGTTCTTTGGAACCCATATCTCCCCCACCAAGCCGGTTCTTCCTTACCCGCCACAACCGGCCCGTGCAAGTTATCCACTAGCTACTTGACTTCCACCTCGCGGTGAGCCTCGGCCCGCGCTTTTCTCCGAGCAAGGCAAAGTCAGCACTGCATTGGGCCTGTACTCCTAAAACCTTCGCTTACCGGACAAATAGGGGACTCATTACATGCTCGACCTGCATGGCATTTCGCATGCCGCGGTCGACCTGAGCCGGTTCCATTACCCGCTCAGTCTGGCCGAATGGGAGGTGTCATTTGAACCTGCGCGAGGTGACATTTGAAATTGCGCGCTACACGTCCGTCTATCGCGGTTCGTACCATGCTCACGAGGTTCATCTCGCCCTGCACGCACAAGCCCGCCTTTAACGCCGCCCGCGTCTACCGCACTCCAGCCCGCGTTCGTGACGACGTACGACCGCCCCTTTGCTGGGCTGGGATGGGCGAGAGATACGCCAAATCAGAATTTCGGTAAAGTGGAATATTTTTGTGGGAAGGGATTGACGGCGATCGGGGTGTTTTGCCCGTCAGGCAGTTGGCGCCTGGAGAACAGGACGGCAGCGTCCCGTGATCACAACCGCGCAATGGCGGCCGCGTGGCTGCTGCGCGATCGGCCGGGGAGTTGCTCGGCTCGCCGCCGGCGCGCATATTGTCTCTTCGCTTGGCAGAGAATTTTTACGGCCGACCCGGTCGCTGGTGTTCGTAATGATGAATTCGAACAAGGTGGGACGAAACGATCCTTGCCCCTGCGGCAGCGGCAGGAAGTTCAAGAAGTGCTGCCTCATCTCGCAAAGGCCGGACGAGCCGTCATCCGGATTGCCCCAAGTCGATGCGCAGGCCCCGGACGTTGCCGGGTGGCCGCAGGAAGATGAAGCGATGCTGGAGTATGATCCATTCGTGGAGCCGGACCCGGATCAGTGGCTTGCGCTGGACGAGCAGGAACAGATTGATCTCGTCGTCGCGTACCACCGGCGCGCCGGGATCCGCTTTCCGCGCGAGCAAGCGCATGCCATCTTTCACGCCATCGTCGAGCGCCAGATTGCCGATACCGAGCTGCCGGTGCGCGGCACGGCCGAGCGGCTGATGTCCGAAGGGCTCGACCGCCACGAAGCCATTCATGCGATCGGCTCGGTGCTTGCCGCCCACATGCACGATCTGATCCACGGAGCCGAATCGGGCAGCGACCCCGACACGAGGTCCGATCCGAACGAGGCGTATTTCGCCGAGCTGGAAGCTCTGACCGCGGACGATTGGCTTCAGTCCGGCTGATCAACCCGTCAATACAGTCGGGCTGGAATGGCGCTCCCTGCCGGGCGTCAGCGGGTCCCATCCAGACGCCGCGCTTCGACCTCGAAACGGCCGAGAGTGCTCGCACCACTGATGAGGAAAATCAGATCCAACGGAGCGGTAAGAGACCGTGCAACCGACCGCGAAGCGGCTCCGCCGTCTTCTCGCCCCCATTGTCATCCAGGGAATTGGCGGGGCGGCGTTACGGTGGGCGAAGTTCCCAAAGGTTCCGTGTGATCATCCAACGTCTCCTGCAACGCGACTCCGGTCATTCTGTTTCGCGCCGCGCTCTGCTCGGCGGATTTGTGTCGGCGGGAAGTGCCCTCGCGCTCGGCGGATGCGCCGGCCTGGGTGCGACCGGCGCGCGCTTCGACGCGTCATCGCTCTCCATTGATCCAACCTTGCTCGTCGCCACCACACGCAAGCCCGCGAACGGCGCTCGCACGAAACCCTGGTTCGGCCCGGAGCGCGCGACCGCCATGACGGTCGCACGGGCGAAGCTGGTGGCGCCGGACGAGAGCCGACTTTCTCTCGCCTCTGTTGGACTTGGCGATTGGCGCCTCGACCGGGTCGAACCGGTGTCGGTCGACGTTGGCGATCTCGTCGCGCAGGCCGGCGGCGGCGACGTGCTGATCTATGTGCACGGCTTCAAGCAGACATTCGAGACGGCGGTGCTCGATGCCGCCCATCTCTCCGACGGGATCAAGTTCCGCGGCCGGACCATGGTGTTTGCCTGGCCGTCCAAGGCAGGGCTGTTCGATTATGCCTATGACCGCGACAGCGCGATGTGGTCCCGCGACGATTTCGAGCGCGTGCTCTCTGCGCTGGTGTCGGCTTCAGGCGCCGGCCGCGTGCACATCGTTGCGCATAGCATGGGAACCATGCTGGCGCTCGAAAGCCTGCGTCAGCTCTATGCGCGCTACGGCGACACGGTGACGGGCAAGATCGGCGCGGTGGTGTTTGCCGCACCCGATATCGACATGGACGTGTTCTCGTCGGCGATCCACCGCATCGGTCCGCTTGCCGGCAAGATCACAGTGATCGCCGCGACGAACGATCGCGCCCTCGCGCTGTCGGGACAAATCGCAGGTGGAATGACCAGGGTCGGCGCCGCCGAGAAGGCCGTCATCGCGCAGCTCGGTGTGCGCGTGGTCGATGCCTCGCAGGAAGGCTGGGGCCTCATCAACCATGATCTGTTTCTGTCGAATGCGGAAGTGCAGCGGGTGATCCGCCGCTCGATCGACGGCACGACCGCGTGAGAGGGCGCCCGCGCCGAGCTTGTTCCTGCGCACGCTCGTTGCGGCTTCAGGCGACAAAACGGCCGGGTTTGGACTGCCCAGTCTCGTACGCGAATGGCGCTCCCTAGGGGAATCGAACCCCTGTTTCAGCCTTGAGAGGGCCGCGTCCTAACCGCTAGACGAAGGGAGCGTGAGGGTTAGCCAATAACCTCGAAATTTGTCCGCCGCAAGGACCCGAATGGGCCTTTTACGGCTCATTGGCGAATTTCAGCTTTCCGGCCGGCTTCAAGGTGTGGGCGTCGAAGGTGCGGATCTCGATGACTCCGCCGACATCGAGCGTGACCACGAGGCGGTCGCCGGCAACCCCGGTCGAGACGATTCTGGCGCCCTTCGGCAGGGTGGCGGTGACGTCGCCTGCCGGCTCGGGTGCCCTTCCCTCCGACTTGAAAAGGCGGTAGCCCACCGCGATCAGCACGGCGCAGATTGCCAGCGCCGTGGTCAACCCCGCGATCAGCATCATCCGCCGCACCCGCGCGAAAATCGCGGCTTGCTCGGGGCTCGGTTCGGGAACAGCGGTATCAGACGTCGTCATGGAAAATTCAGGCTCTGCGCAAAGGTTGGAGGTTGTCGTCACCGGCGACGAGGACTCGACCCGGCTCGACCGCGTGCTGGCGGCGCACCTCGCCGACCTGTCGCGATCGAGGCTGAAAGCCCTGATCCTGGCGGGCGCGGTGAGCCTCAAGGACGCCGCGATCCGCGACCCCGCTTATCACGTCGCATCCGGCGATACGATCACAATCGACGTGCCGGAAGCAGTCTCGCCGGAGCCGAAAGGCGAGGATATCGCCCTCGACATCGTGTTCGAGGACGACGACATCGTCGTCCTCAACAAGCCCAGGGGGCTGGTGGTGCACCCCGCGGCGGGCCACGAGACCGGCACGCTGGTGAACGCGCTGATCGCCCATTGCGGAGGCTCGCTGTCGGGCATCGGTGGCGTGCGCCGGCCCGGCATCGTGCACCGGCTGGACAAGGACACCACGGGGCTGATGGTGGTCGCCAAGAACGACCTCGCGCATGCCTCGCTCACCGCGCAATTCGCCGATCACGGCCGCACCGGGCCGATGCGGCGCGGCTACATGGCGTTCGCGTGGGGGCTGCCCGGCCGCCATCGCGGCACCGTTGATGCGCCGATCGACCGCCACCCGCATGCGCGCGAGAAGATGGCGGTGCGCCAGGGCGGCCGCGAGGCCGTGACGCATTGGGAGCTTCTGGAGAGCTTTGCCGGGCGGGACCGCAAGCCGATCGCGGGCCTGCTCGCCTGCGAGCTCGAGACCGGGCGCACTCACCAGATCCGCGTCCACCTCGCCCATATCGGCCATCCCCTGCTGGGCGACGGCGTCTACGGCCCGCACTTCAAGACCAAGGCGAACCAGCTCGGCCCCGAGTCGCAAGCAGCGCTGGCCGCGCTCGGACGGCAAGCCCTGCACGCTTATTTGCTGGTATTGCAGCACCCCAGGACTGGAGAATTACTTCACTGGGAGACGCCGCTGCCGGAGGATTTGGTTCTCCTCCAGGGGGCCTTGAAAGCGGCGCTATGACGCAGGCAATTTCAGAAAACCCTTACCTTACAAAAAGTTATAGCTGCCACACGGGGACGTGACGTCAGCAATCCTTCCCTTTTTGCCCCCCGATGGGGTATATTGCGTCTGCGTTGGAAATGACCAACGCGGAACATCGCAGCTACGACCGGCTTTAACAAAGCGGTCGTCTGCCTGGCCCGCCGCTATCGGGGGCCTGAACCTTTGGAGGGCTTAACTATGGCCCGTACCGCTGCACTGCCGGTCCTTAATGGAGAATCCGGCCTTTCCCGTTACCTCGGCGAAATCCGCAAGTTCCCGATGCTGGAACCCCAGCAGGAATACATGCTCGCCAAACGCTGGCGCGAGCACGACGATCGCGACGCCGCACATCAACTCGTCACTAGCCATCTCCGGCTCGTGGCCAAGATCGCCATGGGCTATCGTGGCTACGGCTTGCCAATCTCCGAGGTCGTCTCGGAAGGCAATGTCGGCCTGATGCAGGCGGTGAAGCGGTTCGAGCCCGAGAAGGGCTTCCGTCTCGCCACCTACGCCATGTGGTGGATCAAGGCGTCGATACAAGAGTACATTCTGCGTTCCTGGTCGCTCGTGAAGATGGGCACCACCGCGAACCAGAAGAAGCTGTTCTTCAACCTGCGCAAGGCGAAGAGCAAGATTTCCGCGCTGGACGAAGGCGATCTGCGCCCCGACCAGGTGGCAATCATTGCCAAGCGTCTCGGCGTCACGGCTCAGGACGTGGTCGACATGAACCGCCGCCTCGGTGGCGACGCGTCGCTCAACGCTCCGATCCGCGACGACGGCGAAGCCGGAGAATGGCAGGACTGGCTGGTCGACAATTCGCCCAACCAGGAAGCCATGCTGGCCGAGCACGAGGAATATGATCACCGCCGCGACGCCCTCAATGGCGCCATGGGCGTGCTCAACCCGCGCGAACGCCGCATCTTCGAGGCCCGCCGCCTCGCCGATGAACCGATGACGCTGGAAGACCTTGCCGCCGAGTTCGGCGTGTCGCGCGAGCGCGTGCGCCAGATCGAGGTCCGCGCTTTTGAAAAGGTGCAGGCCGCGGTCAAGGGCACGATCGCAAAGGCCGAACAGGCCGCGCTGGAAGCCGCGCTCTAAGCGAGGTTGCTCTGGCGCCAGAGATTGGCGGATCGACAAGAGACAGAAAGCCGGCGGCAACGCCGGCTTTTTTGTGTGTGAGGTGCAGCATGTTCTTGGAGACGCGGGGCCAGGCACCTTGAACCCGCACTGCCGGTCGGCCGACCAAAAACATCGGACCGACAGCATCAAGAGAACGGACACGCACCGTGTCGATCATTTTGCAATCTACCGTGGGCGGGTTTTCCGCCCAGTTCATGCGCAAGTTGCCGCTGGTCGAGCAGGCGATGCGCGACCACGGCCTCGAGCCTTCGGAGTTCGTGATCTCGAAGGACTACGCCTCGACCGCGACGATCCCGATCATGGGCCCGTTCTTCTTCAATTACAGCGTCTTCTTCGGCGAGGAAGAATTCACCGTCACCGAGCCGAACGACATGGTGTTCCTGGATTACTTCATCAACCGCGTGCTGGCGGCAGACGAGCCGCCGGAATTGCCGCGGCGGCCGGGATTGATGCGGCGGCTCTTTGGATGGATGTCGGAGCCGGTGTAGCTCGTCACTCGCCCCTAAATTCTTTCCCCCAAGTCCTCGCCAGCGTCGCGAGCCAGCAGCCTTCGCAATAGCGCGCGTCCTTGTAGTCGATCCAGTTGTGCGCATAGACGTGGTCGAGCGGGATGCCGTAGCGCGCGCGCAGGATTTGGACGAGGATCTTCCACGCCGCGACCTGCGCCGCGGTCGGGCCGGTCGTGACGTCGGGATAGTTGCCGGCGAACTCGACGCCGATCGAATTGTCGCGCACCACCTGGCGATAGGTCGGCTTGTTGTCGATGTATTTGTTGTCGTTGCGGTTGGCGCCGTCGCCATGGGTCGGCACCAGATTCTCCGCCACCGCCCAATAGACCGTGCCGTCGGTTTCGACCCACAATGTGACGCCGCGACGCGTGGGATTCTTCGATTGCGCCTCGGCGCCCCCGCGGGCCGAGCCCGCCGGCCCCTCGGTCTGGTGCACGATGATGTTGCGCCATGGTCTTGCGTTACCGACATCGCCCCATGGCGCCAGCCACACGATTTTCAGACCGGGAATGTCGGGCGTGCCGGAGGCGCGCGCGAGTTTGGCCAGATCGGCGTCGGTTGCGTCTGCGGGCGCGATCAGAATGAGAGCGGCGAGTATGGCCGCGAGCAGGCGGGAGATCATCGTGCGGGTCCAATGCGGACCAGACATTAGCACGCCCTTACGCGAATTTGCGCAAGGCCTCGCCTGGACCGATCGGCTCAGGCAGGAGCGGCGGCGCCGGCTCGTAGACGGCAAAGTCATTTTTGCCGTTCTTCTTGGCTGCATAGAGCGCGTGGTCGGCATGCGCGATCAGGCGGTCCGGAAATTGGCCGATGCCGCGATCCCACTGCGCCAGCCCGATCGAGATCGCGATCGGAATGTCGCCCCCGGTGCAGCTGACGGCATCCTGACGGCAGACCTCGAGCACGCGGCGGGCGATCGCGGCCGCCTCGCGCAAGGACGACGACGGCAGCACGACGCAGAATTCGTCGCCGCCGGTGCGGGCGAGCATGTCGCCCGGCCGCAGCCGCGTTTGCGCCATCAGGGTGAAATGCTGCAGGCAGGCATCGCCCGCGGCATGGCCATGGGTGTCGTTGATGGTCTTGAAGCCGTCGAGATCGATCACCAGCAGCGAGAACGGCTCGCTGCTGCGCTCCGAGCGGGCGCATTCTTCACCCAGCCGCTGCAACAGATGCCGCCGGTTGGCGACACCGGTGAGATCGTCGAGTAGCGCGAGGTCGGCCACCTCGTTGCGCAGGCGGTCCATCGCCATCAGCAGGAAGCCGAAATTGAGCGTCATCGACAGGAACAGCAGCCCCAGCACCATAACCGCATGAGCCTGGCCGCCGGCGCTCGCCGAGAAATCGCCGCCGAGCAGATTGCCCACCGTGCGGACCGCGAGGATCGCGATAATGACGAGGATGACGATGCCGGACAACCGGGCGCCCGGGCTGACGCGGCCTTCCGGCGGCGCCAGCAACAGACGCAGCGACAGCACCAGCGGCAGGCCCTGACCGAGCGTGTAGCAGAGCATGCGCAGCGGCATGTGCTCGAAGCCGACCATGAAGAACACGACGCCGGCGAGGCTCAGCGCTCCCGCCGCGGTCATCATGCGCCACGAGACCGGCCGGTGATAGAAGCGTTGGATGCCCATGGCGGCAAGGCAGCTCGCCGCGATGACGCCGGCCGCGCCAAGTAGAAGTGGCAGCGGAGATGCGATGAACAGGCGGATCAGGGCCGTCATCGCGCCGGTCGCACCGATGAAGGACGATGCCATCCAGAACCGCGCGGCCGCGAATTTCGGATAAGAGCGCGTCACATAGGCCCAGATCAGGCCGAGCGCCAGAAAGTTGACGACGAACACCGTCCAGAGTGTCGGCACGTTCAGCATGGCGCGTGCCGCACGCGCAGTGTCGTGCTCTCCGTCCCTGGCAGCCGTCCGTCCATGACCCCGTCCCCGTTTTCTTGCGGGCAACAATGCGGCCGTCGCGCTTAACGGAGTCTCACTGCAAACTTTAAAAGCATGCCTTTGGTTTTGGATTCATGAACGGCCGGCGCGGTTGTCGGATCGTTAGGCATGTCGGCCGCGATGCGGATTCAAGAACCAAAAGCGCCCGGAAATGCATCTGAGCTGTGGATAACGCGATGACACGGATGTGACAGCGCGGGGCATATGGGCGCGAATCTGCTGAGCTTGTGGTCGAGGATGTTGCGAGGCTGGCCCTCCGCCGAGCATCCCTCGTGTCGCGTTTCACCATTAACCCTGAAGAGGATCCTATGGCTAAGAAAGCGAAGAAGGCGAAGAAGGCGACAAAGAAGAAGGCCAAGAAGGCAGCGAAGAAGAAGTAACGAGGCTTCTTATTTTTTGCCCGGGTGGAGTTCGCTCCGCCCGGGCTTCGGCAGAGGCGAGAGATTGAAGGCGGCGGGCGCGAGGCCCGCTTTTTTATGGGGTGAAGAAAACTACCGCTCGGCGAACGCGAGCTTGGCGCCAAGTGCGGCGAAGCCGGCGGCAAAACTCCGCCGCAGCCAGGCCATGACGCGCGGACGGGAGATGACGCGCTCGCGCACCGAGGCTGCGCAGAGGCCGTAGACCACGAACACGGCAAACGTCATCGCCATGAAGGCGCCGCTCAATTCCAGCATCTGCGCCAGCACATGACCCTCGTCCGCGGCGATGAACTGCGGCAGGAAGGCGAGGAAAAAGATCGACAGCTTTGGATTGAGGATGTTGATCAGGAAGCCGGTCACGATCACACGGCCGACCGAACGCTCGCGAATCTCGCCGTCGACCGCCAGCGCGCCGGTCTCGCGTAGCGCCTGCCAGGACATGTAGAGCAGATAGGCGACGCCGCACAATTTCAGCGCGGCGAAGGCGAGCGCGCTGGTGTGGAGCACGGCGGCGAGCCCCAGCATCGCGGCAATCATGTGCGGCACGATTCCGAGCGTGCAGCCGAAGGCGGCCGCGATGCTCGCGCGCGAGCCGCGTGTCAGCGCGGCGGCCAGCGTGTAGAGCACGCCGGTACCGGGCGAGGCGACCACGATCAGCGAGGTCAGCAGGAAAGACAAGGTCATGCACGGACCTTATCACCACATCTCGGGGCAAGAAAGCCGGCCCGCGGGATCGCCGTCAGGACAGCTGCGCGAGCTCGGCCTCGCGGAGCACGTCGAGCGGCGCCCATGGCTTGGCCCAGAACTTTGCGCCGTTCGGCAAGGGCTGCATCAAGGGGCGGCCGGAGGTGACGACGATGTCGAGCTTCGGATTTCGGTCCTTGGCGACGTGCGCGAGCTCGACCCCGTTCATGCGGCCGGCAAGCTGGACGTCCGTCATCATCAAGCAGAGCGCGCCGGCGCTTTCGTCGAGCACAAGCTCGGCTGCTTCGGCGCTCTCGCATTGAATGACGTCGTAGCCGCTTTCTTCGAGAAGAAGACTGAGCATCTCCCTCTGCATGAGGTCGTCTTCCACAATCAGTGCGGTTGCTCGAAATGGCTTTGCTTGTCCCATTGGCGGCTCCCAATGCTGCCTGTCTGTCTCTATCAAGTAACGTAGGTTAAGGTGGGAACAGCCATGCGGTTCAGTTCCATTATGAAAAAATGTAAATCATAGTTCCGCACAAGGGGCTTGATTGGGGGATTCATGACTGCGATTCGCGGCGCCGCCGCCATCACGGGAGCGGCCTGCGGCATCGGCCGCGCGCTGGCGATCGAGCTTGCGCGGCGCGGCTGCGATCTCGCGCTCGCCGATCGCGACGAGGCCGGGCTGAAGACGCTCGCGGCCGAGATCGGAGCCGCATGCAAGGTCAGCCTGCACCGCGTCGACGTCGGCGAGCCCGACGACATCGCGCGGTTCGCGAGCGAGGCGACAACAACGCATCCCGCGCTCGGCATCGTCGTCAACAATGCCGGCGTGGCGCTGATGGGCTCGTTCGAGGAGATCGACCAGGCGCAGATGGACTGGCTGTTCGACATCAATTTCTGGGGCGTGGTGCATGGCACGCGCGCCTTCCTGCCACATCTGAAGACGATGGGCGAGGCGCACATCGTCAACCTCTCCTCGATCTTCGGCATCATCGCGCCGCCGGGACAGTCGGTTTATGCCGCGGCGAAATTCGCGGTGCGCGGCTTTTCCGAGAGCGTGCGGCACGAGCTTGCGATGGCGGGAAGCCCTGTGAGGCTGTCGGTCGTGCACCCCGGCGGCGTCGCCACCGCCATCGCGCGCAATTCGCGCACCGGGGTCGGCGTCACCGACAACGCGCGTCGGTCGCAATCGATCGAGCGGTTCGAGAACGCGGCAAAGACCACGCCGAAGGACGCCGCGCTGCGCATCATCAAGGGCATCGAGAGAAACGAGCCGCGCATCCTGATCGGCAACGACGCCCGCTTCATGGATCTGTTGCAGCGCTTCCGTCCGGGGACGTACTGGGCGCCGTTGCAGCGCAAGCTGGAGAAGATGGCGAAGGGGAGCTAGCCCCGTGGTCCGCCGCCTCACTTTCAACGTCGTCCCGGCGAAGGCGGAGAGACATCACGCCCCTCACTGCCCCGCCAGCCGATCGGCAAAATACCCGATCGTCTTGCGATAGATCACCGCCCTGTTCCATTCGCGCATTGCCTCGAAATTTGCGGTGCCTTCGCCGTAGGGCTGGCCCATCTTGAAGCCGCTGGTGTGGAGCAGGTTCGCGGTCGACGCGAGCACGTCGGGGACGCTGTGGCGGAGATCGACGTGACCGTCGCCGTCGAAATCGACGCCGTATTTGATGTAGGAGGACGGCAGGAATTGGGTCTGGCCTATCTCGCCGGCATAGGCGCCGATCAGGTCGCGCAGCGGCAGGTCGCCGCGCTGCACGATCTTCAGCGCCGCAAGCAGCTCGCCCTGAAACAGATCCGTGCGGCGGCAGTCATGCGCGAGCGTCGCCAGCGTGCGGATCACGGGCAGCTTGCCGATGTCGCCCTTGCCGAAATCGCTTTCCAAGCCCCAGATCGCGACCAGGATATAGCGGGGCACGCCGAATTGCTGCTCGATGCGCGAGAGCAGCGCGGCATGGCGCTGCAACAGCGCCTTGCCGCCATTGATGCGGCCGGGGCCGACCCGGGTCGAGACATACTGCTCGAAACTCTTGTTGAAGGTGTAGCGCTGGCGCCGGTCGAAGGCGAGCACCGCGCCATCCTGGGCCACCCCGCTGAGCGCCGCGCTGGTCACGCCCGCCGAGACGCCGGCTCCTTGCGCTTCCGCGGTCATGCTGGCGACGAAGCTGTTGAAGTCGCCGCCGCAGCGCGCGGCCTGGGCCGATCCGCTGGCCAGACAGGCAATGAAGGCGATGGCCAAAGCGGGTCTCGACATACGGGAAAATCCTTTGAAGAATGAGCGCGAAAGCGGCACGCGATCATGCCCGGGAACCGGATTCGCGTCAAAGCGGCAAACCTCGCCAGAACCGGTCGCATCTTGGCTGCGACAAATGAAATGCGCTCGCCACTTCTGCGCATCGACGGGAAGACGCGCAGGCCAACGCGCTTTCTACATAGTGCACATAACGCTAGCTGCGTTGCAGCAGCGCGATAGATGAACAAACATTTGCTCATCGAAGCAGTTCGTTTGGGAACTCATGAACGTCGAAATCCGACGCATGTCTGATCCGCCGGCTGCGACATCGACGCCGCCCTGATTTGCCTTGCCATGGCATGGCGCAGCCTATAATCTTCTATTCTAGGTTGTCGCCCCGCCAGCCCCGGGCGACGCTGAAGACCAAAAATAAACGGCGGGCTTCGCGGCCCGCCGTTTATTGAGGAAGGGTCTCGGCAGACGGCAAGAGGGCGCCCGGCGCCCCGCCGGCAAAACGATTTCATTCGCGCGCGGCACCCCGCTCCGCGTGAATACGGGCAATTCACCATTTGACTGCGGCGCCCTGATCGACGACAAGCCGCCATGGCCAAAAAACCTGGAACCAATCCCAAAGGCGAATTCGCCTTTTTCAACGTCTTCTATGAAGACGGCTCTCAACGCTCCAACCGGCGCGTGCCCGCCGAATTGCTGGGCGGCCTCGACGGCGACGAGCCTGCACGCGCCTTCATCATGGAGCAGGACCGCGAGATCGCCGAAAAATCCGGCCGGCCCGCGCTTGAGATCAAGAACCTCGAGCGCGTCGGGGCGAAGAAGAAATAGGCTCCGCTCGCGCGACACCTAGAGCATCGGCACAAACAAAAATGGCGGGCCTCAGCCCGCCGTTTTCGTTTGGATGGATGCCCGGATCGAGTCCAGGCACGCCTGAACTAGTTATCCAAAAAGCTCCGCAGCTTCCGCGACCGCGACGGATGCTTCAGCTTGCGCAGCGCCTTCGCTTCGATCTGACGAATACGTTCGCGGGTCACCGAGAACTGCTGGCCGACTTCTTCCAGCGTGTGGTCGGTGTTCATGCCGATGCCGAAGCGCATGCGCAGCACGCGTTCTTCGCGCGGGGTGAGCGAGGCGAGCACGCGCGTGGTGGTCTCGCGCAGGTTCGACTGGATCGCGGCATCGATCGGGAGGATCGCGTTCTTGTCCTCGATGAAATCGCCGAGGTGTGAATCCTCTTCGTCACCGACGGGGGTTTCGAGCGAGAGCGGCTCCTTGGCGATCTTGAGGACCTTGCGGACCTTCTCGAGCGGCATGCCGAGCTTCTCGGCCAGCTCTTCCGGGGTCGGCTCGCGGCCGATCTCGTTGAGCATCTGGCGCGAGGTGCGCACGATCTTGTTGATCGTCTCGATCATGTGCACGGGGATGCGGATGGTGCGCGCCTGGTCGGCGATCGAGCGGGTGATCGCCTGCCGGATCCACCACGTCGCGTAGGTCGAGAACTTGTAGCCGCGGCGGTACTCGAACTTGTCGACGGCCTTCATCAGGCCGATGTTGCCTTCCTGGATCAGGTCGAGGAACTGCAGGCCGCGATTGGTGTACTTCTTGGCGATCGAGATCACGAGACGGAGGTTGGCTTCCACCATCTCCTTCTTGGCCTGGCGTGCTTCGCGCTCGCCCTTCTGCACCGAGTGCACGATCTTGCGGAACTCGATGATCTCGAGGCCGGTCAGCGCCGCGAGCTGATGCACCTCGTGGCGGAGGTCCTTGATCCGGTCCTTCTCGTGATGGACGAAATTCTTCCAGCCCTTGGCCGACAGCTTCGAGACACGATTGAGCCAGCGCGGATCGAGCTCCGAGCCGGTGTAGTTGCGCAGGAAGTCTTCGCGCCCGACGCCGTGGCTGTCGGCAAGGCGCATCAGCCGGCCCTCGTGCGAAACGAGGCGCTTGTTGATGTCGTAGAGCTGCTCGACCAGACTGTCGATACGCGCCTGGTTCAGGCGCAGCGACTTCACCTCGACGATGATCTCGTCCTTGAGCTTGCGGTATTTGCGCTCCTGGTGCGGCGAGAGCGAGGGCCCGTGCGAGGTGCTCTCGAGCTGGTTCTGGATGTCCTGTTCCTGAAGCTTGCGCAGCTTCTTGTAGCTATCGGCGATCTTGTCGAAAATCTCGACGACCTTCGGCTTGAGCTCGGCCTCGATCGCCGCAAGCGACATCTGGTTCTCGAACTCGTCGTCCTCGTCCATGTCGGCTTCGGCGGCGGACTCCGCAGGATCCTTCGCGGCTTCGCCGGCATTGCCGGGCGCAGGCGCGGCGCGGAACGGGGTCGGCGACGGCGGTGCGGCGGGCGGGGCGACATGCGCGGGCGCGGCGCCAGTGACCTGGCCGCCTTCGGCCGAAGCTTCACCGGTCTCACCGCTGGGGCCGGCGATCATCGCAGTGTTCATGCCGGCCTTGGCTTCGGGACCGGCATAGGTCGCTTCGAGATCGATGATGTCGCGAAGGAAAATCTTTCCTTCGTTGAGCTCGTCGCGCCAGATGATGATGGCCTGGAAGGTCAGCGGGCTTTCGCAGAGGCCTGCGATCATCGCCTCGCGGCCAGCCTCGATGCGCTTCGCAATCGCGATTTCGCCTTCGCGCGAGAGCAGTTCGACGGTGCCCATCTCGCGCAGATACATGCGCACCGGATCGTCGGTGCGCTCGCCCGGCTCGCTCTTCTTGACCTCGGTGACGGCCTTCTGGGTGACTTCGACGAGCTCGTTGTCGGTCTCGTCCTCGCCGCCCTCGTCCTTGTCCTCCTCGCCTTCGCTATCGTCGGCTTCGGTGACATTGATGCCCATGTCCGAGAGCATCGACATGATGTCCTCGATCTGCTCGGGCGAGGTCTGGTCGGACGGCAAAACTTCGTTGAGCTGATCGAAAGTCACGAAGCCGCGCTTCTTGGCCTGCTTGATCATCTTCTTCACGGCCGCGTCGGACAGATCGAGCAACGGCGAGGGCGCGTCCTGGGAGTCCTTCTCCGGCGCGTCCGCTGCCTTGTCGTCTTTTTCCTTGTCCTTCGCCTGCAGCGTCTTTGCCTTGGTGGCCATCCATTGCTCCTAAACGCGTTTCACACAGACGTTCGCCGCGCCCGCGTGAAATCACTTGAACCTGTTGCTCGCTGCTCTCGCTTCGTCAGATCTCGACACGGAAAGGGCGGCGCGAACCTCTTGTCGCCACCCCCGACCTTATCTCTCGCCGGATTTGCCTAACGCTTCGTAGAGCCTCTTTGTCGCAGCGGATGCAGGTGTAGTGCCAACAGCAATTGCGCGGATTCATTCCTGACGCGTCTGTTCTGCCTGCGGCCGCCTGGTGGCCAAAGTGCTACAAGACCGTTAAGCCTCGATTAACCCTGTTTTTGCCGCCAAACCTCGGATTTGGCGAGTCTTTTAGCGGTCCCGGCCGCGGCCGTCCGCATGATTCTTTCATCACACGCTCTTCTGGAACCGGCCCGACAGCTCGCCAAAACCCTCGATCAGGGCTTCGGTGCCGTCGACTTCGCCTATCCGAGCCTTGACGTCACGCAGCCACGCCATACTGGCCTCGCTGGAATCCTCCCCCAGGGCCAGCTCGGCGTCTTTCAGCTCTCTAAGTAGTGAATGCCACTGCCGATGCAAGGCAACCAGCTGGTGCCAGGTGGAGAGAACGTCGTCCCGTGCGGCGCCCTCGCGGGCGCCCCACACCGCCGCGGTCGTGATGCTGCCATCAACCTTTTGAATAACCTGCGAAAATCCGCCCTTCTCGAGGTCGCCGCGCATCTTTTCGGCCTGCTCGCCGGGGTCCGGCGAGTGGTGATGGTCGTTGGCAAAGGCGGCGATGATGCCGGCCCTGAGCTTATGGGCCTCGGGATGGGCGAATTCCAGGGCCGCGACCTCTTCGAGATGGTCGTGCAGCAGCCAGGGGTGGTTGATCAGGCTCTGCAGGATCAGGGCTTCCCGGCGCGAGATGGCGCTGCGCTGGCTGCGCATGATCGGGCTTGACGCCAGCTGGGCGCTCGCCGCCTGGTAGGGCCCGGAGGGCAGCTGGATGGGACCGGGCGGGCCTCGGCGGCCTCCACCAAATCCTTGGCCACCAAATCCCTGGCCGCCGAATCGATTCGCGCTTCCGCCACCGCGGGGCTGGAACTGGCGACCGCCGGGGCCGGGGCGGAAATTGCCACGGCCGCCAAAGCCGCCGCGTCCGCCGTCGGGGGCAAAGGCGCGCTGGAGCCGCTCGGCAAGATCCTGCCGATAATAGCGCCGCACCACCTCGTCGCGGATGCCGTTGGAGAGATCCTTGATGCGCGCTTCCAGCGCGGCGCGGCGCTCGGGCGTTGCGAAATTGCCGCCTTCGAGCTCGCGCGACCAGATCATCTCGGCGAGCGGACGCGCCGCCGCGATCACCTCCTCGATCGCGCCGCGGCCGCCGGAGCGCACGAGATCGTCGGGGTCCTGCCCTTCCGGCAGCAGCGCGAACCGCAGGCTCTTGCCCGGTGCGAGGAATGGCAAGGCAAGATCCGCCGCACGATAAGCCGCCTTCTGGCCGGCGCGGTCGCCGTCGAAGCAGAGGATCGGCTCGTCCGCCATCTTCCAGAGCAGCGCGAGCTGGTTTTCCGTGAGCGCGGTGCCGAGCGGCGCCACGCTGCCGGCAAAGCCCGCCGTGACCATGGCGATGACGTCGACATAGCCCTCGACCACGACCAGGGCGCTGCCGTCATGGGTGGCTTTGCGCGCCGTCTGGTGGTTGTAGAGATTGTCGCCCTTGTGGAAGAGCGGTGTCTCCGGCGAGTTCAGATATTTGGCCGGAACGTCCTTCTCCAGCGCGCGCCCGCCGAAGGCGATGACGCGGCCGCGCAGATCCGTGATCGGAAACATCACGCGATCGCGGAAGCGGTCATAGGGCACCGGGATGTCGTCGCCGGCCACCAGCATGCCGGCCTCGACCATGTCGTCGACGGAGACGCCGAGCTTGCCGAGATGCTCCTTCAGCGCAAAGCGATCGGGTGACGCATAGCCCAGCCGAAACTGCAATTGCGTCGCGGGCGAGATCGCACGGTCGGCGAGATAGCCGCGCCCCTTGGCGCCGGCACGTGAGGCCAGCGTCTCGGCATAGAACTTTGCCGCGAGATCCATCACGTCATGCAGCGACTTCCGCCGCTGCTCGTGCCTGGCAGCATCGGGCGTCACCGCCGGCAGCGGCAGGCCCGCCATGTTGGCGAGCCGCTCCACGGCCTCGGCAAACGGCAGGCCGTCGGTCTCCATCACGAAGCTGATGATGTCGCCGTGCTTGCCGGAGGAGAAGTCATGGTAAAAACCCTTCTGGTCGTTGACGAAAAACGACGGCGACTTCTCCTGCTGGAACGGCGACAGCCCCTTCCACTCCCGCCCGGCCTTCTTCAGCTTGACGCGCTTGCCCACGACTTCGGAGACCGAAAGCCGGGCACGCAGCTCGTCGAGGAATTGGGGCGTGAAGCGCATGGGCTCTGGGTCTAGCGCGAATCAGCATGAGTCAGGGTGAAGGATCAGGGATATAGGTGCGACAGGGCTAGAAGTCAGGTTTCTCCGGGTTATGCAGGTTATTCGACCTATGCACAGGGCAGAAAATCTCTCACGCGAAGGAATGCCCACCCGGAACCCTAGACTGCTCTCGACGAGCAAACAGATTTTGGCTTTTCCAGTGGAATCCGAAATCGTTGACATCCGACGATTACGTTTGTATATACAGAAAACGATGAAGTCGCGGCTACGGCTTCAGACGTCATAGCAAACCTCATGCGCGGCAAGATGCGGTGTCATTTGGATGATTTGCCATGACGGAAGACTTGCAGCTGCTGTTCGCAGGCGTTCGCGACTTTGGATGGGATCCGAAGAAGCGCGCGTCCAACCTGCGGATTCACGGAATCGACTTCGAGGACGCGCGCGGAATTCTCGACGGCTACACCTTCATCCGCCGGTCGGATCGCAATGACGAAGTCAGGTACCAAATCTTCGGTTACGTCGCCGGGCGGGAAGTCGCGGCAGTCTGCGCGATCCGCGGGGCGGTCTGCCGGTTCATCTCGGTCCGGCGCGCGCGCGAAGACGAACGAAAGAAATATTATAACCGTTTCAAGGGACTTCCCAAGGAAGGGCAAGACTGACTGGGCCCGCGTCGACGCACTGACCGACGAGGACATCGCCAAGGCCGTCGCCAATGATCCCGACGCAGCGCCGATTGACATCGATTGGTCGGATGCCGTGCTGGTGATACCGCCGAAAAAAAAGGCCATCTCCATCCGCGTCGACGAGGATGTGCTCGACTTCTTCAAGCGCGATGGCGAGGGCTATCAGCGGCGCATGAATGCGGTGCTGCGCTCCTACATGGAACAGAAGTCGAAGCCGAAGAAGCGGGCCTGATCCGAGTAAATCCCGTAGAGATAAATCCCGTAGAGATAATGACGAGCCACTTGAACCCGACCCGGTTCCACGCTTCCATGGGCCATGTTCAGGACCTTTCGAGGCGGCCAGAGCGGGGGTTGGCGCATCACCTCGATTTCGCCCGTGACGGGCGAGCCCCTCGCCTTCATGCCGGCGCTGTCGGTCACCGACAGCGAGGCCATCTCGTTGCCGCTGGTGCCCTCGCGCAATGCCTGGCGGCTGGTCGGCGTCGCGAGCACGCTGCGCTACACCGAGCGCGCCGAACAGCAGCAGCTCACGTCCGTGCAGGCCGGCCTCGGCCGCCTGGAAGCAACCAGCGCGGCGCTGATCCCGATCCGCAAGTCGCAGGCCTGGTGGGAGTTGACCCAGGAAGAGCGCCGCAGGATCTTCGAAGACAAATCGCACCACATCGCGAGCAGCCTGCGCTTCCTGCCTGCGATTGCGCGGCAGCTCTATCACAGCCGCGACCTCGGCGAGCCCTTCGATTTCCTGACCTGGTTCGAATTCGCGCCCGCGCACGCCTCGCTGTTCGAGGAGCTGGTGGCGATGCTCAGGCGAACCGAGGAGTGGACCTATGTCGAGCGCGAGGTGGACGTGCGCGCGGTGAAGGAAGTGCTGTCGGCTTAGTGTTGAAGAAAACGACCGGTCTCGATGCGCGGCAGATCGGTGACCGGCCAGTTGTAGATGTAGGTCCAGGCCGGTGCAGTCGCGCCGTCCGCGCCTGTCACCTCGACCAGCTTGCGCAGATATTCGGTCGGCTCAGGAAAGCCCTCGCCGCAGGCCTCGTACATGTCGAGCTCGCTCAACAGCTCGTCGGGCACGTGAAGGCGAAAGAGCTCGCCGTGCACGATGTCCGAGGCCGCATCCGACAGCAACAGCCCAGGATAATGCTTCACCAGGATGAGCCGGCCGCGGCAGGTCGCTTCACTCAGGAAATCCGCGTGGCCCGCAAGCAGCCGCGCCATCGGATGGTCGAAGCCGCGCATCAGCGTGCCGTAAACGAAAAGACGATCGGAGGTCGTGGCCTTCTATAACCGTCAATCAGCGGCATGCAAATCGCAGCAGATCTACGAAACTTCCGCCTTCAGCTCCCGGCCGCTGCGCTGCTCGTCCGACACCACCCTGATGTTCACTTCCATGACGTCGAAGGCGTCCTGCGAGCCAATATAGGTGCCGTGCAGCGGGATCGCCTGGCGCGGGTCGCGGGCGACCGCAACGCGGATGAGGTCGCGGGTGCCGACGATGCCGTTGGTCGGATCGAACTCGATCCAGCCCGCGGTCGGCAGATAGACCTGCACCCAGGCATGCGTCGAGCCGCCGCCGACATGACGTTGCGCGATGTTTTCAGGCACGAAGATGTAGCCGGAAACGAAGCGCGCGGCGATGCCGAGCCGGCGCAGCGCCTCGATCATGAACAGCGCATAATCGCGACAGGTGCCGGTGCCGGACTGCAAGGTGTCGAGCGGATGCTGGGTGCCGGGCTCGTGGCGCTTGCGGTACTTGAACTGCTTGCGGATGGCGTGCGTCATGCCGCTCAGGATCTTGAAGGTCGGCGTCGGCGCGTCCTCGTCGAGAAAGCCGCGCGCCCATTCCGAGAGCTCGCCATCGGGATCGGCATAGTGCGGCGTCGTGTACTGGACCAGATCGGGATATTCCTCGTCGTCATAGACAAACGGGTAGAAGTAGGCCGCATCGTCCGCCGTCAGCGCGAACTCCTCCACCGGATTGTGTTCGACGGTGACGGACCAATCGAAGGTCAGGCAATCCGTGCGCTCGTCGAAATCGGCGATCGCGACCGAATTGCCGAACACGTCGTGGATCCAGCGCAGCGACATCGGCTCCGGCGAAATCTCGAGCTGAGAATCGAGCACGCGCAGATCGTGCCCGTCGCGCGGACGCAGCATGATCCTGTGCTCGCCGAACGCCACCGGGCGCTTGTAGCGATATTTGGTCTTGTGATGAATCGTCAGCAGCGGCATCGTCAGGCAATCATGGTGATGTCAGGCGGACCAATCTATAGCGATTCTCGTCCGATTTTTCGGGGTGACTGCTTTTTCCATAGGCAACCTGGATGGCTTTAGACACAATCAACGCGACCGATCAACTCCTCGGCGGGGGTGACATTCCGCCAGTGCATGAGGTGAATGCGCAAGCGACATCGCCCTTTTTGCTCACTTCGGATCACTACGGACGGATTTTGCCGCGCGCGCTCGGCGACCTCGGCGTCACTGAGGCCGAGCTGACGCGGCACATCGCCTGGGACATCGGCATCGCCGGCGTCGCCGATCGGCTGGCAAAAATGCTCGACGCACATCTGATCGCGCAGCGCTATTCGCGGCTGGTGATCGATTGCAACCGCCCGCCAGCCGCCGTCAGCTCGATCCCCGTCATTTCCGAAGCGACCGCGATTCCGCGCAACGAAGGCATCTCCGAGGGCGAGCGCGCCGCGAGGCACCGCGAGATTTTTGAGCCCTATCATCACCGTATCGATGCCGCGATCGACCGCCGCCTGCACGACAAGCGGCCGACGGTGCTGGTGTCGCTGCACAGCTTCACGCCGGTCTATGCCGGCGTCGCCCGTCCCTGGCACATCGGCGCGCTGTATAATCGCGACACCGTGCTGCCGCATCTGCTGCTCAGGCACCTGCGCAGCCAGGGCGATCTCGTCGTCGGCGACAACGAGCCCTATGCAGTGAGCGACCTCACCGACTACACCATCCCTGTTCACGGCGAGGCCCGCGGCCTCGTCAACACCGGCATCGAGATCCGCCAGGACCTCATTGCCGACCAATCCGGCCAGCAACAATGGGCCGAGCGGCTGGCAAGGATTTTTGCGGAGATCGAGGTGGAGCTGAGGGCGGAGCGGCTGGTCGATTAGCCCCGCGTCGCAACGATATCCTCGCCGATCGAGATGCGTATCGCCGCCGCAAAGGGTTCAGGGCCAACCGGCCCGATGGAGCTATTTCGCCCTGGTCAGCGCCAGCCAGATGCCGCCGCCGATCATGAGGCCGCCGGAGACGCGCGACATCAGCCGCGTGCGGCGGGCCGAGAAGAATTTCCGGGCGCGCCCGGCCGCGATGGCGTAGAGCGCATCCGTCATCGCAGCGGTGACCATGAAAGTCGCCCCCAACAGCGCGACCTGCGGGAAGTGGTCGCGGTTCATGTCCATGAACTGAGGAATGAAGGCGCCGAAGAAGATCAGCACCTTTGGGTTCGACAACAGCACCAGGAAACCTTGCAGGAAGAACCCGCCGCGCGGCGGCGCCGGCGGCTGGTCGACATTGACGCCCTCGACCGGCGCCCAGATCAGCTTGACGCCGAGCCAGATCAGATAGGCGGCACCGGCAAAGCGAACCCAGTCGAACCAGTAACCCATGGTCGCCATCAGCGAGGTCAGGCCGACCGCGACGATCCCGATGACGATGGCGAGGCCTACTTGCGCGCCGGCGACATTGGTCAGCGCCGCACGCGTGCCGTGGCGCAGGCCATTGGCGATGACGAGGGTGACGATGGGACCCGGCAGCAGCGCCAGCGCAATGCAGGCGGCGACGAAGGCGAAATAGGCTTGCATGGACATCATGGGGAGGACTCGCTGAGGGCAGTTTGCGGCATTAATGCATGGCACTCACTTTCCGTCCAGCGCCGCCATCACCCACGTCTTGATCTCCTGGGTTTCGAGGAACGCGAGTGCCGCGCGCTGCATCACGCCTGCTTCCCCACGTCCCTGCGTCGCTGCAACGAAAAGATCGCAGCGCCGCGAGACGGCGATGCCGATCGCGGCATGACGAGCGCCGTCGGGCATATCCAGATCGTAGCGCCTGGCACGGCCGTGCATCGCTCCGACGCCCACTTCCTCACCCGGCGCGACGGCCGCAAAGCGCGGACTGATCAGATCGATATCGGCGACACGATCCACCTCGTCGTCGTCAGCGACACCGCGGTCGCAATTGCAGAAGCCGCGTTTCGCGCGCAGGTACAGCTCAGCGCCGGCGCAGGCGCCATCGCAACGAAACGCGCGGCCGGCGGACCAGCCGTCGTGGGGGAACGGCCAGGCGATCTCGCGCCAGCGCGCTGTCTGTTCCGCCGGTGCCGGCGCGAGCTGATAGGCCCCGACACCAGACGCGCCGAGCGCAAACACCACAGCTGCGATCGCCGCCCCGCGCCGCATCGTCAGGTCTTCGGCAGACCGGCCGCCGCGCGCGCCGGTCCGGTCAGTTCGAGAATGTGCAGGCCGGTATTGGCGCGATCGACGATGTAGACGTAGCCACGATCATCGGTCTCGACATTGTTGGTCTGGATCGCGACCTTGCAGCGTTCGCCGCCCTCGATCGGGATGCAGCGTTTGTCGGTCGCGCTCGTGATCGACGGAATGAAGTAACCGACTTCCTTTGGATGATAGGGATCGCGGATGTCGAGCGCGCGCACCCCGGCATTGAAGAAGGCGATGAAGGCCATCTTCTTGTAATAGACCGGCGCCATGCTCTCGTTCGCCGAATGCGAGCCGAAGCGCCCGCCGCGCCGGCAGAACTGTCCGCTCGCCTCCGGCACGGTGTAGCTCGAGATCATCATCGGCCGCGTCTCGGTGGTGACGTCGGCGAACCACACCATCTGCCGCGCCTCGCCGCATTCATTCAAAATCGCCTCGTCCACGATCATGACGATGTCGCGGGTCTTGCCGTCCTTGTCCTCGGCAAATTCCGCGACGGGCATGTCGAGCATCGGAAACGTGGTATGCGCGCCGTTGAAGGCGGACATCGGCATGCGCGAAATCTCGGGAAAGCGCAGATTGTCCGGCGTCGGCTCCTTCGGCCCGTTCAAAAGCTTGTCGCGATCGACGATCTGCAGGATGCCGCCCTTGTTGGTGCCGTAGCCGAAATAGACGCGATTGCCCTGCGGCCCCGTCGAAATCGGCCCGTGCAATTCAGTGGGCACCGCGCCGGTCGAACCGGGCTCCTGACCGGGCAAGCCAAAATCCCTGATCTTCTGCGGATGCGCGGGATCGCTGAGATCATAGACCTGCGTCATGCGCCGCGTGCGCCAGTCCGGCGCGCCCGAGACGAGGAAGGCAATGCCGGTGTCGCACTCCCACCAGCTCTTGTGCGTGTCCTTCAGGCCGTCGATGCGCGTGACGAGCACCGGGCTTGCGGGATCGGCGACGTTCCAGATCTCATGCGCCTGGCTGCCGAAGGTGCGCAGCATGTAGACGGCGTTGGGATCGCCCTTCGGCAACGACTTGCCGTCGCAGATGCGCACCATTTGCGCGCCGCCGGATTCATACTTGCCTTCCTGTCCCGGCAGGTGCCGCAAATATTTCGGGCGCGCGGGATCGGTGACGTCGACGATCGAGGTGCCGTTCGGTTCGGCCTGCCCGGTCATCGGATTGACGGGAGCGGGCACATCGTCGGTGCCGCCGTGATGGCCGATATAGGCGATCCAGCGGTCGCCCTGGTGATGGATGGTCGGCTGATAGGCGCTACGCGCCTGGAGGTCGCTCGCACCGACCAGCTTCATGTTGGAAGCTTCGGGCGGCGCGCCGATGGTCTGCTTCTGCGCATGTGCCGCGGTGCTGCAGGCGAAAAGGACGAGGCCTGCGGCAGTCAAGACGCAACGGAACATCAAAGTCCTCCCGGAACCAATCTACGTTGGCTGAGATTTAATTCTAGCACAGCCATTTGCGCGCGCCAAAGACATCATCTTGACATGCAACTATTTGGTTGCCTATTATCCCCGCCATGGATGACGTCTTCAAAGCGCTCGCCGATGCGTCACGACGGTCGCTGCTCGACAGGCTTCACGCCAGGAACGGCCAGACGCTGAACGAGCTCTGCGAAGACCTCGCGATGACGCGCCAGGCCGTGACCAAGCACCTTGTGATTCTGGAAGAGGCCAATCTGGTCACGACCATCAGGCATGGCCGCGAGAAGCTGCACTATCTCAATCCGGTGCCGATCCATCAGATCGGCGAACGCTGGATCAAAAAATTCGAGCGCGGCAAGCTCGCCGTGCTGAGCGAGTTGAAACGCCAGTTGGAGAAGCGCGATGAGTAAGCCGCAATTCGTCTATGTCACCTACATCGAGACCACTCCGGAGACACTGTGGGAGGCGCTGACGTCGAGCGAATTCACGAGGCAGTACTGGTTCGGCGCCGAGGTGCAGTCGGACTGGAAGGTCGGTTTCCCCTTCGCGCTCCTGCTGGAGGGCGAGACCACCGATTCCGGCGAGATCCTCGAGGCTGATCCGCCGCGGCGACTGTCCTACAGCTTTAAGCACCAGAAATACGAGGAGCTGCGCGGTGAGCCGATATCCCGCGTCGTGTTCACGCTCGAGCCGTTCGGCTCGCTCGTCCGTTTGACCGTGCTGCATGACGGATTCATCGAAGGCGGGAAGTATCTCGGGGCCGTCTCCAATGGCTGGCCGGCGATCCTATCCGGGCTCAAAAGCCTGCTGGAAAGAGGCAAAGTGCTCGCCATTCCGCGCGCAGCCCTCAACAAGGGATTCGATGCAAAATGAACCTTGACCAATTCAAGCCGCTCACCGTCTACACCATCTACATTGCCTCGACGCCGGAAAAGGTGTGGGAAGCACTGACTTCGGCCGAGTTCAGCATGCAGTACTTCTTCGGCAATGCCGTGGAGGTCGAGTCGCGACTTGGCGGCGCGTTCATCGTTCGCACGCCCGATGGCGCCCTGCACATCAGCGGCGAGGTGCTCGCATACGATCCGCCGCGAAAGCTCTCGGTCACCTTCAACGTCAATTGGCCCGAGCTGATCGAAAAGCTCGGACCGACCCTGGTCACCTACGAGATCGAACCGGTCGGCGAAGCCGTTCGCCTCACGATGAGCGAAGGCCACGACCGTCCGCTCAGCGACGACATCCTCTCCGGCGGCCGCACCGGCTGGCCCGCAATCCTGTCGGGGCTGAAGAGCCTGCTGGAAACGGGCAAGGCGCCGCAGATCAAGACGGCGCCGCCGGTGCAGATGCTGGAAGCGTTGAAGGCGATGGGGATCAAGACACCGTAGCGGGCGGGCTCTGCGCCCTCATCGCTTCTTCTTCACCGCCGGCGGATTGATCTCGTCGATCTTGCGATTGCAATCCGCTTCCGAGTCGTGCGGTCCCGAGACAAAGGTCCCGCTGACCTTGATCGCGTACCAGCCCGACTCTACGCCGAGCCGAAGCGCTTCTTCTGTCTTGACGTGCCGTGGGGAGAACGTTTGCATCAGGGGTGCTTTCGGTTGGCGTTCGATCTCATGATCGAATCGCGGTGGAACCTTCAGGCGTCCGCGGCATGAGCCTGCCGCGTCCAGCTCACCCGCTGGAATGGGCAGTATGCGCAACGACCGCTGTTATGACGTCGGCGACGAGTCGACTTTACCGGTGCGAGGGAGTGAGGCGCTTCACGTCGCGCGCGAATAGTCGTGGCGCTGCGTATGCGCAGAGAAGACAGGCCTTTCCGACATTCCCGCACCGTGCGCGCAATCGCTGCAATTAGCTATCGCTTTCTCGCCCGCGCCGCGCTTTTGGAGCGCCAAATGCCGCTTTCGATCCAATAAGCGGTCGAAAGCCTTGTGTGCGACCGCTCAGTAGCCATGTTGGGAGCTTAGCCAAGGGAAAAACGTATGAAGCTCCGCGTCGGGTTTGAGATGCTGTACGAATTCCCGCAGCCCACGCCTATGCTCATGGTGTTGGGCACGCACTTCACGCGCGCCTCCGATGTCATCGTGCCCGACCTGCTGACCACCAGACCCTCGGTGGCGATCAGTCCCTATCGTGACCTCTTCGGCAATTGGTGCAGCCGCATCGTGGCGCCGGCCGGCGCCTTTCGCCTTGCCGGCGACGGCGTCGTGAGCGACAGCGGCCTGCCCGACCCGGTGTTTCCGAACGCGTCTCAGCACGCCGTCGAAGCGCTGCCGGCCGACACGCTGGTCTATCTGCTCGGCAGTCGCTACTGCGAGACCGATCGCCTGTCGGATATCGCATGGAAATTGTTCGAGCACACGCCGCCTGGCTGGGCGCGGGTCCAGGCCATCTGCGATTTCGTTCACCGTCACATCGCTTTCGGCTATGAACACGCGCGCGCAACCAAGTCGGCGCGGGAAGCCTACGACGAAGGCAAGGGTGTGTGCCGCGACTATGCGCATCTTGCCATCACGTTCTGCCGCTGCATGAACATCCCGGCGCGCTACTGCACCGGCTATCTCAGCGACATCGGCACGCCGAAGCCCTGGGCCGTGGGAGATTTCGCCGGCTGGTTCGAGGCTTATCTCGGTGGAAGCTGGCACATGTTCGATCCGCGCAACAATACGCCGCGGATCGGCCGCGTGCTGATCGCACAAGGACGCGACGCCGCGGACGTCCCGATCACCCAGACATTCGGTCCGAATACCCTGCTCAATTTCAAGGTATGGACCGACGAGGTTGCCTGATGACCGGCAGCAGCGCCGCCCTCAGCGCCGATGAATTTGCATCATTGGCCGAGATTAACTCGAACCGACCTCATCCGGCGCTCGCCGCCTAGCAACGGGCGAATAGCTCGCTGCCATTGCGTCCGGCTCCTGTTCCGCCACCGGCACCCGATCCGCCGATAAAGATGCCAGTTCGCGTGCCCGAGCACGGGCAGCGTCGCCACCGGGGCCCAAGAAATACGGCAGCGCCGAGACGATCAGCAGCATCACGATGACGGCGGCCCAAATCCGGTCAAGGCGCCCGACGGGGTCGGCAACGCCTTCATCCTGACCAAGCCGTTCCGGGGACGAGACCTCGCAGCGATGCTGCGGTCAGCGCTGTCGGCGCCGTCGCGATGAGATGACGACGTGCTCTACCCGAGCGCCCGCAGTTCGCGCCGCAGCACCTTTCCGGTCGCCGTCATCGGCAGTGTCTCCGCGAACTCCACGAAGCGCGGGTATTCGTGGGCGGCGAGCTGCACCTTGACGAACTCCTGGATCTCGCGCGCGAGCGCATCGCTGGCGGCAAAGCCCGGGCGCAGCACGATCCAGGCCTTGATCGATTCGGTGCGGATCGGATCGGGAATGCCGACCACCGCTGCCATCGCCACCGCCCGGTGCTTCATCAGCGTGTGCTCGATCTCGGACGGGCCGACACGATAGCCGGCGGTCGTGATGACGTCGTCCTCGCGGCTGACGTACCAGAAGTAACCGTCCTCATCCTGGATGCCGAGATCGCCGGTGAGCAGGAACTCGCCGGCATATTTCTTCGCCGTCGCGTCCGGATTGCGCCAGTACTCGATCATCGTGCACGGGCACGGCTGGCGCACGCCGATGATGCCGCGCTGCCCCCTCGGCTGCTCCTCGCCTGTGTCGTTGACGATGCGAACATCGAAACCCGGCGTCGCCTTGCCCATCGAACCGGGGCGGATCGGAAACAGATTCGCGTTGCTGCCGATCACGAGATTGCATTCTGTCTGGCCAAACACCTCATGCGCGTCGATGCCAAAAGTCTCGCGCACCCAGCCGAGCAGCTCGCCGCCGAGGGATTCACCGCCGGTGAAGATGCTGCGCAGCTTGACACCGGAATGCGTCACGCCGGCCTGCCGCATCAGTTTTAGCGCAGTCGGCGGCAGGAAGACGTTGCGGACACCGAGATCGGCCATCATCTGCATCGCCGCCTGCGGCTCGAATTTTCGCGCGCGGTGACCGACCAGGGGAATGCCGTGATACCAGAACGCGAACAGGCCGTTGACGAGTCCACCGATCCAGGCCCAGTCCGCCGGCGTCCACATGAGATCGCCGGGGCGCGGCAGGAAGTTGTGGCACATCTCGACATTGGGGAGATGGCCGAGCACGACGCGATGCGCATGCAGCGCGCCCTTCGGATTGCCTGTCGTGCCCGAGGTATAGATGATCAGCGCGGGATCATCCGCAGACGTGTCCATCAGCGCGAAGTCGGGCGATGCGGCCTTGATCGAATCCCAGAACGATTTCGTGCCCGCGGCTGCGCGCTCGCCGACGACATAGACGTTCTTCAGGTCCGGCAGGCGGTCGCGAATCTTCGAAAGCTTCTCCCAGCCGCCCTCGTCCGTGACGATCGCCTTGGCCTGTGAATTCGAAAGCCGGAACTCCAGCGCGTCCTCGCCGAACAGTGCGAACAGCGGGATCGAGATCATCGCCGAACGGAATGCCGCCATGTGCGCGATCGGCAGCTCCAGCGATTGCGACAGGAACACCGCGACGCGGTCGCCGCGAGCAAGGCCATCCGCCTTCAGCACATTGGCGAAGCGACGCGACATCTCCGCGACCTCGTCGAAGGAGGTGCGCGTGGTGACGCCGTTCTCGTCGACATAGACCAGCGCGAGGCGGCCGGTGCCGTCGGCATGGCGATCGCAGCAGGCCTCCGCCATGTTGAAGCGCGCCGGGACGTCCCAGCGGAAGTTGCGATAGAGCTCGTCGTAGGTCGCGGCTTCAGTGAGCATGAACTTGATCCTACCTCACGGTCGCGAAGAACTTGCGGACCTCGCCGACGTACAGCTCCGGCTGCTCGAACGCAGCGAAATGGCCGCCCTTCTCCATCTCGCTCCAATGCGTGATGTTGTGGAAGTTCGGCTCCATCCAGCGCCGCACAGGCGTGATGATCTCCCTGGGGAAGACAGCGACGCCGGTCGGCACCTTGACGACCGGCGTGGTGCGGCGCTTGCCAAAACTTTCCCAATAGAGCCGCGCCGATGAGGTCGCCGTCTCCGTCGCCCAATAGAGCATGACATTGTCGAGCAGTTCGTCCCGGGTGAAGATGTTTTCGGGATGGCCGTTGCAATCGGTCCAGGCCCAGAATTTTTCCAGAATCCAGCCCGCCTGCCCGCTCGGCGAATCCGTCAAGCCGTAGCCGAGGGTCTGCGGCCGCGTCGATTGCTGCTTCGAATAGCCGGAGTCGAGATCGACGTAATGCTTGAGGCCGGCGAGCGCCCGCTTCTCCTCCGGTGTCGGCTCGCCATCGACCTTCGGCGCTGCGTTGAAGGCGAGCGTGATGTGAATGCCGGCGCAATGCTCGCCGTCCTGCATGCCAAGCGAGGTCGTCACCGCCGAGCCCCAGTCGCCGCCTTGCGCGCCATAGCGCGCGTAACCGAGCCGGTCCATCAGCTTGGCCCAGGTCGCGGCGATGCGGTCGACGCCCCAGCCGGTGGTCTTCGGCTTCGCGGAGAAGCCAAAACCCGGGAGCGACGGACAGATAACATGGAAGGCATCGGCGGGATTGCCGCCATGCGCGGCGGGATCGACCAGCGGCGCGATCACCTTCTGGAATTCGACGATCGAGCCGGGCCAGCCATGGGTGATGATCAGCGGCAGCGCCGCCGGCTCCTTCGAGCGCACATGCAGGAAATGGATGTCGAGCCCGTCGATGTCGGTGGTGAATTGCTCGAAGCGGTTGAGCTTTGCTTCGCGCGCGCGCCAATCATACTCGTTGGCCCAATAGGTGCAGATCTCCCGGATCCATTTCAGCGGCGCGCCCTGGCTCCAGTCGTCGACCAGCTCCGCCTCCGGCCAGCGCGTGCGCGCGAGGCGCGACTTGAGGTCGGTGAGGATGTCGTTGCTGATGGCGATGCGAAAGGGTTTTATGGCGCCGGTCATCGGTTGCCTCCCGAGTTTCTTTCGTCATTCCGGGCGCGCGAAGCGCGATCCCGGAATGACGGCTCAGCCCGTCAGCGCGGCCTTCACCAGACCGCTGGCCTTGCCGAAATCCATCTGGCCGGCGTACTTCGTCTTCAACACGGCGATCACCTTGCCCATGTCCTTCATGCCGGCCGCGCCGGTCTCGGCGATCGCGTCCGAGATCGCTTTCTTCACGTCGTCGTCCGACATCTGCTTCGGCAGATAGGCCGAGATCACCGCGATCTCCTCGCGCTCCTGCGCGGCGAGTTCGGCACGGCCGCCCTTCTCGTAGAGCTCGACCGATTCCTGGCGCTGCTTGATCATCTTCTGAAAAACGCCGAGCAGGTCTGCGTCCGACAGCGGCGGCTTGCCGTTGCCGCGCGCCTCGATGTCGGCGTTCTTGATGGTCGAGTTGACCATGCGCAGCGTGGACAGCTTGCGCTCTTCCTTGGCCTTCATGGCCTCCTTGACCGCATTGTTGATGTCATCGCGCAGCATGATCGTGCTCCCCTAGAATATCCGACGCCTGATCTAGGCCGTTCGCAGCCCTGAGACAACCGGGGTTCCCAGCCATTCGACCAGCGCTCGCACCGTTGCCTCAGGCTGCTCCGGCTGCGGCAGATGTCCGCAATTCGACAGGACCACGACCTTTGCGCCGGCAATGCCCTCCGCCATCTCTTTCGAGAACGCGTTGGGGATGGTGTTGTCGGCATCGCCCGTCAGCACCAGCGTCGGGCATTTGATCGTCGCAAGCGTCGGCCGTGAATCCACCCGCGCGATGATCGCGGTCTGCTGCCGCAGATAGCCTTCGACGCCGACATCCTCGCCCTGTTCATGCACGAGCTGACGAATGCCGGCATCGTCGCGGCGCGAGGGATGCACCAGTTCGGGAAACATCTCCTCGCGAGCCGCACGCAGCTCGCCGCGCTTGGCCCGCTCCATCAGGCCGCGTCGGCGCGTGGTCGCCTCCTCCGTGTCCGGCCGCGCCTGGGTGTTGATCAGCGCGAGCCTGGCCACCCGCTCGGGCGCCTGGCGCATGATCTCGAGCGCGACGTAGCCGCCCATCGAATGGCCGGCGAGCGCGAAGCGCGGCGGCGCCTCGCTCAGCACCCGACGGGCGATCGCGGCCATGCTGTCGTCACGGATATGGTTGGCGACCATCACCGGGCCGAACCGCCAGAGCGACGGGATCACCGGGGCATAGATCCGGGCCGAGGACGCCAATCCCGGAACCAGCACAATCGGGGTTGTCTGGTCCATTATTGCCTCCCAAGCCCCGGAATTTGCCGGAAATTATGCCACCGAGCTTAAGGGCCCGAGGAGAGCTGTCAAATATGCAAAAACGCATGTGAATCCGCGCTTCTCCGCTTTGACGGCAGCGCCCGCGGGGACTATGAACCGGGCTTATGACACAATCCGAAAACGATACCGCCTGGCCGGACCACAAACCGACCGCGCTGTTGGTGCTTGCCGACGGCACGGTGCTTGAAGGCTTTGGTCTCGGCGCCGAAGGCCAAGCCGTCGGCGAGGTCTGCTTCAACACCGCGATGACCGGCTACGAGGAGATCCTCACCGATCCCTCCTATGCCGGCCAGCTCATCACCTTCACCTTTCCGCATATCGGCAACGTCGGCACCAACGACGACGACATCGAGACGGTGAACATGGCTGCGACGCCCGGCGCGCGCGGCGTGATCCTGCGCACCGCGATCACCGATCCCTCGAACTACCGCGCCACCAAGCATCTCGACCAGTGGCTGAAGGCGCGCGGCATCATCGGCCTCTCCGGCATCGACACCCGTGCACTGACCGCGCTGATCCGCAGCAAGGGCATGCCCAACGCCGTGATCGCGCACGCCAGGGACGGCGAGTTCGATCTGCATGGCCTGAAGGAAGAAGCGCGCGAATGGCCGGGCCTCGAGGGCATGGACCTCGTGCCGATGGTCACCTCCGGCCAGCGCTTCACCTGGGACGAGACGCCGTGGCTGTGGGAGAAGGGCTTTGGCCGGCAGGACCAGCCTGAGTTCAACGTGGTCGCCATCGACTACGGCATCAAGCGCAACATTTTGCGCCTGCTCGCCGGCGTCGGCTGCAAGGTGACGGTGGTGCCGGCAACGACCTCGTCCGAAGATATTCTTGCGATGAAGCCGGACGGCGTGTTCCTGTCGAACGGTCCGGGCGATCCGGCCGCGACCGGCAAATATGCGGTGCCTGTGATCCAGGACGTGATCAAGTCGGGCACGCCGACATTCGGAATTTGTCTCGGTCACCAGATGCTCGGCCTCGCGGTCGGCGCCAAGACGAGGAAGATGCATCAGGGCCATCACGGCGCCAATCACCCCGTGAAGGATGAGACCACCGGCAAGGTCGAGATCACCTCGATGAACCACGGCTTTGCCGTGGACGAGAGCACCCTGCCGACGGGCGCGACCCAGACTCACATCTCGCTGTTCGACGGCTCCAATTGCGGCATCCAGCTCGACGGCAAACCGGTGTTCTCGGTGCAATACCACCCCGAGGCCTCACCGGGCCCGCGCGATTCGCACTATCTGTTCCAGCGTTTCGCGGACCTGATGCGGCAGAACAAGAGCGCGTAAGGACCACGGCTCCCGTGCCCCGGGCGCAGTGCCATAGCGCGTCGAGACGCGCGTGAACGCGCTTTAGGCGCCGCTCTTAGCGGCGTGATGCGCTGCTGAACCGGGGCCCATGCCCGCGGCACTCTGGGTCCCGGCTCTGCGCAGCAACGCAAGAGCGCTGCAGCGCGTCCGGGACACGAGACCTCCAGAGGAACGCCTCCTCCTGCTTTAATGTTGTCTCGACACCTTCGTGCAGCAGGAGCCCCGCCATGCCCGCCGTCCGCGACAATGCCGAGCCGCTCGCCATCGTGTTCGAGGACGACGGGCTCGTGCCGAACAACATCCTCCCGTTCCTGGCCTACCAGGGCGCGGTGAAGCTCGATTCCAGACAGCCGGAAGAGACGATCGAAAGTTTGTTCGAAGCGAACGGCTGGGGCGGGACGTGGCGCAATGGGGTCTTCGACTATCTGCACTATCACGCGACGGTGCATGAGGTGCTCGGCGTTGCGCGCGGGAGCGCGCGGGTCCGCTTCGGTGGCGACCCCGGTCAGGAGCTGGAGATCAAGGCCGGGGACGTCGCGATTCTCCCTGCCGGCACCGGGCATCGATGCATCAAGGCGAGCGAGGATTTCTGCGTGATCGGCGCCTATCCGCCGGGTGCGAAGATGGAGATCACCCGGGCGACGCCGGAGAATCACGCGAAAGCGCTGAAGACGATTCCAAACGTCGCGCTGCCGCCGGCCGATCCGGTGACGGGCAAGAATGGCGCGTTGATGCGGTTGTGGCGGTAGTCGCAACGACGGTGCCGCAGGGTGGGCAAAGCCAAGCGTGCCCACCAAACGACTTGAACTGCAGATAGATGGTGGGCACGGCGCGCGAAAAGCGCGCCTTTGCCCACCCCGCCACAGCGTGCCCTACGCCTCGTTGGCGCCTTCCTGACGTGTGGCTTCGAACAGGAACCAGGTGCGGCGCTCGGTCTCGTCGATGAAGTTCTCGAGGATGCTGGCGCTGGCGACGTCGCCGGCCTCGTCGCACACCTCGTGCGCTTTTCGCATCGCGCTCGCGACGTGCTTGTTGTCCTGCATCAATTCACGCAACATCTCGCGCGGCGGGACGTAGTCCTCGTTGTTGTCCTTGATGGTCTGGAGTTTCGCGACCTGGCCGATCGACTTCAGCGTGGTACCGCCGATCTTGCGAACCCGTTCAGCGAGCCGGTCGGTGGTGGCGAAGATCTGGTCGGACTGTTCGTCGAGCAGCAAATGATAGTCGCGGAAATGCCGGCCGCTGATGTGCCAGTGGAAGTTCTTGGTCTTCAGATACAGCGCGAACGCATCGGCCAGAAGCACGTTGAGCGCCTCCGAAACCTTCTTGACCGCCTGAGGCGACAGATCGGTGGGGGTATCGAGGTCGGGCGAGACCTTGGTAGGGGCTTTGCTCACGGGAAACCTTCCTGTTAGGACGCGGACATTGACGGCGCGCCGTCGCACCCCTAACGCAGGCGGGCAGCGCCGGTTCCTTTGGCGGAACCGTTTGGCCGGGGCCCTCAGATACCATGGACGATTGGATCGATTATTACGACTCGACGCATACGATCTATGTCAGCAAGCTGCATCGCGACTTGCACTTCCAGATCATCGCGCGGGACATCATCGGCTATATCTCCTCGCCCGAGGCGACCGTGCTCGACTATGCCTGCGGCGAGGCGCTGTCCGCGAGCCAAGTGGCGGCGGCCTGCGGCAAGTTGATCCTCGCCGAGCCTGCGCCCGGCGTTCGCGGCCGGTTGATCGCGCGGTTTGCCCCGAACACGAAGATCCGCGTCCGCTCGCTCGACGAGGTCCGCAACATGCAGGAGCAGTCGATCGATCTCGCCGTGATGAACTCGGTCGCGCAATACATGACGCCGGACGAGCTCGATGCCGCGCTCCTCAACTTCCGACGTATTTTGAAGCCCTCCGGCAAGCTGGTGCTCGGCGACATCCTCCAGCCCAACGTCGGCATGTTCAGGGACGTCACAGCGCTGCTCAGCTTCGGCCTGCGTCACGGCTTTTTGAAAGATGCGCTGATCGGGCTGATCAGCACCGCGCTGTCAGATTACCGTCATCTGCGTACGCGCATCGGGCTGCAGCGCTATAGCGAGGACGAGATCACCGCCAGGCTCAAGGCCGCCGGCTTCGCGGTCCAGCGCGCTGACGGCAATATCGGCCACAATCGCTGGCGGATGACCTTCATCGCGCGGCCGCCTTTGGTGCGTTAAGCATAACGATTGCCTGGGGTGGCTTGTCGCACCCCGATCGGCAATGATCGCCACGGCCCGGTGGCGGAAGCGTCTACGCGAGAGCAGTGCATCGCTCTTCATCCTGGTTCAAATCCAGGCCGGGTCTCCAGCCTTCGCTGGCTTCGCCAGCTTCGGCCAGGCGAGCCATTTCGTAGCGAAGGCTGCCTCGACGAAGCCCGAAGGGCGAAGTCGGGCGTTGGCGCGCAATCGTCTCAGCTTCAACCCGCAGCAGGCACTTCGCACTCCGACAGCAGCTGAAGCCGGTCGGCATCCTTCGCTGCCGATTTCACCACCGCATCGAGCAGACCGGGGAAACGGGCATCCAGATCCTCGTAGCGCAGCCGCATGAAGCGGTTGGTGCCCGCCACGCGCGTCTGCATCAGACCGGATTCCCGCAGCTTCGCGAAATGATAGGCGAGATTCGACTTGCCGCTGAGCGCATTGAAGTCGCCGCAGCACAATTCGCTACTGACACCTTGCTGCTGGGCGAGCTGGTAGACGATCGCCAATCGGATCGGATCGCTCAGGCAATCCAGAACCATCGGCAGCTCGATCTGCTCGCGGGTGGGGTGGGGAGGCGTGCGGCTCATGGTCTGACGATCATAGCGAAATGGCCTCGATGTTCAATAGTTCTTGAACCAATTGACTCCTGCACCGGTCCAATTGATAGTTCAATAAACATTGAACATGGGGATTTTCCGATGAGCGTATTCTGGTTGGCCTTGGCGGCCTTTGCGATCGGCACGGAAGGCTTTGTCATTGCAGGACTTTTGCCGGCGATCGCAACCGACCTGTCAATTTCCGTCTCCGCCGCCGGCCAATTGGTCACCGCCTACGCCCTCACCTATGCCGTGGCCTCGCCAATCCTGGCGGTGACGCTGAACAATATCGACCGCCGCACCGTGCTGGCCCTGGCGCTATCGACCTTCATCGCCGGAAACCTCGCGGCGATGGTGGCGTCCAATTACGGCCTGCTGCTGGCCTCGCGCATGCTGATGGCGCTGGGCTCCGGGCTGTGCATGCCGACCGCGCTGGCCGTATCCGTGGCCGTCGCCTCGCCGGAGCGGCGCGGCCGCGCGGTGGCGCTGGTCACGTCGGGACTCACGGTTGCGACCGTCATCGGCGTTCCCCTCGGGAATCTCGTCGGCAGCCTCTTCGGATGGCGTGCGACCTTTGCCATGGTCGCCCTGATCGGCGCCGTCGCGCTCGTCGCCCTCCTGTTCGGCCTGCCCCGCGGCCTGCCGCGCAACACGGCCTCGCTCAGCGAGCGGCTGGCGGTGGCGCGTCACAGCAATGTCCTGATCGCGCTCGTGATCACGATTTTATGGGCGCTCGGCGGCTTCACAATGTTCACCTATTTCGCGGTCCCGCTGCGCGCGCTGGGCTTCGATGCCTCGCGCATCAGCCTCGCGCTCCTGGTGTTCGGCGCGGCCGCGGCGATCGGGAACATGCTCGGCGGCCTGTTGGCCGACCGGCTGGGCACCATCGTCACCGCGGCGCTCGGCCTGACCGGCATGGCCGGCGCGCTCTTCCTGCATTCGCTGGTGCTGAAATTCCTCCCCGGCCAGGCGCATTACGCGATCCTGGGCCCGATCTTCCTTCAGGGCCTTTCGGGCTGGGCGTTCTATCCGGCCCAGGTCGCCAGCATCATCCGGATCGACCCCAAGGCCTCGATGATTGCGCTCTCCCTCAACGCCTCGGCCATGTATCTCGGCTTCGCGATCGGCGGAGCCTTGGGAGGCGCCGTGCTTGCTTCATGGAGCCCGGCTGATCTCGGCTGGGTCGGCGGATTGAGCGTTTCGGCTGCCCTTCTGGTGCACCTTGCCCGTGGCTGGCAGGCCCGACCAAAACCGGTCAAAATTGCCGGTTGATGGGCGTTTTTCGGGGTTTCGCCGCCCCGAAAACTGGTCTAAGACCCACCCGCGCGCAGGGAGACCACCGCGCTCTCGGCCAAAGGGACGCGCAGCAAGCGCGCCCTTTTTTTGTGCCCAAATTCCACTTCGGCGAGAGTTGATGCCCAAACGTACAGACATCACCACCATCCTGATCATCGGCGCCGGTCCCATCGTGATCGGACAGGCCTGCGAGTTCGACTATTCGGGCACGCAGGCGGTGAAGACGCTGAAGGAAGAGGGCTACCGCATCGTCCTCGTCAATTCCAACCCGGCCACCATCATGACCGATCCGGAATTGGCCGATGCGACCTATATCGAGCCGATCACGCCCGAGATCGTCGCAAAGATCATCGAGAAGGAACGTCACGCCATCCCCGGCGGCTTCGCGCTGCTGCCGACCATGGGCGGACAGACTGCGCTGAACTGCGCGCTGTCGCTGCGCCGGCAGGGCACGCTCGAAAAGTTCGACGTCGAGATGATCGGCGCCACTGCGGACGCGATCGACAAGGCCGAGGACCGCCAGCTGTTCCGGGAGGCCATGACCAAGATCGGGCTTGAGACGCCGAAGTCGCGGCTCGCCAACGCCTCCGCTCTGAAGAAGTCCTTCCGCGACAAGTACCAAGCCGAACGCGCAAAGGCCTCGGGCGCGGCGCTCGCAGAGCTCGAGCAGCAGTGGACCCTCGGCGAAAGCGACCGCCGCAAGCGCTATCAGGAACATGCGCTCGGCCAGGCGCTGATGGCGCTGTCCGAGATCGGCCTGCCCGCGATCATCCGCCCCTCCTTCACCATGGGCGGCACCGGCGGCGGCATTGCCTACAACAAGGAAGAGTTCCTCGACATCATCGAGCGCGGCCTGGATGCGTCTCCCACCAACGAAGTACTGATCGAAGAATCCGTGCTCGGCTGGAAAGAGTACGAGATGGAGGTGGTGCGCGACAAGAAAGACAATTGCATCATCGTCTGCTCGATCGAGAACCTCGATCCGATGGGCGTGCACACCGGCGATTCCATCACGGTGGCGCCGGCGCTGACGCTGACCGACAAGGAATACCAGATCATGCGCGACGCCTCGCTGGCGGTGCTGCGCGAGATCGGCGTCGAGACCGGCGGCTCCAACGTGCAGTTCGGCGTCAATCCCGAAGACGGCCGCATGGTCGTCATCGAGATGAACCCCCGCGTGTCGCGTTCCTCCGCTCTGGCTTCGAAAGCCACCGGCTTTCCGATCGCAAAGGTCGCCGCCAAGCTCGCGGTCGGCTACACGCTCGACGAAATCTCCAACGACATCACCGGCGGCGCCACGCCGGCCTCGTTCGAGCCGACGATCGACTATGTCGTCACCAAGGTGCCGCGTTTCGCCTTCGAGAAATTCCCCGGCGCCTCCACCACGCTGACGACGTCGATGAAGTCGGTCGGCGAAGTCATGGCGATCGGCCGCACCTTCCAGGAAAGCCTTCAGAAGGCCTTGCGCGGGCTCGAGACCGGTCTCACCGGCCTCGACGAGATCGAGATCGAAGGTCTCGGCCGCGACGACGACAAGAACGCGATCCGCGCCGCGCTCGGCACGCCGACACCGAACCGGCTGCTCCAGGTCGCCCAGGCGATGCGGCTCGGCTGGTCGGACGAGGAGATCTTCAATTCCTGCAAGATCGATCCGTGGTTCCTCAGCGAGATGCGCGGCATCGTCGACATGGAAGCGAAGGTCCGCAAGAGCGGCCTGCCGGGCAACGCGTTCGGCATGCGCACGCTCAAGGCCATGGGCTTCTCCGATGCCCGGCTTGCGATGATCGCGGAGACGACCGAGGCGGAGGTGACGGCGAAGCGCCACGCGCTCGGCGTCCGCCCGGTCTACAAGCGCATCGACACCTGCGCGGCCGAGTTCGCTTCGCCCACCGCCTACATGTACTCGACCTATGAGGCGCCGTTCGCGGGTGCGCCTGCGGACGAGAGCGCGCCGTCCGACAAGAAGAAGGTCATCATCCTCGGCGGCGGGCCGAACCGCATCGGTCAGGGCATCGAGTTCGACTATTGCTGCTGCCATGCCTGCTTCGCGCTGCATGACGCCGGCTACGAATCCATCATGGTCAATTGCAACCCGGAGACGGTGTCGACCGACTACGACACCGCCGACCGGCTCTATTTCGAGCCGCTCACCGCCGAGGACGTGCTGGAGATCATCGCGAAGGAGCGCACCAACGGCACGCTGCATGGCGTGATCGTGCAGTTCGGCGGCCAGACCCCGCTCAAGCTGGCGCGCGCGCTGGAAGCCGCCGAAGTGCCGATCCTCGGCACCTCGCCCGACGCTATCGACCTGGCTGAGGACCGCGACCGCTTCAAGCGGGTGCTCGACAAGCTGCGGCTGAAGCAGCCGAAGAACGGCATCGCCTATTCGGTCGAGCAGGCGAGGCTCGTCTGCACCGATCTCGGACTGCCGCTGGTGGTGCGCCCGTCCTACGTGCTCGGCGGCCGCGCGATGCAGATCATCCGCGAGGAGAACCAGCTCAACGATTACCTGCTCGGCACGCTGCCGGAGCTGGTGCCGTCTGACGTCAAGGCGCGCTACCCGAACGACAAGACCGGGCAGATCAACACTGTGCTCGGCAAGAACCCGCTGCTGTTTGACCGCTATCTCTCCGACGCAACCGAGATCGATGTCGATTGCCTCTGCGACGGCAAGGACACCTTCATCGTCGGCATCATGGAGCACATCGAGGAAGCCGGCATCCATTCCGGCGACAGCGCCTGCTCGCTGCCGCCGCATTCGCTCGATGCCAAGATGATCGAGGAGCTGGAGCGGCAGACCCGCGAGCTCGCGCTGGGCCTCGACGTCGTCGGCCTGATGAACGTGCAATACGCCATCAAGGACGGCGATATCTACGTGCTCGAAGTCAACCCGCGCGCCTCGCGCACGGTGCCTTTCGTCGCCAAGGTGGTCGGCACGCCGGTTGCGAAGATCGCGGCGCGCGTCATGGCCGGCGAAAAGCTCGCTAACTTCAAGTTGAAGAAGGCGGACTTCAAGCATGTCGGCGTCAAGGAATCGGTATTTCCGTTCGCCCGCTTCCCCGGAGTCGACACCGTGTTGGGTCCGGAGATGCGCTCGACCGGCGAGGTCATGGGTATCGACCGCTCCTTCGCGGTGGCGTTCGCCAAGAGTCAGCTCGGCGGCGGCACGCGGGTGCCGCGCAAGGGCACGGTGTTCGTCTCGGTTCGCGAGAGCGACAAGACGCGCATCGCCGAGGCCGTTCGCGAGCTGCATTCGCTCGGCTTCAAGGTGCTGGCGACGTCGGGCACGGCGCGCTTCCTGACCGACCAGGGCATCCCGACCGAGAGGGTGAACAAGGTGCTGGAGGGCCGGCCGCACATCGTCGACGCCATCACCAATGGCGACGTCCAGCTCGTCTTCAACACCACCGAAGGCCCGCAGGCGCTCGCCGACAGCCGTTCTCTGCGGCGCGCGGCCCTCTTGCATAAAGTGCCGTATTACACCACTCTTTCCGGGGCCGTGGCGGCCGCGCAGGGCATCCACGCCTATCTGGGCGGGGACCTTGAGGTTCGGACCCTGCAGAGCTACTTTTCGGAAACCTGATCGCGAGCGGAAGGCCCACTTTCCGCTAAGTGACTGGCGATGAAGCCACAATGACCGGAGGAACTGTCCGGCCATTTGGTTGTTCAGTTCCGGCGCCAAGCCCATATGAACGTCCGGCGTCGAGCCCGGATAGACTGACGAATCAAGTTGCGTGCGCGCTGACATTTCGGGGCGCGCGCGACCGAAGGACGAGAGAAGAGATGGAAAAGGTACCGATGACAGCGAGCGGCTTTGCCGCGCTCGGGGAAGAATTGAAGAAGCGCCAGTCGGAGGACCGTCCGCGCATCATCGAGCATATCGCGGAGGCGCGCTCGCACGGCGACCTTTCGGAGAACGCGGAATATCACGCCGCGAAGGAAGAGCAGTCCCACAATGAAGGCCGCATCGCCGAGCTCGAGGACAAGCTCGCGCGCGCCGACATCATCGACATTTCCAAGCTGTCCGGCGACACAATCAAGTTCGGCGCCACCGTGACGCTGGTCGACGAGGACACCGAGAAAAAGAACGTGTGGCAGCTCGTCGGCGAGGTCGAGGCCGACGCCAAGAAGGGCCGCATCTCCATCACCTCGCCGCTCGCGCGCGCGCTGATCGGCAAGAAGAAGGGCGCCACCGTCGAGGTCAACGCGCCCGGCGGCTCCAAGGCGTATGAGATCACCAAGGTGGAGTGGCGATAGCGATTAGCCGTTGCGTGTGATTTGAAAAAGGCCGCGCACTGCGCGGCCTTTTTTGTTTCTGCATGTTGCTGGGAATGTGATGGGCTCGCGCCCCCACTCTCGTGTCCCGGACGCGCTGCAGCGTTCTTGCGCTGCTGCGCTGCGTCCGGGGCACGGGATCGTGCGAGCTACCTTCTTCCCCTCACGTCGAGCGGCACGGCCGCCTCGTATTTCGAGTTATGCAGCACGAGCGAGGTCCGCACGTTGCGGACGTGCGGGGCGGCGGTCAAATGGGTGACGAAATCCTGGAAGGTGGCCATGTCGGGTGCGACGCATTTCAGGATGAAATCGACTTCGCCCGACAGCATCCAGCACTCGCGCACCAGCGGCTCGGCACGGACGAACTCCTCGAAGGCGCGCAAATCAGCCTCGGCCTGGCTGGAGAGGTGCACTGCGGCAAACACCGTGACGTCGAAGCCGAGCTTTCGCGCGTCCAGGAGCCCGCGATAGCCGTGGATATACCCCTCCTCCTCCAAGGCCCGGACGCGGCGCAGGCAGGGCGGTGGCGAGATGCCGACGCGCCTGGCCAGCTCGACATTCGTGATTCGACCGTCGGCCTGAATCTCGGTGAGAATTTTCAGGTCGATCTCGTCTAGGTTCCGCGACACGTGATTGGAACTCCTGGCCTTTGCGGCGCTATTGGCGCGTTTATCGCAATCCTCATAGCGCAGACGGCCCGACCAGCGCAATTTTATTGCGCGTGCAGCGCAATCGACTTTTGTTCCTTGTTGGAAAAATCCGCCGACAGGGAATGCAATTCTTGCATAGCTCACCAGAAGGCTTAGATTAGCTCTGATATTTCAGCGCCTCCGCGAGGCCTCCCGGCACGTTCCGCGCCCGCGCTGCAATCCCCCGTGAAAGGCACCTGTCGAAATGTCCGCCGCTGTCCATGCAAAGGTCGTCATCATCGGCTCCGGCCCCGCCGGCTACACGGCGGCGATCTACGCCGCGCGCGCAATGCTCGAGCCGATTCTGATCCAGGGCGTCCAGCCGGGCGGCCAGCTCACCATCACGACCGATGTCGAGAACTATCCGGGCTTCGCCGACGTGATCCAGGGCCCCTGGCTGATGGAGCAGATGGAGAAGCAGGCGCTGCATGTGGGCACCCAGATCAAAACCGATCTGGTGGTCAAGCTCGACACCACGCAGCGGCCGTTCCGCCTCACCTGCGATAGCGGCGACGTCTATCTCGCCGAGACCGTGATCCTGGCCACCGGCGCCCAGGCGCGATGGCTCGGCATCTCCTCCGAAGAAAACTTCAAGGGCTTTGGCGTCTCGGCCTGCGCCACCTGCGACGGCTTCTTCTACCGCGGCAAGGAAGTGGTCGTGGTCGGCGGTGGCAATACCGCCGTCGAGGAAGCGCTGTTCCTGACCAATTTCGCCTCGCAGGTGACTGTGGTTCACCGCCGCGACCATTTCCGCGCCGAGCGCATCCTGCAGGACCGCCTGTTCAAGCATCCCAAGATCAAGGTGGTCTGGGACAACGCCATCGACGAGATCTGCGGCGAAGGCAATCCGGGCAAGGTCACTCATGTCCGTCTCAAGAACGTCAAGTCCGGCGCGCTCACCGAGCACAAGGCCGACGGTGTCTTCATCGCTATCGGGCATGCGCCGGCGACCGAACTGGTGAAAGACCAAGTCAAGCTCAAGCCGTCGGGCTATGTCGAGGTCGCCCCGAACTCGACCGCCACCTCGGTGCCCGGCCTGTTCGCCGCCGGCGACGTCGCCGACGAGACTTATCGTCAAGCGGTCACAGCGGCCGGCCTCGGCTGCATGGCGGCTCTCGAAGCCGAACGTTTCTTGGCCCTGCGCGCCAGCGAGCGCGCGGCAGCGGAATAAAGATCATGGCACGAACACGCGACGGATTCACGGATATGGACTGGGACAAGCTGAAGGTGTTTCACGCGGCGGCGGAAGCGGGAAGCTTCACCCATGCCGGCGAGCAGCTCGGCCTGTCGCAATCGGCGGTGTCACGCCAGGTCTCGGCGCTGGAGCAGGAGCTCTCGGTCTCGCTGTTCCACCGCCACGCCCGCGGCCTGATCCTCACCGAACAGGGCGACCTCCTGTTCCGCACCGCGCATGACGTGTTCATGCAACTGCAGGCGGCGCGCGCCAAACTGACCGACAGCCGCGAGCGGCCGAGCGGTGATCTCAAGATCACCACCACGCCCGGCGTCGGCATCAACTGGCTGATCCCGCGGCTCGGCGAATTCACCGCGCTCTATCCGGAAATCCGGATCTCGCTGATCGTCACCGACGAAGAGCTCGACCTCTCGATGCGCGAGGCCGACGTCGCGATCCGCACCCGCAAGCCGACGCAGCCGGATCTCATTCAGCGCAAACTTTTCGCGATGGGCTTCCACGCCTATTGCTCGCCTGATTACATCAAGCGCTTCGGCACGCCGCGCACGCTGGAGGAGCTCGATTCCCACCGCATCATCACGCTCTCCGACGGCACCTTCGCGCCGCATCTTCAGAACCGCAACTGGCTGGTCGAAGCGGGACGCAACGGCTCGGGTCCGCGCGAAGCCTATTTCAGGGTCAACAACATCCTCGGCCTCGTCCGCGCATGTCAGCAAGGCCTCGGCATCGCGGCGCTGCCGGACTATCTGATCGAAGAACAGAGCCGCCTCGTGCAGCTGTTCGGCGAATCGGATTCGATCCAGCTCGATACGTATTTTGTCTATCCGGAAGAGCTGAAGACGGTCGCGCGTGTGCAGGTGTTCCGCGACTTCGTGGTGAGCAAGGCGCAGCGCTGGCCGTCCTAATTTCCGCATGACTGACATGCGGCCTCGGCTGTTGCTGCAGGCCGCTCGTCAAGCTCATACTGCTTGCACGCTGAGCCTTCGCGTTGCGCATTTGTCCCCCTCCTCCAGTGGCGCGGGAGTTCAGTAATCCCTCTTGGAAGGTGATTGTGTCGGCCTCACGTGGCCAATACCTTAAGCCGGGCTCGTTCGAGCCCGGCTTTTTTTTGACCTCTACGGCTTTCGCGTTCCGCGAGTGTTGACAGTTCCATGCGTACCCCGCATCCTTTGCAAATGATCACGAAGTCGTGCGCAATTTCGTTCGAGGCAGCCGTCTCGAAAAAAGGCCCCCATCCGGGGACCTCGGATTTTTGCGCGCGCTAAACAAGCTTCGTCATCGCGAGCCAAACCCCGAAAGCCCCGCCGCCTGGACGGGGTTTTTTCATGTGCCTCGTCTCAGGTTTTTCCCGAGAAGGAGATGGAACATGACCGGACTACAGGAACATTTGCACGGGCTCTGGCTGCCGCTGGTGACGCCGTTTCGCGACGGCGCTCTCGACGAAAGGTCGCTGCGGCGGCTGACACGGCATTACAGCGAACAGGCCGTTGACGGCTTCATCCTGGGGGCGACCTCCGGCGAAGGCATGACGCTGCGCGACGCCGAGCTCGAACGCCTCGTCGCCATCGTGCGCGACGAGATGACCACCGGCCCCAGCAGGCTTCCGATCTGCCTCGGACTATCAGGCGCTGACACGGCGCGGCTGAAGGACCGCCTCGATGAAACCGCGGACTGGCCGATCGACGGCTATCTGATCGCGAGCCCCTATTATGTGCGGCCGTCGCAACGCGGCGTGCTGGCGCATTTCGAGGCGCTCGCCGATCACGCCGCCTGGCCGCTCGCGCTCTACAACATCCCCTATCGCACCTCGGTCAACATCACCAACCAGACGCTGCTGCGGCTTGCCGAGCATCCGAACATCATCGGCCTGAAGGATTGCGGCGCGAGCCGCGAGCAATCCATCGCGCTGCTGCGCGACCGTCCCAAGAACTTTCGCGTGCTGACCGGCGAGGACGCGAACTATTTCGAGGCACTCCGCGACGGCGCCGACGGCGGCATCGTGCTGTCAGCCCATCTCGAGACCGCGACGTTTGCGGCTGTGTATGCCGAGCTGAAGCGCGGCAACCACGATGCGGCGCTGGCGCGCTGGCAGGAGGTCGCGGAACTGACGCGCCTGTTGTTCACTGAACCCAGTCCCGCGCCGGCAAAGTATTGGCTGTGGCGCACGGGCCTCGTCGACAGCCCCGAAGTGCGCCTGCCGATGGTCGAAGTCGGCAGCGAACTCGCCGCCCAGCTCGACCGCGAGATCGAGCGACGGATGCAAGTCGCGGCGTAGAGCTTCCTCTTTCGATCCACGCACGCTCGCCCTTCTCCCTTGCGGGAGAAGGGAAGACGCACCGTGGTTAACCACGCGCCAACGGCCTTCGCTGCTGCCGCATGGCGCATCCACGGCTCGTTTACGCAAACGCGCCTATCGTTTTCATTCACAGTCTTCAAAAGGGGGAATAACCATGGGGCAACGCATCCGCCCGCCGGCGGCAGATATATTCGCGTCCGCCGATCTGTTGCGCGGAATTCTGGTGGTGTCGTCGTTCGGCTTCTGGGCGGTGATGCTCGGCCTGATGCCGGTGCTGGTGTTTCGGGTCTGGCTCGCCTGACACGGAGCACGTCCGGATGGTTAATCCGTGGGTTAGACTTGTGTTCGAATGCGCGCGAGATTGCGACCCGGAATCTTAAAGCATCCCGCCTATCGTTCATGCCCATAAGCGAAGAAATCGCGGGGGCGTTTGTGAATAGTCATAACGAAGTGGCGTCGCATTACGACGCGGGACAGCAGGGTTTTACCACCGAGGACATTCTCTGGGCCGCCGGCATCTGGTCGGTGATCCTCACCCTGTCGCCGGTGATCGTATTCTACATGCTGATGGTGGCCTAGCTTTCATAGTGATCTCCGGAAACGCAAAACGCGCGGAGATCCGCGCGTTTTTCGTCCGGGGAATGATTTATGGAAATTATGCCGCCTGCTTGTGCATTGCGCCGGAAGCCGACGCCGTGCCGCGAATAGCCTTCACCGAACGTTCGATCGCCGCCCACAGCCTTGCGATTTCCTGAGCCGCACGGCTCTCGGCCTGATATTCCCGCGCGCCTTCGCCGTGGCTCAGCGCCATCAGCAAATCCGAACGGTTGGTGATCTGGCCGCCCCACACCGGGGCCCGGAATTTTGCCAGCGCTTCGCGGGCGATGGTGACGATCGGGCTTTCGGACTCGTCGCGGCGCGCCGGCGCGCCGTTGAGCACGACCGCGTAGGGCTTGCGGGCCGCACGGCACATCTGGATCGTTTCCTGCACCGCGTTGACGTCGAACACGCCGGGACGGGCGGGAATCACGACCATGGTGGCATTGCGGATGGCGTCGTCGACGACGGCCGACAGGTTCGGCGGCGTGTCGATCAACACCCATTCATAACCGTCGCGCTTGGCAGCGGAGACGATGCCGCTGACCGAGTTCACCGCGGACTTGATCGGCGGCTCGTTGGTGCCACGCAGCTTGTGCCACAGCGTGAGCGATCCTTGCGGATCCGCATCGACGAGCAGGATCGGCTTGGTCGCCTTGATCTGCGCGGCGAGATGCGCGGCCAGGGTACTCTTGCCCGAGCCACCTTTACGCGATGCAAAAACAATAACGTTCATACCTCTGCCTCCAGATTGACCCCAGGCAGCGAAAATGAATCACCGCGGTGATTCGGGAAAGAAAAATTTATCGTAAGTTATGCTGGAGCCATGAAATAACAAAGCAGGTTGGCTTTTGAGTCACACTGCTGCGTGCGACGGACAGCGACCAACTGCAGCGGACCGCGCTTCACCCCAGCAATCGTGCGTTTTTTGAGCAGGCGGGCGGGAAAATGCGGAATGCAACCTGGCCGCGCAAACCGTTTCGCGATTCGTTTACATCCCGCGTGGTCGCAAGCGTCCGCAAGCGGAGGCGAACAAAAGGAGTCCAGTGGCTGGTGTGGGGCTGATGACCCGGCCATTTTGACTCAAGGCCGTCGAACGAGGGGCCGGAAACGCAAATGCCCGGGACTTCAAATGCAGTGCGCGCTTTGCCCGGGCATGATCGCGCTTCAAAAAGGGAACGCGGTGCCGCGCCCTCAGCTTTCGCTGGGTTTCTTCTTCTTGGCCACCTTCGGCGCCGGCTTGGTGGTCTTCTTCGCGGCTTTGGGCGCGATGCTGGTCGGCTTGCCGGCGCGGGGCGCGGCCGCCATGCCGGGCTCCGGTCCAGGCCGGAAGAACGCCCGGCACTGCGGCGAGAGCTGCGACTTCTTCTGGATCATGCAGGCGGTGATGGCGTCGACGTTCGGAACGAAGTCGCCGCACAGCCGCATCGCATCCGGCGTGCAGGCCTGCTGCTCCTCCTGGGAGTAGGCAAAGCCTGCACCCGGGTGGATCAGGACGGCCAGGGCGATCCCCGAGATCGCAGCAGCCATGTATTTCATCATGGATGTCTTAAAGCGGAACGCCGGCATTGATCCCCCAAAATGTCGAGTCGGACGGAATAGTGGGTGAATGGGCGTTCGTTGGCAACCGAGCGGAGATGCGAAAGCCGGAACGTGTGCGGTCTCGGCAACAGGGTGGCCTCGCGAACAAAAACGCGAAAACAACCCCATGCACAGTAGCCAAGTCACGGCGATTGCTGGCATTTCAAATCTTAGGATTTAGCGAAATGCAGTTTGACTCGTCGGGCAAAACAGGGGCATCATGTCATCATCACAGCATGTGCGTGGGGTGGTCGGCTTGCTCCTGCGCTGGTCGAAAGCGGGAGCGGATTGCATGGAGCGAAATGAGGCGGACCTGCCGCTGTCGGGCGTGACGGTGGTCTCGCTCGAGCAGGCGATTGCGGCTCCTCTGGCCAGCCGGCATCTTGCGGACTGGGGCGCGCGGGTCATCAAGATCGAGCGGCCGGGCGATGGCGATTTCTGCCGCGACTACGATCACGTGATGAACGGGATGTCGAGCCAGTTCGTCTGGACCAACAGGTCGAAGGAGAGCCTCGCCATCGACATCAAAAGTCCGGACGGCCAGAAGGTGCTCGACGCCTTGCTGCCGCAGGCCGATGTCTTCATTCAGAATCTGGCGCCCGGCGCGGCGGAGCGGCTGGGCCTCGATGCCGCATCGCTCGTGCGGAAATTTCCCCGGATCATCGCCTGCGACGTTTCGGGCTATGGTGCGGGCGGACCCTACAGCAACAAGAAGGCTTACGATCTCCTGGTCCAGTGCGAGGCCGGCGTCCTCGCCATCAACGGCACCGAGGCGGAGCCTGCGAAGGTCGGACTTTCGGTGGTCGACATCGCCACCGGCATGTACATCCTCAACGGCGTGCTGATGGCGCTGTATCGCCGCGAGCGGACCGGCAAGGGCACCGCCTTCCAGGCCTCGCTGTTCGATTCCATCACGGACTGGATGAGCTATCCCGCCTTCTACACCCAGAGTGCGGGCCGGCCTCTGCTGCGAACCGGGGCAAAGCATGCAACGATAGCGCCGTACGGCCCTTTCCGCGTCGGAGACGGCAACACGATCTTCTTCGGCATCCAAAACGACCGGGAATGGCGATCGCTGTGCGCCATTGTCCTTGGCGATGCGGCATTTGCCGACCACCCCCGCTTCCGCACCAATCCGCTACGCATGCAGAACAGGGACGATCTGCAAACACATATCGAGCAGCGTTTTGCAGCGATGACCAGCGACAAGGTGCTGCGGCTGCTCGACCAGGCCTCGATCGCCAACGCGCATCTGAATTCGGTGGAGGCTTTCCTGGAGCACGAACAGCTCCGCTCCCGCTCCCGGGTGCAAACGGTTGGCTCACCGTGCGGACCGGTGATGAGCTTCCTGCCGGCTCTCACCATTCCGGGCCTGTCGCCCCGGATGGATCCGGTGCCTGACGTCGGGCAGCACAACCAATCCATCCTCAGCGAACTCGGTCTCGCAAAGGAGACATGACGATGGCCCCTCAGCGGCCGACGCGGGTCTATCTGGCCGTTCCCGCGCATCGCTCCCGTCTCGTCGCCAAGGCAGCTGCCTCGGCCGCGGATGCGGTGTTCATGGACCTCGAGGACGCCGTGCCGCCGTCCGAGAAGAGTGCGGCGCTGGAGGAAGCTGCGCGGTCGCTGTCCTCCCTGGATTGGGGCAACAAGATCGTCGCTGTCAGGATCAACGCCGTCGACAGCCCCTTCATCGCGCAGGAAATCCGCAAGCTAGCTGCGCTCCCCAGGCTGGATTCGGTGATCGTGCCGAAGGCGGAGCGCGCGAGCGACATCGCCGCCATTGCCGATCAGCTGCGCGCGTCCGCGCCCGGTCGACCTTCGCCTGTGACGCTCGAACTGCTGATCGAGACCGCGCTGGGTCTCGTCAATGTCGACGCGCTCGCCGCCTCGCACCAAAGCGTCGCCGCCCTTCATCTCGGTGTCGGGGATTTCGCCGCCTCGATCGGCGCCCGCTCCTCGGAAATCGGCGCGTCGCCGGAAGGCTACCGGCACGTGGGCTCCGCCCTGAGCGGCTATGCCTCCGCCCCGCTCGACCTGTTCGCCTATCCGATGATGCGCCTGCTGGTGGCCGCGCGCGCGTTCGGCCTGCGCGCCATCGACGGTCCGTGCGGCGCGTTCCGGGATGCCAAACTGACTGAAAGCAGCGCGCTCAAGGCCGCCGCCATGGGTTTTGACGGCAAGCAGGTGATCCATCCCGACCAGATCGAACCGACGCTGCGGGCGTTCGTCCCGTCCGACACCGAGCTGGCACACGCGCGGCGGGTCGTCGAGGCCATGGAGCAGGCCGAGGCGCAGGGCCAGGGCGCGGTGACACTCGACGGCAAGATGATCGACTATGCCAATGTGCGGATGGCGCGCCGGATCATCGGGCTGGGGTCTTAGCGGCGCATGGCCACGATGTTGATCGTCGCGCCGGTGTTTGCGCTGATCGCGGCGGGCTATGCCGCGGTGCTGTTTCGCTTCGTCTCCGAGACCGCGCACAAGGGCATCTCCGAATTCGCCTTCAGCATCGCCATACCTGCGCTGCTGTTCCGCACCATCGTCGTGTCGGAATTTTCCGGCGTCAGCCCGTGGCGGATGTGGGGCGCCTATTACGGAGCGCTCGCGCTCACCTGGATCGCGGCGCTGGCCCTCTCGGCGCTGCTGCGGAAGCGGCGCGAGGATCGCGAGGACGGAGTCGTGTTCGCGATCGGCTCGGTCTACGGCAACATCGTGATGCTCGGCATTCCCCTGACGCTGTCGGCGCTGGGCAATGAGGCCGCGGGCCCGATGGCGCTGATCCTGTCGGTGAACACGCCGCTGCTCTGGCTCTGCGGCACGCTGCAGATGGAGCTGGTCGACCGCAAGCAGACCGCCTCGGCCGCGTCGCTGATCCTGCCGGTGCTGCTGGATCTCTCCCGCAACCCGATCATGCTCGCGATCGGCCTCGGCCTGCTCTGGCGTCTCACCGGTCTCGGCCTTCATCCCGTCGTCGACAGGACCGTCGAGCTACTGGCGCAGGCGGGATCGCCGGCCGCGCTGATCGCGCTCGGCATCAATCTGTTCCGGTTCGAGGTCAAGGGCGAGAAGCTCGGCATTCTCGTGATGAGCGCGCTAAAACTACTGGCGATGCCGGCGGCCGCGTTCGTGCTGGCAAAGCTGCTCGACCTGCCGCCGCTCGCGGCCGGCGTCGTCGTGCTGTTCGCGGCGATGCCGACCGGGGCGAACGCGTACATCTTCGCGGTCCAGTATCAGCGGCTGGTGAACCCGGTGTCGGGCGCGGTGGCCCTGGGCACGCTGCTGGCGGCGGTGACGCTGCCGGTGGTGGTGTGGGTGGTGGCGGGGTGAGGTAGCACTTACGAGGCCCTCCTGGCGACTTCAGCCGGGATACCCGGAAAATAGGCCTCCTTCTGGGGTCGGAAAATCACCACCAATCGAATACTTATATATATTCATAAATTTACATTTTGGATATATATAACTATTCGTAGTCTCCTATTTGAATACATATAAGTATTCGAAATGAACCTCTATGTATACGGATGACTTGCCAAATGAGCGTCAAAACCATCGTTCAGCAGCAGTACCGCAACATCGTCGACACGGCCGCCGCAAGCGCTGCCAGTCTGAAAGCACCGCCGGAAGGCTGGCTGCGCACGGTCCGCAGCGCGCTGGGTATGTCGGGGGCCGACGTCGCAAAGAAAATGGGCGTCACCCGCGCACGCGTCACCACGGCAGAACGTGCGGAACTCACGGGCGGCATCACCCTGAAATCAATGCAAGCCACAGCAGAGGCGATGGGGTGCCGCTTCGTCTACGCGATCATTCCGGCCTCAGGACATGTCGAGGATCTCATTACGGCTCAGGCTCGAAAAAAGGCCATGGCAATCGTCGGCACGGCCAGCAAGCACATGGCCCTCGAAAACCAGAAACTGCCGGACGACAAAATTGCTCAGGAAGTCGAACGTCTCACCCGTGAGATCGCGCTGGAAATGCCTTCGAATTTCTGGAGCGATCAATGATCGATCTCTGGTATCCCGAGGGAGCGACACCGCTCGACCCAAACGAGCTTGGCGGACTGAAGCATAAACACATCACAACGCAAGGCGAACTCGATCAATTGGAACAGGCCAACATCGAGTCCGGCTTGCGTTGGCTTGGTCGCCAGAGAGCTCACGTTCTGACCGACGACTTCGCCATCATTTTGCACAAACGCTTGTTCGGCGACGTCTGGGACTGGGCGGGAACGTTTCGAAAGACGGGGAAAAACATCGGCATCGATCCCATCCGTATCCCTGTAGCGCTTCGAACCCTCATGGATGACGCCCAGTTTTGGGCTGATAACAAAACCTACTCGCCTTCCGAAGCTGCCATTCGATTGCACCATGGCCTCGTCAAGGTTCACCCGTTTCCGAATGGTAACGGCAGGCATGCCCGTATCATGGCCGATGCTGTTCTGAACCGCGTCTACAAGGCAAAACCAATCGATTGGGCAGGCGGACATGATCTTCAAAAGATGAATGAGCGGCGTACCGCTTACATCGCGGCTCTCAAGGCTGCCGACCAGGATGACATTGGTCCTTTGATGAAGTTCGTTGGTCCGCGAGGTGATCTCTAAAGCGCGATGTGATTGGGATGAATCGTCATCGTGCTTTGTGCAGTTCAATGCCAGCGGCTGGTGAACCCGGTGTCCGGGGCGGTGGCGCTGCTGGCGACGGTGACGTTACCGGTCGGGCGGTGAGTGATCCGCTCAGGCGGCCCAGTCCACAATCGCGTCAATGAAAGTCTGAGCCTGGCGGATCGCGTCCCCCCTCGTCGCACAGACACCAACCGATACGGTCCGGCCCTTTCCGACCGTCCACTGCCAACCGGATAAATAGCTCATTTCAATGATGGAGAAGCTGACGCCGCGATGTTCCACGGAGGACCTCCGCTGACATGTTGCTGTGCGAAAAGACTGCGCGAAATGATGAATGCGGTCTAGCGGGGACGGCCGACAGACGTGGTTTCGGCTAGGCTTCAGGAATCGTAACAGAAGCTCGGCCCGACAGATCGAGCAGCACTGTCATCGTCATTGTATAACCTTCAGGTGATGAGCCTGATGACTGCCGAAAGGGCTATTGAACACGCTGGCCCGCGCGCCAGGCCATCTCCCAGAAGTCTGCCTCGAGTCGGGTGGCTTCCTTGAAGATCGCAATCAGCTCTGCCTCGCGGGCCGGCGTGGCGTAGAGATCGGCGAGATGCTCCATATGCGCCCGCGCTTTGGCAGCGACCTCCTGGTACGGCACGCCGGCGTACTCGGCGATCCAGACGCGGTAGGCGTTCGTCGCAGCGTCCGCGAGGGGGAGCGAGGCGAGCCGCGTTGCGATCTCCGCGTACCCGATCACGCAGGGGGCAAGCGCCACCTTGAGAGCCAGCAGGTCGCCGCGCATTCCCGCGTCGAGCACGTAGCGTGTATAGGCCAGCATCTCGGCCGCCGGAGGGGCCTGTTCAAGGTCGGTCGGGGACAGACCCCAATCGGCACAGAGCTTCACATGCAGGTTCATCTCGACGTCGAGGATGGCCGAAAGGCCGGCCGCTGCTTCACGCATGTCGGCAAGTCTGGGCGACTTGTAGACCGCGAGCGCGTAGGCGCGAGCAAACTCGATGAGGAACAGGTAGTCCTGAACGAGGTAGTGACGAAACGCCGCTTCGGGGAGCGAGCCGTCTGCCAATCCGTTCGTGAAAGGGTGCTCGGTGTAAGCCCGCCACTCAACGGATGCTTCTGTCTTGAGACGCTCGAAGAAACTCACGATCTTTTTCGCCTGGCTTGCTTGTCCATGAACGCCTTTGGTTCGCTACCGATAGCGCATTGCGATCCGACGAGCTACGGTGACCGCGCACAAAACTGGCTTTGAGCAGCGTTACCGATAGGGCACTCTCCGCGTCGAGAGTTGTGTGCACTGTCAGCGTGATCCGACGGCGCATATCTTCGCGGTGCAGTACCAGCGGTTGGTGGTCGGGCGCGGTCGCGCTGGGCACGCTGCTGGCGGCGGTGACGTTGCCGGCGGTGGTGTGGGTGGTGGCGGGGTGAGGTAGTGGGCTCGCTGCGCAGGTAGTTGAACCCAAGCGAAATTGGAGAGCTATACGCTCCGGACAATAGGGCTCATCAACGCCAAGTCGACCAGAGAGCCCGCTAGTACGAGCTCACGCCTCATTAGCCGATCGTCGCAAAATTTGCCCGAAGCGACGAATATCGGCAATTGTGCGAAGGTAACTACATGACGTGTCTTTGGTTGCCAAGAAAGCTCCACCGGCCTCTTTGTCAAGGTGGAAGCCTTGCCTCACCGCTTCTCGAAGGACATCCCGCACCTCCTCGGTGCAAATCTCGCCGTCCGCGGTAAACCGAAAGCGTTCCATCAAACGGCGATCCTCCGCCTTCGCTGCTTCCTCTTTTAAGCGAGTTACGATGCTTGGGAGGTAGCCCCGATCCTGCTCCAAGGCGAAATACGCATCGCCCAAACGTTCAACCCATTCATCCCCGTACGGAGACAACGCTTCCGCAGCCGCTCGAATTTCCGAGTCGTAAGCAATCACTGCGTGCCATTTGTTCTTGGTTGCTCCTGACAACAGTTCTGTTTTTCGGCTGTCACTACTGCGGGCAGGAGGATTTGACCCGTGCGCGCCTTTTTGCTCATCACTGAGTCTCGGCAAGCGCATCTCGCCTGCTGATGTTGAGCTTTTTCTTCTCACCCAGCGGACGCAAAGCATGACGCCGGACACCAAAGCGACTGCTCCCGAACCAGCGCTATTGATCGAGCCTAGATTCATCAGAGCGATGGTTGTGCTGGAAAGACCAGGGCCGCTTCCCATGATTCCCATCTGGAGAACAACACCGCCGATGATCAGCGTAGCCAAGCTGATAAAAAATACGCGCTTGAGTGTATCCTCTCCAGTCATTCTTTAATCCTTCAAAAGAATGGTTCGTGATCTCCAGTGCCAATCCTGCAAAGCAGCCATAAGAACTCGGTACCATCTCTAAGGCGTACGCTCTTGAGCTACTTCTCGAAAAACTCCTTATACATATCTTGACCTAGACTTCCGTACTGGCTGGACTTGTAGCGAGAAAATTGAAATTTGCCTAACGCGACCGGATCAAGCTTGTTCTTGTACCAATCAAAGGAGTGAAGTTTTTGATGCTGCACGAGCAAGCGCAGGCAAACGATAAAGCCATTTAATATTGTCGTTGTGAGCATCCTGCCCTTTATTTTCTTATCGGCCGTCCATCGGTCAGAAGGGAGGCTTGCCTTGATCGCACTGATAAACAAATTCACTTCTGTCGCGCAGAACTTGACGTACTCGGACGCTAACGGCTCCGTGGGCTCATCCACGAGCTTCTTTTTGTCTGACTTAGTCCAAGCCTTGAATAAGGAATCTTCTCCGCTCAATTTGGTTATAGGTTTGACACCGTAGCTTACGATCGTCGTAGTTTTTATTTTTCCCTTGTCGAAGAAATATCGCTCAAACTCTCCGCCAAGTGCACCCTTGTCATTCAAGGCGTTGACGACCTGACGCGCGATAGAATCTTGAGAGAACGGCTGCAACAGAATGCCAATTGCCTGCTTGAGATCAGATCTCGCATTCGTCTGTGTGGCGTTGATCTCGAGAAAAAGCGTCGCCTCGAACTTCGATCGATCCGGTCGCGATAGGCCAGGGGGATAAATTACGCCAGTCACTAAGAGGTTTTGCTGGAGCCTCAGCAGACTGATGGCGTTCTCATCTCGACCTCCTTCATAGTAGGAAAAGACCCGATGCTGCCCGTCGATTAGACCGATCGAGTTATATTCAAACGGCAGTTGTATATTGCCTGGCTCGGTTTGCGTAATTTGAGCTGGCTCAATCGTTTTGCCATTGTCCCGTGTCAGCTGTGTGCTGCTTGGAAGCGTCACAATGATATTATTTATGAAAACTCGCTTCTTGCCCAAAAGATACTTGCGAATGGCCTCAATTTTCGTGCGACTGATCATTCGCTGATAGAGGCCGTCTTCGTCGCCCCAACCGTCCTTTCTCAAGACGTAGCAACGCTCAAGGAGCGCGGCCGGGGAGACATAAAACGAAACCACTTTGAAGTTCTTGGGAAAATGCGATTGCCCCTCAGGCAAAATTGACCCTTTGTAGGACGCGCTTGAAGTAGCAGCCGGCGAAATCACGCCGACGCCAATATCCTTCTGCGACAGTCCAAGGAAATTGAATAACTCGTAACGTGCAGATTGCTTTACGCGGTCGGTGATAGCTTTGAAGTAGCGAACAATATGGTAGTCGAGATATTTGACGCCAGGCACCTCTTCCTTCAAATCACTTGAGATCGGATAGCGCGCGCAATAGACGATCACTACTCGGAAGTGGTGCGGCTGAAATTTTGGATCTTTGGCTGCCTTGAGATCCGGAAAGGCCGCGTCCATGAATTCCAGAAATGCGGGAACATCCTTGTTGATCTTGTCGTAAAGCACCTTCTTCTTTTTGAGGTGACCAGAGATCTCCCCGCTCTGGTGGACCGTGCATTCGCTCAGAACGATCACGTTCTCACGAATCAGCACGTCGTCAAAATCGCTTGTGGTGCCCCCGTAAGTGAACTCCTTGTCCGATGCCGACGGGACTCTTTCGAAACCGCACGTCGCGAAAATGGACCGAATCTCCCGAAAATGCGTACGCTTTATGCGCAACTGGGATTTCTCTGTGAGAGAGAGCTTTTTCGCCTTCGCCTTTTTCTTCTTTCTTGTCGTTTTGGCCATTGCGCTAGCGCCTACGTTTCGTGGCCTGCTTCCATTCCTCTGGAACGGTAGCAACCTTTTCGCCTATTTGAGGTGTGCGAGTAGGCTTGCCGCTATGCCGGATTTTTAAGGTGCCCTTCAAGAGCTGCTTTACTCGTTCCTTAGCAATCTTCAGGAACGCGCCATCTTTATCGATGCCGACCGCGTGCCGGCTGTGCTTCATGGCGGCGATCGCTGTGGTGCCCGTGCCCATGAACGGATCTAAGACAGTGTCGCCCGGATCGGTTAGAGCGAGCACACATCGCTCAACCAACTCGACTGGAAACTGACAGGGATGGATGGTTTTCTCTGGGTGATTTGCCTTTACATTCGGGATGTCCCAAACAGGATCGTTCTGAAAGTATTCCTCGGCTGAAAACTCCCAATAATCCGAGGGATTCTTGCCTAGCGGATTTCCGCTAGGCTTTCCCGAGTCCTTTGCGCGCGCCTTCGGATGTCGCTTACCCGGATAGAGTTGCGGCACTCGAACGGCGTCTAAATTGAAACGGTGATCATCTGATTTGGTGAACCAGAGGATTGTTTCGTAACGTCCAGAAAGTCGCTTCTTCGAATGGAGGCCGAAGTTGAAGCGCCAGATAATCCTGTTCCGGAGCTTCATGCCTCTTCGCTTGAAGCTGTCGTAGGTGTAAATGTCGATGGGAAATATTTCGCCGTCCTTTACGAACGATCCGACCTGCCAGCAAATGCTTCCGTGATCCTGCAGGGCGTCAACTGATGCTCCGATGATCTTGTCCAGCCATTCAACATACTCTTCGAACGTCAGCTTCTCGGAACGCTCATAGATCTTGCCGATGTTGTACGGCGGCGACGTCACAATTAGATCGAATTTAGTCTTCGGAAGCTTCCGCAAGACTGAGAGCACGTCGCCTTTGTGAAAGGTCGCAGTTGGTATGATTTTCGGTGAAGTGACTTGCAGCAATTGATCAGCCCCGAATCAAAGACGTCGGGGAGTATTGCTGATTGCATCCCAGCCAGGGCGCAATAAGCACTTATTTCATTCCCCTTGCGGGGGCTAGCTTCGCCGATCCCCCGTTCCCTCAAGTGGAGAGAACCACATGGTCAGCAAACTCACAACTTGCAGTCGTATATACTTTCGATGAACGCAAGGATGCAGTCGAGGTGGCGCCCAGATTCACCACTAGCACACGGGGGACAGATCAGACGTAACTGTAAGATTTATCCGCCCAAGGTAAGAGCGAGTCGAACTAGTCCAGTAAAATGGGCACTTCCAAGTCGTGGGTGAGTCGGCTTTTGGAATAACAGCGAGTCGAAATCGCGGATTTCAGAATAACGGCGAGTCGATGTACTTCGGCCTCCCTCTAAGCCATTCTATTGTCTACGTTTCTTTCTGCTTGGCGACCGGCCGCCTGAACGGCGGCGCCGGTTTGCCTACTCGCCGGCGAGCGGGACTGAACTCATGATCGCGTCGTAGGAGATCGGGGTCCACTTTCCGGTGGCGCGGTCGAACTCCACGAACTCCCCACCGAGCACGGAGAATATCCGGAACTGCGAAAAGCAGGCGAAGGCTGCATCCCGATCGATCAAGCCCTCGCCGCCGGAGAAATGCCTGACGAGGATCGGGCCGAAGGCGAATATTCCGACAGTGCGGTAGCCGCGAACGAGCCACTCGTTGCTGGTAGTTCGTTCGTCGATGCTCCGTGCGCAGCTTTCCGGAGTCGGAGCATAGCCGCCCGATATGATCTCGCCGGTCGACGGATCGAATGAAGTGCCGTCGTCGTTGGCCCCAACGGTGACGACCGAGTCGTTCGAAGGGATATCGACAATGATACCGATGCTGCCACCGGCATTCGCATCCGCGGGGTGCATGTCGTCACGCTGATAAGGCCCGACGTCGCCGGCCATGATCGTGCTGAAGGAGAGCGGCACGTCGGCCAAACTGGCCGCCTGCCGAAGGTCGTCAGGAAAGACCAGGCCAGGGTGGTTGCTCATCAGCGTCGAGAAATGGATCAGCAGCGCCTGGCGCTCCCGGAGGAACGACCGGATTGAGAAGTCGGTCTGGTCGGGCGGCGTGGCATTGGTGGTGTCTTGAGTGTTCATGGGGATCCTTCTTCGGACCGTTGATATCGTCCTCAGGTTCCGGTCAGGCCTTGGGAAGGACCCCAGGAATTGGGGATCGTTGTATTTAGGAATCTGCAGACTTTGCCCGGGGCATTTTGGCGTCAAAGCCAAAAATATTTTGGCGTTCCTGGCAGACCTTTCGGGCCCGGACATGGTCCGCCTTCCTATTAATAGAAATCGCGATGTTAACTCTCGAGGACCGGCCCAAAGCTCCCAGACTTGCAAATGTTCCCTATTTGTTCTAATATGCTGGCATATCCGAGTACCCCCTCCGCCTGGTGGAAAGCGAACCCCGACGCAGCATTCTGAACGACCTTAGGGTCATTCGGGATTTCACCCGGGTATGCCGGCAGGTCAGGATTCTCGATCCGGACACCGGCTTGGTCGAACCGCCGCAGCGGGACGATCTCGAACCCGCGAGCTGACCGTGTCCGCAGCGCCCGACATTTCTCCGCCGCCATTGGTCGAACTGGATATGGCCGCTGACCAGGCCATCGCGGCCTGCGGAGGCAACGCCCGGGAAACCGTCAAGGCGCTGCTCGTCGCCAACAATTTTCTCGAGGTGCAGCTCGCCGAATTGCGAGCTTCCGTCTCGGCCGGATATTCGCGCGGCCGGTTCTATCCCGCGCGCGATCGCAAGGACTGACCAATGAGCGAGGTCACCTACTACGTTGCGCTCCCCTTCATCGCTGCGGACGACGGGGTCGCCGCCGGCGAGGCCATCGAATGCTTCAACCCAACCGCCGCGGTCATGAAGGCCGAGGCGCTGTCGCGCAAACCGGGCCACATCGGCGCGCTTGCCTTCAGCCGGACCGGCGATCCGGCCACCGGCGACTTCGGCGAGGCGGCGGTGATCCGGAAGTTCGGCGACGTGCCCGAGGACCTGAGCGCGCTTTGAATTCGGACGCGAGGCTTCCGGGCGAGCAACACGGTTGATCGCCCGGAAGATTGCTCACTACCACATCATGACCCGCGGCGGACCTGATTTCTCGCGTAGCTGGAGATCCCTCAGGACTCCCGCAGGCGTCCGAACGTTGCCCACGGACGTGACCATCAGCGGCAACAGTTCGATCAGCAGCGGCAATCCGGTGATACCGAACGACCTCAGACGGGCCTCTTCCTCGGCCTGGCGGTGCCGATCCTCCCACGGTGCGTTGGCATCTTCCCAGAACCACGTTTCGTCCTGGTGCTTGATCCAGTCTGTCGGTGGGACCTGCTGCGGCCGCTGTCCGTCGCGCAGGCGCCAGAGTGGAGCGTAATCTCGCGAGAACAGCACCTTGCTGCCGTCCGGCTCCGTCCATGCGCCGTAAACGAAGTTAAGCCGGTGCGGCAGAAACGGCGGCAGCGGATCGCGAGGAATGGAGATCTCCTCGCGCGTGCAGATCCCACAGCGATTATCGGTGATGATCTGCACCGGGGAATCGCGCCCACGGCCGAAGTCGGCTGTCAGCATGGCAAGGCGACGGGGTCCGGCGAAGCTCCCGCGGAAACGAACGGTGGTCCCCGCCATTCCGGAAGCGGGCCAATCGCCGGTCGCCTTCCAGCACTGCAGGATGATAGCGAACTGATCTTCGATGGCGCCGGCGTCACCGGTCAGTCTGGACGCCAAAAGGACGTACAGCGCCTCCCCGGCCGTGATGTCGAGAGCCCGGGCGAGCTTCAACGTCAGGTCGGCGCTGCGGCTGCGGAAGTCCTCGCGGGGAAGGTCTTGGTCGAGCGGCACCGGCGGCTGGGCGGAGTGGGCAAGCTCCAGTTCGTGCCAGTCGCGATAGCCGAGCACCGTAGCGAGGCCGTTCTGAACCTTCGACAGCGGTAGTCGATCTGCGAGCAGCCGAGCAATCCGTTTCGCGGCTTTTTTGGGTCGGTCGAGATTGGGATAGTGGAAGCGCATGACAGTCCTCATCGCGGGCGCGCGATATGGCGAGACAGGTCCACTTGGCCTCAAAGCGCCCTAGAAAAGGATGTCCATTGAGGGTTTGTTTGCGATTATTCTGTCCTGCCCCGAAGGCTTCGACGCTGCTCGAAGAATTCGACCGCTGAAGACGGTCTAACGTCCCGTTGAAAATTGCGTCAGCGACGAAGAAGGCTGAACGATCAGGCAATAGCCGCGTCCGGAAGCTTGAGTACCGTCAAGACCTCGTCGTCCGGAAGTAAAAACGACTGCTCTTCGACTTCGTGCCGATCACAGCCTTTGAAGTCAAACCAGGCGTCCGCCGGCATCTTGCGGGGGAAATTCTGCTCGGGGGCACCGTTGAAGAGCATGTCCGCAGCAAACGTCTGACGATCCAGCGCCTTGGTCGGCCACTTCCACCACGGCTGAATCATCGGCGCAGACTCGAACCAACGCCTTTTGGTCTTGTTGTGGCAGACGATCATCATCGGAAAGCGATTAAGGAGCGTCATCTTGAACAAGGTCGCAGTCAGGCTGGCGCAGAACTCATTGCTGAGGTCGCGCGCGGCTTCCAACGTGAGCCTTTTCATCTTCCGCAGACGAGGATCCACCATGTAGGTAGGCAGGATGAGATCGGAAGCAAAGCCGTCCGCTTGCCGCTCCGGGTTCAAGGCATCGTTAGCGAAATTGCAGACGTCACTTTCGCCGCAGAAGAGAACGCGACCGCGATGGTGGTGCCAATGACCTAGTTCGTGCGCCAGCGAAAACCGCCTGCGTTCCGGGCTACTGCGGCTGTTAACGGAGATAACGGCACGGCGTTTCGAGCCAACGATAGTCGCCTCGCAATTGTCGATAGGGCGATAGTTGACCACGGCGCCACGGGTCCACGCGATCGCGTCTAGATCGATTTCCTTCGGTTCGGCAATACCAAGCTCGAGGAGCATCCGTTCCGCAGGTGTCAGAGCCGCGGTCATTCTTCGCCTTTTTCTTCGGCCTCATCTTCGAGCGCCTGAAGTTGGGCAAGATCGTCAACGATACCGGCTTCGTCGCGATCGGACAGCTTGCCGCCTTTTCTCGCCGCCATCATGGTGTCGGCGAGGCCGCTGCTACGCATCCCGACCAGCCGCTGGCGGGCCTTGTCCAAGTTGAGCGGCGTCACGATGCTCCCTTCTCGATAGGCCTTCGCCTCGTTCTTGGCGCGTTCGAACTTCATCCTTGCGGCACGCGCCTTCGCGCGCTCGATCGCTGTGTCAACGCGAGCGACCGCCTTGTCAAAATCGTCGCCTCCCTCAGCAAACTCTTCCCGGAGATCCTTCTCGGACGCGTCGAGGATGCTGTCATCAATCGCTTTGCTGACCTTGGACAACCGCTCGTTATCGCTTGGCACCTTGCTCATAACTGCCATCCTTCCGGATAGTGTTTGGCCGCGATCCTACGAATTTTCTTGATGAGGTAGTCGAGGCGGTCCTGCGTCACGCCGGCGAATTCGCGCAGTTCCTTGCCCCTCATGTCCTCTTCCCAGCCGAGCAGGACCAAACTGACCTCTTCATCGACCGCATAGAGAGGCCCGAGCACGGCCCAGACCTCGGCGGCACGCCTTTCCTGTTCAGCTTGAATGACCTGGTCTTCGGCGCCAGGCGTGCCGTCCTCGAGATCGTCATCAACTTCATCCTGTATTGCTCCGCCAGCGATTGGCACATGGCGCTTGAGTCCCTTGCGCCTCCTGCTCGCGATGTTCCGCATGGAGTGGGCGAGGAAGGCGATGAATGGCGTGGTGCGGGGGCACCTTTTCAGTTCGAACATGGCGGCGCAGACGGCTTCTTGGAGCAGGTCGCCGGGTGCGAAGTCGGTCCCTGTCAGATGCCGCTGTTCAACTTTGGCGAGCCGGGCGCGATCGAGATCCGTTAGCCCGTCCACGGCAGCGACCACCTGCTCATAGCTCAGGTGTTCCACGTCCGGCGTCGTCGGATCCGCGATGGCCGGGTCAGTCACGTCGTCCATGGCTCCATACTACCTATGCCGGGCGCGGCATTGTTTCGGACAAAAAATATTCGAGTCCGAAAAGCCCCTCTCGCGGGCATCACTCTATAGAGGCGCCGATTTTCGAGACGATCCCAGGCGCAAGGTAATCGAAAAACGGTGTTGGAACAATGAATTACATCGCAGAACGGGCGCAGTTGCGCCAATCGCAGCTGGTCGGCCTCATCGAGGAGGTCTGCCAGTACGTGGAGCCATCTCCCTATCAGCGCGACATGGCGAAGCAGCGGTATGAAGGCGTCGGCGACTGGCTTGCCCGGTCGGATGACTGGCTGTTGGCGTCGATCGCAATTCGGCTCCAGGGGTCGGTTGCCATCGGCACGGCCGTGAAGCCGATCGGAGCCAACGAACACGACGTCGACCTGGTCGCACACGTCCCCGACCTCGACCTCGCAGTCTCGCCGGCGCTGCTCAAGCAGCGGATCGGCGACCGGCTCCGCAGCAACGGCAATTATGCCGGGCTGCTGGTCGAGATGCCGCGGTGTTGGCGCCTGGACTATGCCAACGAATTCCACCTCGACATCACGCCCTCGATCCCCAATCCGGAATGCCGCCTCGGTGGGGAGCTCGTTCCCGACAAGACGCTGAAAATATGGAAAGCGTCCAATCCTCAGGGCTACCGCGCCAAGTTTGAGCGGCGGGCAGCGCTTCTGCCGCGCATCCGGTCGGTGTTCGGTAAGGCTTTCGACAGCGCCCGGTCCGACGCGCAGGTCGAACCGTACCCCGAGGAGAAGCGGCTGAAGGGCATCCTGCGCCGCATCGTGCAGATCGCCAAGCGCCACCGTGACGTCCATTTCATCGATGACTACCAAGGGCTCGCACCGCTCTCGATCATCATCACGACGCTTGCGTCGCGGGCTTACGAAACGTGTGTCGGCAACTTCGAGTACGACCACGAACTCGACCTGATCGTCGACGTGCTCCGCCGGATGCCGCAGATGCTGCAGACCACCACGATCGAGGGCCGTCTGGTGTGGTGCCTGTGGAACCAGACCACTGCCGGCGAAAATTTCTGCGAGAAGTGGAACAGGCATCCCGAGCGGGCGACCGCCTTCTTCGAGTGGCACGGCAAGGTCGTTGCCGACGTCGAGCACCTCGCGGGCGCGCGGGGTCTCGACCAGGTGCGCCGGCTCCTCGGCAACATCTTCGGCACGGCGCCGGCGAACAAGGCGATGGATTCCCTGACAGAACGCGTCGACACCGCGCGCGCCACGAACCGCCTCTCGGTCTCGCGGCCCGCGGGCCTGATCGTGGGCACCGCGGCAAGCGCGACCCCGGTTCGCGCCAACACCTTCTTCGGCGATGGGCCGTGACATCATGCGGCTCGGAAGACCGAAAGCGCTCACATTAGCGCAGCAATACGTGAACCTGCAGGGCAATCCTCTCAGCGCAGGCGCCGGCACCCTACGAGCCGGCGGCTTCACGTGGGCGTACGCCACGTCGCCAACGCCGTTGAGTCGGGACTACCTGATCCGGATCGAGATGGCTTGCGACGCATCGCCCAGGGTCTTCGTCGACGACCCTGACATCGGGCTGCTCGCCGGCGGCCGCGACCTTCCCCACATCTACCGCAACCCAACGCGCCTCTGCCTTTACTTGCCGGGGACGCGAGAATGGCAGCCGTGGTTGCGGCTCGACCAGACCATCGTGCCCTGGACGTCTCTCTGGCTGTTTTATTTCGAAGACTGGCTGGAGTCAGGAGAGTGGAAGGGCGGCGGCATGCATCCGGGGGAAGCCTCTCGCACCCGGCAGGGCCGGCGTCGGCTGGGCATCCGCCGGCCCGACGAATGCGAGATTGGAAACGAAGAATGAGCGACGAAACGCGCATCTACAAGATCCTGTCGATCGACGGCGGCGGCATCCGCGGCGTGTTTCCCGCGGCCCTCCTCGCCAAGCTGGAAGATCATCTGAGCTCGCCGGTCGGGTCCTACTTCGACCTGATCGCTGGCACATCGACCGGCGGCATCATCGCCATTGCCTTGGGCCTCGGGCTGTCGGCCAAGGACATCCTGAAGCTTTATGAGGAACGGGGACCGGCGATCTTCGATCAGCAGCACGGTCTGGTCGGCAACTTCGTTCGGCAGCGGCTTCGCGGAGCCATGCATTGGTTTGGGACCAAATACTCGTCACAGGCGCTGCACAACGCCATCGCCGACACCCTCGGCGAGCGCCGGCTCGGCGAAAGCCGCACCCGTCTGGTGATTCCGGCATGGCATCCGATGCTCGAGCGCGTCTACATCTATAAGACGGCTCATCACCAGCGGCTCGAGACCGACTACCGTGTCCGAGCATTGGATGCGGCGATGGCGACGGCGGCCGCGCCTACATTCCTCAAGCCCCACATGACGGACGACGCGATCGAACTCGTCGATGGCGGCGTCTGGGCGAACAACCCGATCGGCGTCGCGACGATCGAGGCCGTCGGGATGCTGAACTGGCCGGCGGACAGGCTGAAGATCCTCAGCATCGGCACCATCGACGACGTGAAGGCACCGCCGCGGTGGAAGGGCAAGCTTCCGATGGCATCCTCGATCGCGCGCCTGTTCATGGCGGGCCAGTCGCACAGCGCGCTCGGGACGGCCAAGATCGTGACCGGCGACGGCCATGACCACCGCGCGATCTGGCGTATCGACCAAACCGCGCCCGCCGGCCGCTACACGATGGATGACGCCGAACGCATCGCCGAGATGAAGAACCGCGGGTTCACCGAGGCCCGCGAACAACTGCCCGAACTGCGGCGCCACTTCTTCGACCGCGAGGCCGAGCCCTTCGTTCCCTTCCACTCACTCTGACCGGCGAGGACGCCATGCCCAAGAACATCCTGATCTTCTCCGACGGCACCGGCCAGGCCGGCGGCCTGCGTCCGGACGAGAACCGCTCCAATGTCTACAAGCTGTACCGGGCGACGCGCTGCGGCCCCGACACGGCGATCGACCCGCGGGAACAGCTCGCCTTCTACGATGCCGGTCTCGGCTCCCAACCGCCGGGCGGCGCGCTGTTTGTCACGCGCGCCTATCGCTGGCTGCACAATGTGGCGAGCCAGGCGACCGGCCTCGGCATCACCACCAACATCATCGACTGCTATGCCGCCATCATCCGGATGTGGGAGCCGGGCGACCGGATCTTTCTCTTCGGGTTCAGCCGAGGCGCCTACACGGTCCGCTGTCTTGCCGCCGTGCTGGGCCAGTGCGGCGTACCGACGACGATGTCCGACGGCTCGCCGTTGCGGCGCGATGTCGGCACGACTACCCGCATCGCACGCGAGGCCGTAAAGAAAGTGTACCAGCACGTCAGTTCGCCGAAGGACACCAAGTACCTGCCTCAACGCGAGGCCTTGGCAACGCACTTTCGCCAGCAATATGGTAGCGACGCCGTCGGCGTTGCCAATGCCGTTCCGTTCTTCGTCGGGGTGTTCGACACAGTCGCATCGCTCGGCAGCTACGCCCTTTCCGCCGCTCTGGTAAGTGGCGCCGCCGGCGTCATCGTCGCCTTAAGCTTTGCGCAGTCATTTTTCTTGTTTCCGTTCCTCCCGCCTTCCTATGGGCCGCCGGGGGCGCGGCGGTTGCCGCGGGAATAGGCTACGTCGCCACGCACCTGAAGTCCGCCGTGGGCCTCCCCGGCTATACGTTCTGGCAGACGTTGCACCTCGCCTCGCCGAAGATGAAATTCTACGACCTGCACCTGAACAATGCTGTGTGGTACGCGCGCCACGCCATGTCCATCGACGAAAACCGGGCTGACTTCGCGCGGGTTCCTTGGGGCGGTTCGCACAACAAGGGTCCGGAGCGTCCCGATGAAATATCCGGACTGGCTGCAGCAGGTCTGGTTTGCCGGCAACCATTCCGATGTCGGAGGTAGTTATCCGGAAAACGAAGCGCGGCTTTCCGACATCTCTCTCGGATGGATGGTGGTGCGGCAAGGAATCTGCCCAAGGGCAAGACACCCGACGGCTTCGGCATCAAGGTAGACGACAGTTACCTGAAACTGCATCCGGATCCGCTCGGTCCACAGCACGACGAGCGCGAGCCAGGCTATCTGGGCGGCCGCTTCAAATGGGAAAAAGGTCTGCGCGAAGTTCAGGAGGAAGCGATCCTGCACTCGACCGTTCTCGATCGGCTGGCTGCCAAAGATGGTGTGCAGCACTACTACGAACGGCTCACTTACCGTCCCGAAAACCTCAAGAACCACTTGAAGGCGAAACAATATTACACGCCGAAGACTAACGCCGACGACAGTCCGCGCTCAGAATCACGGCCTGATGTCGCGACACCTGCATGAGTTAGCGGATCTACGCTTGGGCCGTCCGTCTCGCTCGCTCGAAAGCTTGCGTCTTTTCCCGGACAGGGGTTTCGGGGGAATTAGCATAATCCTTAAACTGCGCTTCCCATTCCCGGGCGGAGACCAATGCCAGGTCGGCGGGAATGCTCGCACCATCACCCTTCCGAAGCAAAACGGCGGCGGTCGCGTGAAACGTTGCCGGGAAGCCGCCGAAGCCGCCGAGAACATCGCAATCAACAAATCCAAGCCCGGCATGCTTGAACGCAGATTCCGTTCGAGCCAGCCAGTCCTGATCGGTGATATCCGAACCTGAGAGCAGCACGAATCCACCATCCCTGACCAGATCGCCCAACGAAGCAATCACCCGCGGGTGGCTGCTCCTTGAGCGCGCGCTCCTCCATCAGCTCGTTGAGCAGCCTCTTCCGCTCGATCTGCGGCTCCTTGCGCAGATCTCTGCCGTCGAGCCACAGCAGATCGAATGCGAAGTAGAGCAAGCGATCCTGATCGCCTCTGCCAAGGTCCGCCTGCAGCTCGGAGAAGTTCGTGCGCCCCTCATGGATGACGACCACCTCGCCGTCGACAATGGCCTGTCCTTCGACATCGAAGGCGCCCGCAATCCTTGAGAACCTGCTGACCCAGTCGTAACCGTTGCGCGTGTAGGCGCGGCGATCGTCCCCGTCGATCCGGAGCTGGACGCGGTAGCCGTCGTATTTGATTTCGTGAATCCAAAGCGCGCCCGAAGGCGCCTTCACCTTCAGGGTCGCAAGCTGGGGTCGGATGAACCCCGGCATCTCGGGGGCTCCCGGCTTCGCCGCGGGCGCCTTTGTACGCCTTGCCACGCTACTCAACTCACAAAAAACCCGCCGCCGGGTTGGGGCCGACGGCGGGCAGTCTACCTACCTCAATCAACGAGTCTCGCAACTTCGAAGGCGGCGAGGAGTTCCAGGGACCGCACTCTTCCCGCATTTGCGCCAGGCCGCGATAGGCGATCCAGTCTTCGCAGAGCCGATCGAACTCCCGGCGAGAGCCGGCGTTTACTGACATCATGTCAGACGCATTCGACTATTTCCGCGCCTACGCCGTCCGAGCTCTCTGCAAAGCGAGATCCATGCCGCGGGGCAAGATGAAGCATCTGCAACTGGTGGCCGGCCGGATCTACAATCTCCTCAAGAAGGAGGCTGCCTACGGCCCCAATGTCCAGCACCTTGAGGACTTTCGCGCAGCCCAGAAGCTCGAGGCCTCTCTCGATCGCCGGCCCAGTGACCGCTCCGGCGGTCGCCTCGATCCAGCGGCGCCGCAAAGCTCGGAGCGGGAGGCTGGCTGAATGCCTTCGCTAGACGCGCGCAGTGTGGCAAGTCTTCTGCGAGAGTACGCGCAGCGCACCGCCTTGCGAGGCGGCAATCCCTACCGGGCGAAAGCCTACTCTCGGGCAGCCGACAGCCTGGCGGCCCTAGCCGTTCCTCTGGACGTGCTTGTCGCCGAAGATCGACTTACTGAGATCCCGGGCGTCGGCGATGCTATTGCCGACATCATCACCAAGGTTCACAAGACGGGCAGTCATCCCAGCCTCGAAAAGCTGCGGAAGGAGATTCCCGCGGGCGTGCTCGAGCTGCTCGCTGTGCCCGGTCTTCGTCCGGAGAAGGTGCTCCGCCTGTACAAGGATCTCGGCATCGGTTCGCTCTCGGAGTTGGAGGCCGCCGCCAAGGATGACCGCATCAAGAAGGCGAAAGGACTTGGCGCCGCGCTGCAGACCAAGATCCTGCAGAACCTCGCGATCGCCAAAAGCGGAGAAGGCCGCCTCCACCTGCACCGCGCCGCCGCGCTGCTCGCGCACGCGAAAGAGTCGATCCGCAAGTCCCGCCCCGAACTCAAACATGTGACGATCGCCGGCGATTTCCGCCGCGGCTGCGAACTCGTCGGCGACCTCGCGATCGTTGCGGAGGCCGCCAAGCCGGACAAGACATCGACGCCATCGGCCGACGGTCTGCAAATCCGAGTGTCCGACCGCAAGCACTTCGGCGCCGCGCTTCTCTTCGCCACCGGCTCCGCCGGCCACATCGAGCAGCTCCAAGCCTTGGCCGCCGAGAAGGGCATGCGGTTAGTCGCCGACGGCTTGCACAAGGGCCGCACGCTGACCGCCGGCGCGGAGGCCGAGATCTACCGCGCCCTCGGTCTGCCCTTCATCGACCCTGAGCTCCGGGAGGGGCGCGGCGAGATCGAGGCGGCTCTGGGAGGCAAGCTCCCGAAGCTCGTCACCGACCAGGACCTGCGCGGCATCCTTCACTGCCACACCGACGCCTCCGACGGCACCGAGACACTGGAGACCATGGCTAAGGCTACGCGCCAGCGGGGCTTCGAGTATTTCGGCGTGGCTGACCATTCCAAGTCTGCCCACTATGCCGGCGGTCTCTCCGTTGAGGAGATCGCGCAGCAGCACCGGGAAGCGGACCGACTGAACAAGCGCTTCGGCAAGGATTTCCGGATTCTCAAGGGCATCGAATCTGACATTCTGGCCGACGGCTCGCTAGACTATGCGGAGGATGTACTGGAACGTTTCGACTTCGTCGTCGCGAGCATCCACGGCCGCTTCAAACTGGATCGCAAGGCCCAAACGCAGCGCTTGCTTCGGGCCATCTCCGATCCTCATACCACCATCATCGGCCACATGACCGGGAGGCAGCTTCAGCGGAGGCCCGGCTATGAGATCGACGTCGAGAAGGTGCTGCGGGCTTGCGCCAAGCACGACGTCGTCGTCGAGATCAATGCCCATCCGTGGCGCCTCGACCTCGATTGGCGATGGCATCAGGCGGCCCTCGATTTCGGCTGTATGCTGAGCATCAATCCGGACGCGCACTCGATCCCCGAACTCGACCACATGCACTGGGGCGTCCTGATGGCCCGAAAGGGCGGCGTCCCTGCCCACCGGGTCCTGAACGCGATGAAGCTTCCCGAGATCACCCGCTACTTCCGCCAGAAGCGGCGCTCGCTCGCCCGCGCCGCCTGATGCCGCAGGCGCACGATCTCTCGCTCGAGGGAAAGGTGGCGGCGGTCGCCGCCGACCCTGGGCACCACTTCAGCAAACCGGTCCAGGATCGCATCGTTCTGGTGGAGGGCCACGGCGTGCAAGGCGACGCCCATGCCGGCCCTTTCGTCCGGCACCGCTATCTCGCCCGCCGCCGGCCACGCCTGCCCAATCTCCGGCAGGTCCTCCTAATCCCGGCCGAGCTCTTTGCATTCCTTGCGGAAGCCGGCTTCGAGGTCGCAGCGGGGGATATGGGTGAGAATATCACAACGACTGGCCTGGACCTGGAGCGGATGCCGCTCGGCACCCTCATCGAGTTGGGTCCTACGGCCATCGTCGAGCTGACAGGCCTCAGGACGCCCTGTGTCCTCATCGACCGCTTCCGGGGCGGCCTAAAGCGACAGGTGCTCTCGTCGGCGGAAACGGGCCCTCCATTCAAATCCGGCGTGCTGGGCGTGGTTCGGGCCGGGGGGACGGTCGCGGCTGGTGATGCCGCGCGAATTCGCCTTCCGTCCTCTTCGTTTCGGCCTCTGCCGGCCGTGTAGAAAGACCCTACCATGGCCCGAAAATCGACCCTGCCGCGTCGTCTGCAACCCATGCTGGCCACGCTGACGGATGCGCCGTTCGACGATCCCGATTGGGTCTTCGAGGACAAATTCGATGGTTTCCGCATGGTCGCGGAAGTTCGGGGTGGTCGGGTCGCGCTCTATAGCCGCAACGGGAAGATCATCAGCCACTCCTATGTGGAGGTCGCGAAAGCACTCGAGGGCGTGAAGACGGATGCCGTGATCGATGGCGAGCTCGTCGCGATCGGCAAGGACGGCGCATCCCATTTCCAGTTGCTCCAGAACGCCCTGCGCCATGAAGCCAAGCTCTTGTACTGCGTGTTCGACGTCATGTTCGCGGACGGCGAGGACCTGCGCACGCTGCCGCTCCTCGAGCGCAAGAAGCGGCTCAAGGCCATCCTGCCGCGCAACAATTTAATCGCGTTCAGCAACCACCGCAAAGGCGATGGAACGAAGTTCTTTGCAGAAGCCGAGCGGAGACATCTGGAAGGCATCATGGCCAAGCGCGCCGACAGCCCGTACGCGTCCGGACGCCGGACCGCCGATTGGCTGAAGGTGAAGACGGCGCAGCGGCAGGAAGTGGTGATCGCCGGGTTCACGGCGCCGAGGCGAACCCGGCCGTTCTTCGGCGCCCTGGTGCTGGCAGTGTGGGAACATGCTGGGTGGCGGTACATCGGCCATGTCGGCACCGGCTTCAGCCACCAGGTCCTGGAAGAGCTTCACGGCAAGCTCCTGAAGCTCAAGACGGCCAAGTCGCCCTTTCCCGCCAAGGTGAAGGATGAGCAGGTCACGACCTGGGTCCGGCCTTCGTTGGTCGCAGAGGTGAAGTTCGCCGAGTGGACCGGCAAGGGAGAGCTGCGCCAGCCGGTCTATCTCGGCCTGCGGTCCGACAAAAAGGCCAAGGACGTCGTTCGCGAAAAGAGTTGGTCGCGCAAATAGCGCCGCCGAGAAGAGACGTCCGACGGGGTTCAGCCTGCTTCGCGCTCGGCTGCTGAAGGCCACGGCGGCAGGGGCGGCAACCCGAGAGCCTTGCGTACGGGTCCGAACGACCGACGGTGAGCTGCGCATGCACCAAGCCTGGCAAGAGCTTCGTAGTGAGCCGGCACGGGGTAGCCCTTGTGATCCGCGAAACCGTAGCCGGGGTGACGCACGTCGAGCGTCCGCATGATGTTGTCGCGCTCGACTTTCGCGAGGATGGAGGCGGCCGCGATGCTGGCGGACTTGGCGTCGCCCTTGATGATGGCCTGCTGAGGGATGTCGACTTCCTTCAAGCGTTTCGCGTCGATCAGCAAGTGCTGCGGCGTCAATCCTAGCCCCCGAACCGCACGCTGCATGGCCCGGATGCCCGCCCAATAGATGTTGATCGCGTCGATCTCCTCGACCTCCACGAAGGCAAGAGCTGCCTGCCGATATGCTCGCGCTGGTCTCGACACGGGAGTTTCGAATCCTGAAGGCTCACTGGTCTTTCGCATTCTAAACATCTTTGAATCGCGTAGCGCGGAAAAAATCGCTATAGTGAGGCTTTCCGTTCGTGGGGCGTATTTCATGTTCGACATGGCAACCACCGCGCTTTTGCGCGCGGTCTTCGAAGAAGTGTGCGAGGGCGTTCCGCAGCGCGAGATCGGGGCGCGCACGCATGTGGCATCGAAGATCCTTGAGGCCGCCACCAGTGGCGAACTCTCTCCCGAGGACCTCAGGCAGGTCGGCCGCAAGGCCCTCTCACACGCGCCCACCATGTGGCGCTAACTGATGGCCGGGGGCGGACGTGAACTTCCAGGTCACTGTTTTGAAGATCTTGGCGGCATATCCGGAGGGGTTTGCCGTGATGGAGGACCTCAAGCGTGACATGGCTATCCTGGCGACCAGTGGTCGCGACTGGGCCGACCGGACCAGGCGGCTCGCGGCCAGGGCGCCCGGCCTCGACATCTGGTCACAAGGACTGGTCGAACGTCTAAGCGGAGGATGGAAGATCACCGCCAAAGGGCGGGCGGTGCTCGAGGTTATGGAGGCCCGCCCCGCGGCGTTAGAGGCGGCTCATGTGCCCGCGGTTGAGAGTCCCAGTCCGTCCTTCCCGGAGCCCGTTCCTCCCCTGCGGCAGTCCGCCGATCGTGCCAAGTGGCGCCGCGAGCGCCGGGAGCGTCGCCGTGAGGCCCGCGAACGAGCGAGAGTGAATGCCTCATGAGGGAGGTCGAGCCAAAAAAAAGCCGCCAGCGGAGCTGGGCGGCTTGATAGTCCCGGACCGTCGGTTGCCTCCCCAGCCCCAAGCGTACCGCCGTTACCTTGTTTGCGGCCATGCCGCTCCGACCTACCGAACGCGCTTCGATTCGGCTATCGGGCCGCCGATTTATGCACGGGACATTCTACAGAGCCGGCAAGGGGCCAAATGAGCACGGAAGCCGAACCCGAGCGTTATGGCCAGCCGCGACCGTCCCGCGCCCGGACAACACCCAGCACCCCGACTTGAACGGGGGGCCCGTTTCCGCCGACGAGAGCACGTGCGTTTAAGGCCAGCTCGGCACCATCGCGGATGGCGCAGGTCGTCCAAAAAACTGGTCCCGGGACTAGGCGGGGGCCTTCAGAGAATCGAGACGCTTGCGCAGAAATGCCAGCACCATGATCTCGTCGGAAGTGAGCTTGGCGTACTGGCGCTTGAACTTCTGCGCGATCTTGGCTTCGATCATCTTCACAAGGTCACCGGACATGTAGGCGTTCAGGACTTCCGGGTGCACGTAGCACTTGCGGCAGATTGCCGGTGTGTTGCCGAGCTGCTTCGAGACGCTCTCGATCGCGGCGACCACGTTGCGCTTCGCCTCGGCCTGGCTATCGTACTTCTTGAATTCGGCCAGGGCCAACGCCGCAAGAACCGTTCCCGCCCATGTCCGGAAATCCTTGGCGCTGAAGTCCTCGCCCGTGATGTCCTTGATGTAGGCGTTAACATCGCCGGAATCGACGGTGCGCGGCTGTCTGTCGTCGTCGAGGTATTTGAAGAGTTCGTGTCCCGGGATCTCCGCGCAGCGCTTCACGATCGCGGCTATCCGCTTATCCTCGACGCGAAGCTTCCATTGCTTGCCCGACTTGCCAGTGAAGTCGAACCGAAGGAGGCCGCGCCCGACCGCGACGTGTTTGCGGCGCATGGTAGTGAGCCCGTACGACTTGTTTTTCTCGGCATATTCGGCGTTGCCGACCCGGATCAATGTCTTCTCCAAAAGACTGACGATCGTTGCCAGCACCTTCTCGCGAGGTAGTCCCTCCCGCTTCATGTCGGCGGCGACACGGTCGCGCAGCGCGGGCAGCGCGGCCGCGAACTGGATGATGTGCTCATACTTGTTCTGGTCCCGAAGCTCGCGCCACTTCGGATGGTAGCGATACTGCTTGCGGCCCCGCGCATCGAGCCCGGTCGCCTGGATGTGGCCGTTTGCGGAGGGGCAGATCCACACGGATTCGTAGGCCGGCGGGATGCCGATTGATTTTATGCGCCGGATGACGGCGGCATCGGTGATGCGCTTGCCGTCCTTGTCGTAATAGCTGAAGGTGGTTCCGGTCCGCTTGCGGGTGTAGCCCGGCGCGGAGTCGCTGACATACCGAAGCCCTTCTTCCGCGATTGTGGCCGCCACTTCGGCGGTGCGGTCCAGAAACTGTTCTTCGTTGCCGGTCTCGCGGAGCACGGGCCTGTTCCTCGGAAGCACCCTGGGATCGAGGCTCCACTCTTCCTAAAGAGATGAAGACACCGGTTAGTTCCGTTCTGAGATCGGTGGATGCAATCTGTAAATTCTGTGGTCAATGCTGGAAACTCAGGTGAAGGCCGGGCCGGTTCCTTTTCGACAAGGCGCTGCGAGCCGTTGGGCGGCGTAGCTTAGCTTCAGACCATCGCCACAAAGTTCACCGACACGCTCCCCACAGTCAGTCTCCACGAAGGCCTCCATGTCCCAATATTCGCTCGATGCATTGCGTCAGCGCTATGTCGTCGAGAAAAGACCGCTCGAGGCCAGCGTCGAGCAGATCTTGCGGGCCGACACCCGCGCGGGAGCCCGTGCCATCCTGGCTTCGATCGATAAGCGGCGTTTTGAAAACAGGTCCGAAGGGCAGCGCCTGCGCAAGATCCTCGGTTTCGAAACCTCTCTCTGGGAGAGCGGCGTTCAGGCCGTGGCAGGCGTGGACGAGGCCGGAATGAGCCCTCTCGCCGGGCCAGTCTCCGCCGGCGCCGTGATCCTGAAGCCCGGTACGCGGATAGTCGGGATCGACGACTCGAAGAAACTCGACGCTGCGGCTCGCGAGGAACTCGCGAAGGAGATCAAGGAAAAGGCTGAGAGTTGGTGTATTTCCACGTGTGTCATCTTGTTTCTGGCAGCCGGTGCCGGCGCTCAGGAGGATAAGAAGACCGACGACGACAAGCCGGCCGATCCGGATACGGGTGAGAGCACCGTGGAGGAAAAGACGCTCGGCCTCCTCCCCAATCCGCTGCAGAAGTTCGGCGTGAAGTTCGCGGCCACTTACATCGGGGAGACGCTTGGCAACCCTTTCGGCGGTCTGAAGCAGGGTGCCATCTACGAAAAGGCCGCCTCAACCTCGCAGTGGATGTCGATCTGCAGAAGCTCGTCGGCGTCGACAAGCTCACCTTTCACGCCAACATGTTCCAGATCCATGGCGACGGCCTGTCCCGGAGCAATCTTCAGAACTTCTTCGTCGTGAGCGGAATCGAGGCTCTGCCCGCAACACGTCTTTACGAAGCCTATTTCGAAAAGCAGTGGGGTGCGCAGAGGATCTCGCTTAAATTCGGCCAGCTCGCCGCCGATAGCGAATTTTTCAACACCAGATATACCGACGTGTTCACCAACGCCTCGCTGGGTTGGCCCGCGATCACCTCGCTCGATCTTCCCAGCGGCGGACCTTCGCCACCTTTGGCGGCGATGGGCGCAAGGCTACTGGTCAACGTGACCGACCAGCTTTCCATTTTGGGCGGGATCTCCGACGGCGACCAGGCGGGCCCCGGATCGGGCGACCCCCAGGAGCGCAATCGCTACGGTGTGAATTTCCGCGTCAACGATCCGCCGTTGCTCCTAGGTCAGATCCAGTACGCTTGGAACAACAAGAAGGGCGATCCCAACCTTACTGGCCAGATCAAGTTCGGCGGGTGGCGGCACTTCGGCTCTTTCGCCGATCAACGGCTCACTTCGAATGGAGCCTCACTCGCCGCTCCCGGCAGTAGCGGCGAGCCCCTAATGCTGGCAGGAGATATCGGTGGTTGGGCGGTCTTCGAGCAACAGATTTACCGCGTGCCTCACAGCGACGATCGTGGAATCGGTGTGTTCGCAAGGGCCGCCGGCGCGCCCGCTGATCGCAACCTGATTGATCTCTACGCCGATGCCGGCGTGGAATTCATCGGACTTCGCGACGACCGTCCCGACGACAAGTTCGGGATCGCTGGGGGTTATGCCCACGTCTCCAAACGGGCGCGCGCTCTCGACACCGATTATCGCACGTTCGTCAATCCGAAGTGGCCAGTGCGAAGCTTCGAAGGTTTGCTCACAGCGGCCTATCAGTATCAGATCAAGGATGGCTGGACCGTACAGCCAAACTTCCAATACATCGTACATCCCGGAGGTGGGGCTGCCTTAACCGCCGGCCCGCTGGCCGGTAAGGCCCTAAAGAGTGCATCGGTCTTTGGCCTACGCACGACCCTCAAATTCTAAGAGCGGCCGCTCGCAGTTAGAAGTTTAGTGACGGTTTCAGCCGGAACGAGTGATGTTCGATGCGGTTGTACTCATATGCCCCGCTACCACTTCGATCTTGTCCATAGCCAAACCGTCGTCGATCAGCGGCGGGCAGTTGCTGGAAGACAACGCAATGGCCATTCAGGTGCGGACCGGCTGGCGCAAGAGCTTTCTGACGCCCGACCTGAACTCCGGGGCCGCGGCTATAAGGTGTGGGTCACCGACGCTGATGGTGAGCACGTCCACGTAGCACCTCTTAACCCGTTCAAGCTAATCTAGCCGCGCCGATATTCGCAGTGCGCCAGCGGACGCGTCAAACAGACAAGCGCTCCGCTTAGCTGATTAGTCGGCCTTTGCGTCGAGCACATCGCGGATCTTCGCAGCCAGTTCGCTAAAGCTGAATGGTTTGACGATCAACTGCACGCCCTTGTCCAGCCGACCGTGGTGAATGATGGCATTACGCGCGTATCCCGTCGTGAACAGCACCTTCAAGTTGGGACGAACAGTCTTCGCTTGAGCTGCAACCTGCGCGCCGGTGAGGCCGCCTGGTAGGACGACGTCGGTGAAGAGCAGATCGACCCGAGGCTGTCGCTCGAGCAGGCGCAAAGCCGCCGGACCGTCATACGCCTCGATGACGCGATAGCCCAACTCACGCAGGCTATCGACCGAGTACGCCCTCACGTCCTCATCATCCTCCAGCACAAGGATGGTTTCCTCCTGGGCTGCTTCCGGACTGGGAAGCGATCCAGACTCCTCTTCACTCATTCCTTCGGCAACAATCCGCGGCAGATAGAGCTTCACGGTGGTGCCCTGTCCGACTTCGGAGTAGATCTTGACGTGACCCCCGGATTGCTTGACGAAACCATAAACTTGGCTGAGGCCGAGGCCGGTTCCCTTGCCCACCTCCTTCGTCGTATAGAAGGGTTCGAAAGCCTGGGCGATGGTCTTGGCGTCCATGCCGATGCCCGTATCCGTCACTGCGATGGCCACGTACTGGCCGGCCACGACTTCCCTGTGCGCGGCGACGTACGCTTCATCGATGTGCGCATTGCTGGTCTCTATGGTCAGGCGGCCACCGTTCGGCATGGCATCGCGGGCATTGACGGCCAGGTTGACGATCGCCGCTTCGAGTTCGGCAGGGTCGACCTCGACGCGCCAAACTCCCGCGCCCAGCACGGTCTCCACCGAAATCGTCTCGCTCAAGGTCCGATGCACCATCTCCGACAGACCGTTGACCAGCGCATTCACGTCGAGCGGTTTCGGATCGAGCGGCTGCCGACGGGAGAACGCAAGAAGTCGTTGCGTCAAAGCGGCCGCGCGCTGCGCCCCGTTCATCGCATGTTTGGCGGCGCGCAATAGCCGACCCGAGTCGGCGGGAAGATTGCGCTGAAGCGTATCGAGGTTGCCGATAATGACCTGAAGCAGATTGTTGAAATCGTGCGCGACCCCGCCCGTCAATTGACCGACTGCTTCCATCTTCTGGGACTGGCGAAGAGCCTCCTCGTTCTTGCGCAATTGATCGGTCCGCTCGGTGACCTGTTTCTCGAGCGTGGCATTCAGTTCGACGAGGGCTTCCTGCGCGCGCTTGCGCTCCTCGATTTCGCGCTGCATGGCCTGGGACAGGCGGACGTTGTCTATCGCCACGGCGGCCTCCGCAGCGAGGCCCGACAGACCTCGCTCGGATCTTTCGGTGAACACGCCCGTCTTTGCATGACCGAAGAACAAACCGCCAAGAACCTCCCCCGTGCGGGAAATTACCGACACAGCGAGATAGCTCCGGACGGGCAGATGCCCGTCCGGCATGCCCTTGCGCGGCGCATTCTTGCCGTAGCGGGGGTCCTTGGTAACTGTCGTCCGAACGAACGATTCCCTCGCCCCTGAATGTCGGTCCGAACACATCCGTGTTCCGAGGCATCGGGAATTTCGAGAAAGCTTCGAGAGGGGCACCCGAGAGCGTGTAGAGCGTGTAGCTCTCGCCCGCGCTATCGATGAGATTGTAGAAGAACGCGCCGAATTCCGCGCCGGAGAGCTCCACCCCCGCGTCGGTCACAATCTGCACAAGCTTCTGGAGGTCGGTCTGCAAAGCCAGCTCCGAGCCGGCCCGATTGAGGACTTCGAGCGCGTGACGCTCTTCCCTTATGATTTCTTCGGCGTCCCGCTGCGCCGTTCTGTCGCGCAGGATCTTGATGAAACCGACGACCTTCGACCCGTCCCGGATCGGGCTCAGCTCTCCCACAGCCCAGAAACGGCTGCCATCCTTGCGAATACGCCACCCTTCCTCGCCGCCACCCTTGCCGACCGAAATCGCGTCGTCGATCTCGCGGGAGAGCTGGGCGTGTTGGTCCTCGTCGGAGAAGATGCGGCTCAAGGATTTCCCGAGCATCTCAGCCTCTTCCCAACCGAGAATACTCGAAGCCCCCTTGTTCCAACTCGTCACCGCCCCGCGATGATCCGTCGTGATGATAGCTGTGTCAGTGGCGCCGTCGACGATCTGCCGCCACTGCCAGGCCGCTATTCCGGCGGCAGCATCCCCTTCACTGAGTTGCGCCATAATAACCCTTGGTTTTTCAAGCGAGCCGGATGCCGTCAATTGACCCGGCGCTCGCCGCTTTGTCTGAATTGTTTGGGTGATTGAGGCCGACCTCGGCTCGATGAAACACTTGAGATTGGCGCGAGTTCCAATACCGGCAGCGCTTTCGAATCCTTGCGCGGAGGTCTGAGCGCTACTCTTAAAAAGAGTTCCCGGAATGGAACAATTGCCTCGCGTTGCGCTTCTTCGTTGAAATCGCGCCACAGCGATATTGCGTTTAAGGAGGAGCAATTACATGCAGAACCGGCGCCGTTTCAAGCAGACGGTCTCCCTCGCGGAGCGTCTCTTCGCCTTTGCGGAAGAAGCACGCGAACGGGCTTCGTGTCTTCCTCCGGGACCGGCCCGGGAAGAGCTGATGAAGAAGGTTCGACAGGCCGAAATGGCGCTCCGGTTGGAGGGTCGGAGCGGCTCGGAAAACGAGCTGCCCTTCAAAACCGGCGACAATGATCCGCCCGCGGCAAGGAGGTATCCATGACCCATCTGGACGACCGCACCATGGCCAACCTGGACGTCGTGCTCGAGGACGTGTGTCGATCCATGCCGCATGGGGGCGATCACCAGTTAAGAAAGCTCATCGCGGAAAGACTACTCGACAGCGCGCTCGCCGGAAACAGAACCCTTGCCGGACTCACCGAAGTGGCGAAGGCCGCGCTGGCGGAGGCGACCCAGCAGTCCGCCTGACCTCCGGATTACGGGCTAGGGCGCAGATCGGTCGGACACCATCTGAAGCCGATCCGGGCAACGGTTGCTCGGGTTGGGAAGCGGCTGCGTTCGACGGCGATCCGCCGGAAATCCCAAGCATTGGTCCAACAGAGTGTAGGTCGTGGTCATGCAGAAGCCGCCGTTCAGACAAGACTATTTCCCTCGATGATCGCCTCGCGGACGAGCCGCTCCGCTTGCTCGGGAAGCCATGGCATGCCGGCTTGGCATGCCTAGACAGATCGCCATCGCCCTCTGGTCGCTGGCCACCGCGTGCGTGTGCGCCTTCGGTCTGGCGGCGATCGTAGCCCATCACTGAGCCACTCCCCTGCGATTAAAGCCCGGCCTTGCGGAACGGGCTGTATGGGCAATGGCCGCCAAGGGACGGACGGCGGTCGAACATACGATGGCGCCCGGATGAGCAATTCCTGCTGGGGCACTCGCAATGGCAAGGCGACGTCAGCTACAGTGCAGCCGCGGGCTGAAGGAAAAGGACTGTCGATGCCAGGAGCGATCGAGCGGAATAACGTCCACGTGCGCGGCGCCGGTGAGAGGGCGATGATGTTCGCCCACGGCTTCGGCTGCGATCAGAATATGTGGCGGTTCGTGGCTCCCGCTTTCGAGCACGACTTCCGGACCATCCTCTTCGATCACGTCGGTGCCGGCGGCTCCGACCTTCGCGCGTACGACCAAGCCAAGTATTCGAGCCTTGCCGGCTACGCTGACGATGTCGTGGAGATCGGCCGCGAACTGAACCTGCAGGACGCCGTATTCGTCGGCCATTCGGTCAGCAGCATGATCGGCGTGCTCGCCGCCGAGAAGGCGCCCGGCATGTTCGGTAAGCTGGTGCTGATCGGTCCCTCCGCCCGGTACACCGACGAGAAAGGCTACAAAGGGGGCTTCAGTGCGGAGCAGATCGAAGAGCTCTTGCAATTTCTGGAAGCCAACCACATGGGCTGGTCGGCCCAGATGGCCCCCATGATCATGGGCAATCCTGACCGGCCAGAGCTTGGCCAAGAGCTGACCAACAGCTTCTGCCGGACGGATCCTGAGATCGCCAAGGCTTTTGCCCGTGTCACCTTCACCTCGGACAATCGGGAGGACCTTGCCCGCGTCGCCGTGCCGACGCTCGTCCTCCAGTGCAGCGAGGACATCATCGCCGGCCAGGAGGTCGGCGACTTCGTCAACCGCACCATCCCGAAAAGCCGGATGATCGTGCTGCAGGCTACCGGGCATTGCCCCAATCTGAGCGCTCCGGACGAAGTCGTGTCCGCGATGCGAACCTTCGTGTGATCGCGTGAGCAACGTTCTGCTCGATTTCCGGGACATGGTCGATGACGCCCCGTGCGGGTACGTCTCGCTGTCGCCCGGCGGTCGGATCGAATATGTGAACCGGACTTTCCTCCGGTGGAGCGGCCATGCCCCCGACCAGATGATTGGAAAGCGCTTCAGCGAGTTTCTGACCATGGCGGGGCGCATCTACTACGAAACGCACATCGCGCCTCTCCTGCGGATGCAGGGCTCGTTCGAGGAATTTGCCATCGACGTGATCAAGGCCGATGGGCAGCCGCTGCAGATAATCGCCAACGCAAGCGAGCGGCGAGATGACGTTGGCAAGCCGCTGTCCATCCATCTCGCGCTGATCAGGGCCACCGACCGCCGCCGCTACGAACAAGAGCTTCTCCGTGCCCGTGAGCTGGCTCAAACGGGCGAGAGGTCGGCCGAAGTCAACCTGCAGCGCGAGCATGAGTCGTCCGAGCTGCGCGAACAGTTCATCGCGGTGCTCGGTCACGACCTGCGCAACCCTCTAGCTTCGCTGAGCGCGGGTGCACGGATCCTCGACCGAACGGTGCAGAGCGAGAAGGAGCACCAGATCATCGCCATGATGCAGACCACGGTCATGCGGATGGCAGGGCTGATCGATAACGTACTCGATCTGGCGCGCGGCCGGCTGGGCGGGGGGATCGGACTAAACCGGGACTTCGGAAAGCCATTGGAGCCTGTTCTCATGGGCGTAGTCGACGAACTCAGACTGGCCTCACCGGGCCGTGTCATCGAGGCCAAGTTCAAGATCGACCGTCCCGTGAATTGCGATAGCCAGCGGCTTGGCCAGATGCTCTCCAATCTCCTGGGAAACGCCTTGACTCATGGGTCTCCGACCAAGCCCGTGATCGTCCGGGGAGAGACGCTAGATGAATCCTTCGAACTCCAGGTCTCCAACGCCGGCCAGCCGATCCCAGCAGCCGCAATGGACAAGCTGTTCGAGCCTTTTTTCCGGGGAAACGCCCACGCCAGCCGCCAAGGGCTTGGACTGGGTCTCTATATTGCGTCCCAGATCGCCAAGGCCCACGACGGCGAACTAACTGTCTATTCGACGGCAGACGAGACTCGGTTTACATTCACCATGCCTCTCCCGCCCGCGGAGATTTGAACGGAGCCATGGCAAAGGCGCCTGGCTGCCAGAGACGATATCGCTATTTTTCCGCTATTCCTTTGGTGCACGGAGGCGGTCATGCCTGCCGGACTATTCAGCACGCGCGTCAACGACGCCGTCGGTCTGTCGCGTAGCGACCGCGACCGCCTGAGATCGCTTCGCGTCACGGAGCGCACGCTCGATCACCGTGAACCGCTATCCCGCGAAGGCGAGATCGCCACGCAGTGCGCGATCGTCCACGACGGCTTTCTCGCCAGCTACAAGATCGCTTCGGATCGGGAGCAGATAATCGCGTTTCACGTCCCCGGCGATTTTCCTGATCTGCAGGCCGTCTACGCTCCCGTTCTCGACCGCGGCATCATCAGCATCGGGCCTGCGAGGGTCGGCTTGATCTCCCATTCGGAGCTGAAGCGCGTGATCTCCGCCTCCCCGAACCTGGCCGGCATCTTCTGGCGCGAGACGATTATCGAAACGACGATCCTGCGTGAATGGATCTGCAATATCGCGGCGCGGGATGCACTCGCCTCCATCTCCCACCTCATCTGCGAGCTCGCCTCTCGTCTGGACGCCGTCGGTCTGGTCAAAGACGATAGTTTCCACCTTCCGCTCACCCAACAGGACCTCGCGAACGCATCCGGCTTTTCAGTGGTGCACGTCAACAGGACTCTGCAGGAACTCCGAAGACGCCGCCTGCTCTCCTGGGAAAGCCGGACAGTGACGCTTATGGATTTCGCGGAGCTGAAGCGCATCGCCGAGTTTGAACCCGCCTACCTCCAGAGCAGACCGCTTTAGGAACGGTTCCGGTCTCCCTGCGTTCGCATCCTTCGATGCCACGCTATTTCTTTCATGTCCGGGGCACGCGACCGTACCAGGATGACGGCGGCGTCGATTTGACCGACGATGCGGTGGCGTGGAACGAGGCCAAGAGGTTCGCTCGGGATATCGAAAGCAACCTACAGCCCGCTGATAGTTGGCAGCTCGAGGTGCACCGCGACGGTGGTCCAATCTACTTCCTGACGATCAACGCCAGTGAAGGCGCGCTGCGATCCGGGATGGGATACAACGAAGCCTGTTCAGCAATCGCATCCATCTGCCGGGAGCAGGCCGGCGCAGACCCGGCTCACCGCGATTTCTGGCGTTCTGAATCGGAAGACTGGTCTGCTCGATCGCAAGACGGAAAGCCGAACGCCGCCGTCACGCATGAGGTGAGTGAGGGCCGATTGATTCCGAAACAAGCCAAGGACGAGAAAAAGCCCTGATTGGTTACGCTTGCCCCTTATTGCCGTGCCCCGGTGGGGGAGACAGCCAACACCGAAGGCTGTCTCCACGTTGCTAAAGCCTCATTTGCGGTCCGGCTGCTTGACGGCAGGGCCGCTTTTGTTGCCGGGTAGCCCTTTTACGTTCGACGTATCCTGCTGCTGGACGGTGGGATTGGTCCCGGTCGCTGACCCGACCGTATCGCCGGGTTTGGCGGCGGGTCCGTTCTTGTTGCCCGGCTGGCCGGCGATCCCCGTGCCCGAATTTTGCGCGCTCGGCGCTGCGGAAACGTCCGGCTTGGTCGTTTGAGCGAAGGCGGTGGAAGTCGCGATGACGAGGGTAGTCGCAATGATAGGTACGGTTCGTTTCATGGCGTTTATCCTCCGGGACGTATGTTTGGTAAGGCGGGAAGCGCCTTCCGTTCCCGGGCAACGTGGAGACCTGCCGCACGTTCCCGTGACGCGCCATTCGCGGCCCCGCCCCCGTGCAATTTTGCGGAAAGAAATCTTATATGGCGAGACCGATCGAAAGCGCGCCTCGCCAATTGCTGAACGGTTCCAGGAGCCAATTTTTTGGCTGAGAGCGAATCCTTCATCGGAGCAGCAAGGACCTCGATATGCGCTCCTGCTCGATCTCAGAACCGCAGCATTCCGAACATGAAAAGCAAGACGATGGTGAAGGGCTGAACCAGCGGAGAACCGAGACAACCCAAACGATTTGAAAAGAAAAAGAACATGCCCGACTCGCGGCGACCCGTCCTTTGCTGGCCAACTGATCCTTCCTTGAGGGCGTCGAACAGTCCCTGCTAATCGTTCAACAGGGACCCGATCAGGCGAAGCAGAGCCTGGTGTTCTGGACCGTGCGCTCCAGTGCGGAGGAATTGTCCGATATCCACCATCGAAGTTCGACCACCGGAGTCGGCGTTCGGCTTATGCTCCACCATCGGGACGCCCGAGTCGGGATCCATGACCATCCGCCAGACATCGCCGTTGGCACTTTCGTAGAGGATCTTCGAAGCCATAACTGTCAATCGCACTGAGGTCCGTGACGTTCCTAATGCGGACGCGTACTCCGTCTGCGAGCTCGACCACATGCACTGGGGCGTCGAGATGGCCGGAAGGGCGGCGTCGCCGCCGACCGGGTCCTGAACGCGATGAAGCTTCCCGAGATCACGCGCTACTTCCGCCAGAAGCGGCGCTCAATCGCCCGCACCGCCTGATGCTGCAGGCTCACGATCTCTCGCTCGAGGAAAGGTGGCGGCAGTCGCCGCCGATCGGTTCGGATCTGCAAGGCGCCGGTCACGATGCCTTCGACGATGGCGGCCCAGGGCGCCACTCCGCCCAGCTTGCCGACCGCGGTGATGAGCTTGACGCGGCCCTCGCCGGCGGCGGGCGCTGCGCGCTCGCGGATGGCGATCAGAACGGCCTTGGCCGAGGATTCACGGTAGTAAGGCTTGCGCGGCAGCATTGCGGCGGCCGGCCCCTGGGCGCGCTGGTCAGCTCGCGATCGGCGAGATCTTCGATTGCCGAAGCAAACACCCGCAGCAGCGCCGTCACCATCCTGCCGGTTACGGCATCCTTGTAGACCGCCGTGCTTCCGGCGGCCCAGCTCGGCCGACAGCGCGTCCATGGTCAGCCAAGCTCCGCCTTGGGCGTCCGCCAGCCGCGGAACGCTGCGGCGGACGAATCCGTCGTCGCGGATACGGGGCGCAGTACGCACGCGTTCTGGACGGATTTCAACGAGACTAACGGCCTCGATGTGGCATACACCAGTTTTTCTCACTTCATCGCAGTAATCGGGTTTGCGCGTGATCCTGGCACAGGTCTGTTCCGGCGAATACGACCAGCTTGATTCCAACCGGCATAGTGAACCTGAAGTCATAATGGATCTGAGACCCAGAACCCAGCGATGTCCGGGCAAGCCATCCTTGCATAAGCTTCGCGGCGGGACGCGGGAAAGGCCAGTGCTTCAAGGGTCAATTATGGGCTGCGGTAACCGCGTTCCTGGAGAAGCCAATGATTGCCGTCCGGGTCGAAGAATTCGCAGAAGCTCGCGTAATCCTTCCGAGCCGCATCGAGTCCGGGCGCGAAACTGCCGTCCCATGCATCGATTGGGGACTTGTGTCTGATGTCGCCGACGGCCACGCCCCGCTCGCTCAGTAGGTTGCGTGCGACCTCGACGTCGTTCACGACGAGATAGATGTTCTGCACGGATCCCGGAGGAGCGGCGGTGATTCCTTTGCCGATCTGAATCGAACAGCCGGAGCCCGGAGGTGTGAGCTGCACCACGCGGAACGCGTCGGTCGGCGCATAATCCACGTCAAGAGCGAAGCCTACCTGGTTAACGTAGAACCGAAGCGCACGATCTACATCGCTCACCGGAAGTACGACTACCTCGACCGAAAATTTGATCGCTGTGTTTGTTGCCTTCATTGCGCGTGCATCCATGGTTTCAAAGATCGATGACGACATCGTTCGTCGGCTGCGAGCAACAGATCAGCACGTTGCCTTCCGGCGGCATGTCGAGGGGCTGCGGTTCATAGTCGGCCGCGCCCGATATCAGGCCACTCTCGCAGTTGTGGCAAATGCCGGTCCGGCACGACCAGCGCACCGGCACGTCGCATGCCTCGGCGAGCTCCAGGATGTTTCGATAGGTCGAAGCGTTCCAGTGCGCGGCAACGCCGCTGCGTGCGAACGAGACCAGCGGACCGGTTGCGGCATCGTCGGTCGGCGGATGTGGTGCGCGCGGGTTGGCGCCGACGATGCCGGGATTGAGCGCCTCGCCACCGTTGAAAATCTCGAGATGCTGCCGCTCCGGCGCCACGCCATAGGCGGCGAGCGCCGCCTTCATGTCGGTCATGAAGCGATTGGGCCCGCAGAGATAGACGTCCGCGTCGCGCGGCATCTCGATCGCATCGAATATTGATCGCGACAGATGCCCGGCGGCATCAAAGTCATAGCCCAGTCTGTCTTGCGCGCCGGGGCGGCTGTAGCAGACATAGAGGCGGCCTTGGGGAAGCGCGCGTATCAGGCGCTGAACTTCGGCGGCGAAGGGATGATGCTGTCGGTCGCGCGCGGCATGCAGCCACAGGATCGGCCGCGGCGACCGCGCCTCCGCCAGCGCCGACAGCATCGCCAGCACCGGCGTCGCGCCGATTCCGGCGCTGAGCAGCACCACGGGTCGTTCGCCGGATTGCAGGATGAAGCTGCCGCGTGGCGAGCTGACGTCGATGACTGCGCCGGTTCGGACATGGTCGCGGATATAGGCGCCGGCGGCCCCGTCCGGCTCGATCTTGACGCTGATGCGACATTGTTCCGTCGACGGAGGGCCAGACAGCGAGTAGCTGCGCAGCAGCGGAGGACGGTCTCCGGACATCCGGAGCCGCAGCACGACATACTGGCCAGGCAGGGCCGGGAGCAGCTTCCTGCCGTCCGGATCGCGCATCGTCAACGAGAGCACATCGGCGGATTCCCGTTCGATCGCGGTGATCGCGAGCGGGCGAAATCCCGGCGCAACCAGATGCGCGGCGGATGCAGGCGCGAGCCCCGCATTGCCGCTTGCGTGGCCGGCTGCCTGGCTTTTGAGTACGGCTTCGAACGACCAGCGCCATCCTGGCGAAAGCGCTCCGATCCGCAAGGCGCGCTCAAGGCGCTCGCGCGGATGCTCAGACGAATAGAGCAGGGCGTTGATCTCGGCGACGGTCATGCGCTCGTCCGCCTCGCCGACCTTGACGATCGCGTCGCCGGCGCCGACCTCGCCCTCCGCGAGGACGCGGAAGTAGAAGCCCGGCCGCCCGCTCGACGTCAGCAGGGCCGGCATGCGCGGCTCGCCGAGCCGGATGCCCACGCGGTAACAGGTCACGCGCGGCTGCGTCACCTCGAACAAGGCGTTGCCGATGCGGTAGCGGTCGCCGATGCACACGGCATCGTCAGGCAGGCCCTCGATGGTGAAATTCTCGCCGAACTGGCCGTGGACGAAGTCGGCGCGCTGCAGCTTGTCCTGCCAATGGCGGTAGGACTCTATCTGGTAGACGAGCACGGCGCGCATCTCCCCGCCATGACCGGCGAGGTCGCCCTGGCCGTCGCCGGCGAGGTTGAGACGGCCGACCTTGCAGCGGCCAGGCACCGGCTCCTTCCAGATGCCGGTATGCACCGTGCGGCTCTTCCACGCGATGTCGCGCGGCAGTCCGACATTCACCGAAAGCAGTCGCGCCATGCCCAGCTCCGCTTCAGATGGTTTGGCCTGGCCAGCCGAGGTCATGCGCGGGCGAACTCTTCGACATCGAGGTTTCGGTCGGGACCGTGCGGCACCACCGACTGCCCCGGCTCAAGTCGAAGCTGAACGCCGTCCAACCGGACCGTGACGATGTCAGCCTCGAACGAGACCATGTTGGAGATGCGGCGCACCTCGGGATAGGGGTCCGGATACGACCACGCCGCCTGACGCGCCTCGCCGATGGAAAAGTAGCTGCACAGCCCCTTGTAGGGGCAGAAGGTCTGCAGCTTCACCGGCGCAAGCGCCTCTTCGGCGACGTCTTCGCGCGGAACGTACCAGCGCGGCGCGAAACCCGACTCATAGAGCACAAGCGGCCGCCTGGTCTCGGCGACCAGTCGGTCGCCGTCGTGAACCACAAGATTGCGGGAAGCCTGGCGAATGTCGATACGGTGGTAGGGATCGGCGGCGTGTCCGACGATCCGCTCGTCCTCCTCATAGAACGCATCCATCGCGCGCCAGGCGAAGGCAATGCGCCCCTGCAGATCGCTGGCGTGGGCCGGAAGATCGGTGTGCTGCCACGCCCCGCGCGCCGCTACGTGTTCGTCGTCGGCGCGGACGCTGTACCAAGAGGTAGCTCCGAGATCGGCATGCTGGGTGACCTGCTCGGCGCGCTCCAAGACGCCCGGCGCGATATCGGCCTCAGGGAAGTAAGCGACCGGATAACGGGCCGGCTCGAACAGGAGCAGAACGTTTTCGCTGTCGGCGACCCAGGCGCCCCCGAAACGCACCCGCATCCGCCGCCGCAGCCGTTCGACGTAAAGCAATCGCTTCGGCAAGCGCTCGGGCACGATGAAGCGCCCGACAGCGCCGGTTGATAGCGGACCTTGTTGCCAGGATAATCCCATGGGGCTCTCCTAATGCTCGAGGGGCTGAGAGATCTTTTGCTGTCCCCCAGGATCACCCAAGGATTCGTTGATGGCCTGGGCGATTTCGGCGCAGTTCGTCTCCAGCGCGAAGTGGCCGGTGTCGAAGAACCGAACCGTTGCCGCCGGAATGTCTCGCTTGAATGCTTCGGCACCGGCCGCAAGGAAAAACGGATCGTTCTTCCCCCACACCGCCAGGAATGGCGGCTTATGGGTCCGGAAATATCGTTGGAACGAGGGGTACAGCGCAATATTGGTCTTGTAGTCGCCGAGAAGGTCGAGCTGAATTTCGTCCGCTCCGGCACGTGCCAAGTAAAAATTGTCGAGATTCTGGCCGTCCGGCGACACGATCGAGGGATCGGGAACGCCTTTGGTATATTGCCAGGCGGTCGTTTCGGGCGTGAGAAAGGCGCGCAGCGCTTCCCGGTTCGCTTGCGACGCGTTCTCCCAGTACGCCCTGATCGGAGCCCACCCGTCACTGAGGCCCTCTTCGTAGGCATTGCCGTTTTGCGAGACGATCGCGGTGATGCGTTCCGGGCGCCGGACTGCCATCCGGAAGCCGGTCGGCGCACCGTAATCGAAGACGTAGAGAGCGAAGCGGTCGTACTCGACGATCTCCGTAAAACGCTCGATCACCCGAGCGATGTTCTCGAACGTGTAGAGAAACTTCTCCCGCACCGGCATTTCGGATTGACCGAAGCCGGGAAGATCTGGCGCGATCACGTCAAATCTTTCGGCGAGCAGCGGAATCAGATCGCGGAACATATGGCTGGCTGTCGGAAAGCCGTGCAAGAGGAGCAGCTTCGGGGCGCCGGGATTTCGCGCTTCGCGATAGAAGATGGTGATGCCGCTAACTTCGACCGTCTTGTATCTAACCGGATTCATCAGACGCTCCTATCATCCGGGCTGGACTGAGATAAACGAACAGGCAAAGACAGATCAGCGCCAAGCCGACGATCGGATAGCGAAGCGCTACGATTCCTGCGGCGGCGAACACCGCCAGCGTCGCAAGCGAGCGCATGCGCATCATCGATCGGACTTTCCGCTCTACTTTGTGGGGTGCGGATCGGTCGACGGCCTCAAGGCACAGCAGCAGATACGTCGCGTTGACCAAGAAGAAATCACCGGCATAGAAAGCTACGGCGGCGGCGCTCAGTCGAGTGGTCGCGACCCATGCAGTGGCGAATGGGATCAACGAGACGGCGAACAGATGCGCAAAGTTTCCCCATATCAAACGTTGCGTCGCAGCATCGGGAAATCTCAAAAGGTGATGGTGATTCACCCAAACGATCGCGATGAACAGGTAGCTGATGACGTAGCTGATCGCGGTCGGCCAAAGTTCCAGGAACGCTGCTAAGCTGGCCTCCCTCGGAGGATGGAGTTCCAGCACCAGAACCGTGATGATCACGGCGAATACGCCGTCGGAAAAGGCGTTCATTCTCTCAGGAGTGGCTATCTCCCTATTCACCATCCCACCACGTCCTGGGCGTATTGGTCTTGGCAGGCCAGCGCCCGACTTGTCCGAGCACCGGCCAGCGGCGGGCGAGACATGTGATTGATCACGTTCAACTTCCTTCTTCATGGCACGGCTTCGATGTGTTAAGCGCACGGTAGCCAGAAGGTGTCCTACTCCCCGCTGTGTAAGCGGTCCTCGTTGGAGCGAGCGTTGGAGTGACCGTGGAAATGGCTCATCAGTCGACGGATCGCGTGCAGTTGCTGGGACCGCTCCAGGTCATCCGCGACGATGTCCCCTTGAATCAGCCGCCCTCGCGTAAAGTCCGGGCTCTTCTTGCGTATCTGGCAATGTCGCCGCGCCCGATCACCCGCGAGAAGCTATGCGAGTTGTTTTGGGATGTCGCGGACGATCCACGGGGCGAACTGCGCTGGTGTCTTTCCAAGCTGCGCTCCCTCATGGACAGGCCGACCGAGAGGCGGATCGTCGCCGACCGCAAGCAGGTATGGATCGACGCAGGTTCGCTCGAGGTCGATGCCCAGTCCGTCGCCCAAAGGATGCAGAAGGCCTTGGCGAACGGGTCGCCCGGAGAGCTTCGGTCGCTGTTGACGTTGTTCAAGGGCGAGTTTCTCGAAGGTCTCGCGGTCGATGGCGCTCCTTCGATCGAGAACTGGCTTGGCGGCCAGCGGCACCGTTTCCGGCAAATGCGCCAGCAGCTTCTCGAACGCCTCACTTCGGTGCTGCCGCCGGAGAGCGAGGAACGTATCGAATTCTTGCGAGAATGCATCGATTTGGCGCCGTTCGACGAAGCGGTCCACCTCGAACTTGTTCGCGCGCTGCTCCGTCGCGGCCTTGATACGGAGGCTCAGCACCACATCGAGTTGTCCTTGGCGCGTTTTCGCGCTGAAGCCATCGATCCGGGGCCGCTCGAGACCGCGTTCGCGGCAGCGCGGCGGGGCCGCTCGAGGCCTGCCGTCGCGAGCTTGATCGAAAACGCGCGTTTCGACGCTCCCCCGAGGCCACCAACGAGGCACATGGGAAAATCCACTCTGCTTTTGCTGCCTTTCACGGCGGCGCCGGAAGGCATGGCGGACGCCCACAGCATCACCTGCGACATCATCTTCGGTTTAGCGAAACTGCGAAGCTTCAGCGTTATTGCCCGGGGGACGGCCTTTTCGTTGCGCAGCTTGCCTCCAGGAACGGCAGCCGCCCTGGTGAATGCGCAATACGTGGCGACCGGCCATTTGCGACGAGACGGGAAATGCTACATTGTTTCGGTGGAGTTGATCGACCCCACAAGCGATCGCATTTTCTGGGTCGACGAGTTCAGGTGCGATGCCGGCGATTCCTACGCTGTGCCTCCCGTGCTCGCGGCGCGCATTATAACGGGCCTCGATGCAGAGATCCATATTATCGAACGAAACCGTGCGCTGCTCACACCGCCAGCTTCGCTCGATGCGTGGCAGGCGTACCATAGAGGGCTAACTAGCATGTCTCGTTTCACAAGCGATGGTAACCTCGAGGCCCAGCACTTCTTCAGCATGGCGATCGCGCGCGATCCGACGTTTTCGCGGAGCTATGCGGGACTGTCGTTCACGCATTTTCACAACGCCTTTCATCTGAACGTGCGGGAATCGAGACGCGAGATCGCTTTGGCGTTGGAGACCGCCGAGCAGGCCCTCTTGGCGGATCCCAGCGACCCGGCGGCGCATTGCGCGGTGGGGCGTGCGAAGTGGCTGGCGTATGCCCACGTGGGAGCCGTCGACGGTCTCAATCGATCGGTCGATTTGAGTCCCAACTACGCGTTCGCTCACTACTCTCTCGCATTCGTGCAATGCCAGACCGGTCCCCCCGAGACCGCGATAGCTGCCGCCGATATCGCTGCCCGCCTCAGCCCGTTCGATCCCATGATGTTCGGAACCTATAGGGTGCGGACGTTCGCGTTGCTCCGTCTCGGCAAAGTGCAAGAGGCCGGAGAATGCGCCAAGCTCGTCGGGCTGAATGCCGGCGATCATGTGCATGCGCACGCGGTATCGGCGCTGACGCTCGCGGCGGCCGGACGGCTGGACGAAGCCCGCGCAGAGCGTCGACGCATCAGCGATCTAAGGCCGGACTACTCCTTTGCCCAATTCAGGGGGGTCCTCCACATGCTCGACGATCTCACCCAAATATACAAAAAGGCCGCGAGGCTACTGGAGATACCCGATTAGGATCGAGCGAATCCGGACAGCAAACGTTCACTTGGTGCGATTGAACGGTGCACGGGATCGTGAACCGAAAGGCTCGCAGCGTCCGTAACGATCGAACGCACGCCCCCGTACAGCCAGCATCGACCACAATGGAGCGACAGGATGCGAGAGCTGACGAAAACCTTCAATATTGCAGAAACCGGAGCAGGCTCCTATCGACTTTTGGCGATTCTGCGGTGGGTCATGGTCGTGATTTTTGTATCCTTCGGCATGCAGAAGTTCACCTTGCAGTCGGCTCAGGGCATAGAGCAGTTCATAAGCCATAGTCCGTTCGTTTCCTGGCTATCGCTGTTCGGTTTCAGGGGGGAAGCTTATTTCCTTGGCGTGACGGAATTCATCATCGCAATCTTGCTGGCTGTCGGCGCATTCAGTCCTTTGATGTCGGCATTGGGGTCCCTCATGGGGGTCATTACTTTCATGGTGACCTGGTCGTTCTTCTTCACGACTCCCGGCGTCGTCAAATGGAGCATTTCGACGGACCCGATGGCCTGGAATCTGGCAGGCGAGTTCTTATTCAAGGATATCGTGCTGCTGTGCGTCTGCGTAGTGCTGCTCATGGCATCGCTGCCTGAGACGATCACCCGGCTACGCACCTATCCCTGATCGTGCGCTTCGACCCGAGGGGGCTGATCCCGACACGGCGGAGAGCGGCAAGCTCGATCAGTGCGCCGACGCGATCGTCTCCATGATCGAGGCGGACCCGGCGCGCAGCACGCTCGCACTCGAGCTGGAGCATGAACCGCGGGGGGCATAAAGGTCGCCTACAGGCGGTTCTCGCAATCCATCACGGAAATGGGATTCGTGCGCCATGCGCCGATCGACGAGCAGATTCTGGCTTCGGCGTCCCGCTTCGATGCTGCGGCGCTGCATGTCGTCGGACGCTTTCTGCTGTGGGATCTGGACGACCCGTCCGGCGCCCGGCCTTACCTCCAAGCCGCCTTCGAGCGGGGAAACTCCGAGGCGGCCATCGACCTAGCTGTGATTGCGCTATTGCGCGCCTGACTTCGTCGAGACCACGACTGACGGCGCGCAACGCAATTTACAGAGAACCCGGCGAGATTGTCCAAACCGCCGTATGCTTGATTTCGGCGTCTTCTAGGTCGCGGGTCACCGGTACGCGGTAGTCGGCGAGTCGAACAAGTTTTGCCTTCGGCAGGAAAGAGCGCCCGGGGTCGCCGATCAAGATGGTCGCGCCAGCGCGCGCATGGTCTGCCAGAAATGCAAAGGCACGCGTCGCGGTGTCCCGCTCATAAAAAATGTCGCCCGCGAGGATGGTCTGCCATCGGTCGTTTGGCTGAGTGTCGAACACGTCCTTGCCGCACGAAGTGAGGTGGACCTGGTTGACCTCCGCATTGAGTTCGGCCGCCACGATCGCGAAGGTGTCGATATCAGACACTCACCCCGACCGCGCCTGCCTTCATCGCCGCGATGCCGACGAGTCCGGAGCCAGAAGCGATGTCGAGCACATGCCGGTCCCGCACGGTATCGGGATGATCGAGCACGTAGCGAGCCAGCGCTTGGCCGCCCGCCCAGGCAAAGGCCCAGAAGGGCGGGGGAAGGCCGGCCTCGTTCATCTCGTTCTCGGTCTGCTGCCAGATCGGCAATGATTCATCGGCGAGGAAGACCGCGATTTCTGGCACCAGCGGCACCGACCGCAGCCGGGTATTGGCGCTGATGAAGGCTTGTGGGTCGGCAATGGTTCTGGCTATCAAGGCGGGCTGTCATTGTGTAGGTCCCGCGATGACTAGCACAAGTCGTCTCGCGCTGAAGGGACTTAATCGCGTGATGTCTGCGGCCGGGATCGGATCGACGCGGTTGCCTGTTTCCCGAGCTCAACGATTGAACGCGGTCCATCGTCGCTCTGCAGGCACGTTCCCGCGCGGACTGGCCCGGGTTCGGAACGGCCTTGAAGTGCGGCTCCGCGAGGTTATATTCAAGGTGCTGAGCCAATCTTTCCGAATTGGCGGCCGATCACGATCGTGACGGCTCCCGACCTGACCCTAGTAGTCAGGCTAACCGCAGCCCCTATGGGGGGCCGCGTGTCTCCAAGGGTTTATCAAACCTCAGGAGACTTAGATTGAGCAAGATTCTCAAATTCCCGGCGACAAAACGACTGAAGTCAGTTCTGGTCCGCAGTTCGCGCGAGCATCGGATTAGTATAGAAATTCGGGACGAAGTCCGTCCGCGGCGCGTCCGGTGGGTCGCGCAGTTCGAGATCCAGGAAGTCGCCGGCTTTCGCGGATCGAAAGGGCTGACGGACCGGGCCGTGGCGAACGGTTACCGCCATCGCTTCACGGTCGGAAGCACGTACGCGGCGCGTCGACTTGCAATCATGATGGCGCCGCTAATCGCGTCCGGAAAGGTCGTATTATGGATCGACGGGACGATGGTGCGCTCGCAGCCAGCTTTGGCCGCGTAGCGCCGGTCGACGTCCGTAGCCGGAAGGGAGCCCCGCCGTTGGCGGGGCTCCTGCGCGATGTGTTGATCCGAGTCGCCGACCATCCCACATCTCGACCATGATCGACCTTGACCAATATATCGAGCGCATCGCCCGGATCGCCGGCGAATACGTGGATCTGACGGATTGCGCGGCGAAACTTCTCGGCGATCGCTACGGGAACGGAGACCAGACCGTCATCGAATGCGTCGATTTCCGCCGCACGATGTTGACGGTCGGCGACCGGGACACGCTGAACTGGCAACTGCAGCTCGGATTCTTTCCCGTCGCCCTGCCGGCTGATGTCCAACTCGGCGGTTACGCGTTCGCGGCCGAAGTAGCCAGCGCCGTCCTGAAGCTGAGAATGCGTACGGCGTGCGCGCCATACAGGCGCACCGATCCCCTGTTTAGCGGATCGCCGGCGCTCTGGAGCAGCGTACGTGACGGCGAATTGATCGACTTCGCCGCCCTCGCTCAGGAGCTTGGAAGCGAGGTCGTGGCGGTCCCGAATGGCTTCAGGAAAATCGCCACCGAACTCGATCCGGCGCTCGTCGAGTGGCTGAGGCGCAACAATCCGACGTCACCGTTCTTCGTGCGGCTCGCTCCCGATCGCTTCTACGGGCAGAAGCCGCCGATGATGCTGACGGAAGCGGTGATTGCGCCCGGTCGCTTCGACGCTCTGATGAAGTTTGACATGTATCCCGGTCAGCGAGAATACGGCGAATACGTGCTGCAAAAGGATGCTTTGGACCCGAAGAATCCAGCGCCGTTTATCGACTATGAGGTCGAGAGACTACGCAGGCTGGAAGTCCGAGCCCAGAGACGCGGGGACATCGTGAGCATGATGATCGAGGAGTTACCGGCTCCCGAGGCCCCCGACGGTTTGATGGTCGGCCGGTGCATCCATCTGGACACGCACGCGCCTAACAAGACCGCGATACGCGACGTGAAGCTTTCGCATCTTGATCTGGCCCTCAACGTCTACGAAGGGGATGTCCGAAACGAGCGCTTCGGCACCAACCTGAAAGACGGGAAAGTTACCGATGCCAGCTTCAGGACGCATCTGATGCGGATCGAAGGCATTCCCTTGCTGACGCTCCTGCCGATCTGCGCCGGATTTCTCAGGTCGACGAGCCTCCTGGGCGAGTGGTTAAAGGACCTGCAGCAGCCGAGGTAAACGCTATCGCATGTCGGAGCGCCGGTCCCTGACGCCTTTGCCCGGTCGCTCCTTGCCTCGATCGCCCGAACTTCGAAACGCCTCGAAATCGTCTGACGTTGACGGCTGAATCGGCGCGCCCGATCGTACACGGTGGTGGTCACAAATTGAAGCCGGGCTTTTCAAGATTCCTTGTTTTCATGCGGATTTCGCGCATTTGAGGTAAAGGGGATGAGAGTCCCACTCTCTCCGCCAGACCGTCACATGCTCAGACGCTCGGGCTGAGGTCTGAGTGACCTGCGCCTCCCGCACCATCACGTTGTCTAACCAGAGGTCCCTCAACTGTCGATTAGAGTCTATCGACGAATCCGGCGCGCTGGCTCCGCGATGCGGGTCCCGCTAGGCAGGCGCGTCAAGGACTTCACGGGTGCGCAGAAGCTGGTTCAGTCCGAACTTACGGGACTAGCTAAAGTCCGTCGGTAAGGCGGGTCTCGATCGTGACATCTTCGTTGAGCGAGAAAGCCGTCGAGGACGACGCGTTCGCCGAGGTTAAGAATAACAAGCGACCGACCGCACACTTCGTCCAGCTCTACTGGCTACTTGCCTCGTTCATCTCCGCCTGCGCCGAGGTCGGAGCGGCCGGCTATGTAATCTGTCAGCCGTGACTGGCCCATATATTGCGACACTACTCATACGTGTTGAGCGAGGCCGGATCAATCGATAGAATTGACCCGAATCGCTGGGGGGCGTTCAACAGCTCAATACGGCCAAGAGATTGCGTCGCAATCGTCCTCCTCATGGATACGGAGGAAATTGTGGCGCAATTCAACAACTGGTGTCTCTCGCTCGACGAACATGTCGGACAGCACGTCCGTCGGGTGATAACGGGTCAGGCCGCTTCGCTCGACGTCGGTATCCAGGCTACCGCGGCGATCATTCCTGGTCACTACGCGTCGGAAGAACAGGTGGCGCGCGCGCTCGCCCGCCTCGGTAAACCCGCCGCTGCTGCGCTGATCCAGAGCAAATTACCTACCACAAAGCAGATCCGCTCCGGCGATCTTGGAGAGATCTACGCGACCGAGTGGATCGATGCACATAGTGGTGGCTATCGAGCCCCTATCAAGCGCCTGCGCTGGAAAGACCACCGCAACATGGCCATGCGCGGCGACGATGTCATCGGGATCCTGCAAGACCCCCAGACCCAACGGTTGCATTTCCTCAAAACGGAAGCCAAGAGCCGCGCAACGCTCACGGCCCAGGTTCTTACCGAGGCTCGCGCTGGGCTGGACAAGGACGGCGGGAAGCCATCCGCCCACGCGCTTTCTTTTATCTCGGCACGCCTTCTAGAAATGGGAAGTTTGCCGCTGGCCGACGCGATCGATGATGCAATACTCAAACACGGCATTCCGGTGCAGAGTGTTAGACATCTGCTGTTCACCTTTTCCGGTAACGCACCGGATGCCCTGCTGACCAACGCTCTTCAAGCTTACCCCGGACCGATCAATCAGTGGGGCGTAGGCCTGCGCGTGGAGGGACACGCTACGTTTATTGGTGCGATCTATGATAGAGTGATCACCAATGGCAATAACACCTGAAGCAATTGCTGCTGACATCGCAGAAGCGGCGACTGCGGGATTTCGCGGGCGCCTGATCGCGCAGGGCCAGGCTCGCGCGATTATCTGGCGCGACGGCGCCCTCCCCGCGGACGCCCCGGCGTTTGGCCCGCAGCTCAGCTACGATCTACATTCCTACGGATACGCCCTGCTCGGGCTCGGTCTCCGCCTCCGCGAACTCGGCGGCGATGCAGCGCGTGCGCGGATCGCCTTCGAGCAAGCTGCGACGGCACTCGAAGCGGTAATGGCCAAAGGCAACCGCAACGAAGTTGATCGCGACTTCCACTTCATCATCGCGGCCGCAAGCTATCATCTCGCGCACCTTTCGGCACGCGCCTACTCGCTCCTTGCGATCGTCGAAGCCGATGAAAACTTCGCGCCGATAGAAAAGGTTATTGCCCTTCTTTTGCGGCGAAACTTCCGTGTCTTCCGTGCGACCGTGCTCGACTATCGGGCGTCAGGCGAAGGCAGCGACGCCCGCATTACCGAAACCATCGGGGTTAACCTGGAGCAGGCCGACGCGGCTGACGGCAACGAGTTTCTCTTCGACGGGCTCGACACCGCATTGGTCGATGCCTTCATGGCGGCAATGTCTCTGTTCCTTTTGGCAATCGAACGTGGCGAGCACTTCTTCCTCGAGTTGGCCTTGGAACGGTTGCGGACCGGGCTGGGCATCTGCAGCGAGCTGAACATGCTACCGCAATGGTGGATGTATCGCATCGCGGTCCACCTCATTTCGGATCTCTGGTCGAACACCTTTCACGAACGGTTGCCGCGACAGCCCGAGGGCGGCGAAGCGGCTGATTGGCAGCGGCTTCGCGAACTGTTCATTGCACTTTTACAACGGCGACCGAGAGCGGAGGTGGATCTTTGGCCATCGCAAATCGAAGCTGCTACGCGCGCCGTCGATCAATCGGATGACTTGGTCGTATCGCTTCCTACCAGCGCGGGCAAAACACGCATTGCAGAGCTGTGCATTCTGCGCTGCCTGGCCGGCGGAAGACGGGTGGTATTCGTTACGCCGTTGCGGGCCTTGTCGGCCCAGACGGAGACCACACTCCAGCGGACCTTCGGTCCACTCGCCAAGACGATCTCGGCACTCTACGGGAGCATCGGTGTAAGCGGCTTCGATGAAGACGCGATCCGGGAGCGAGACATCGTTGTGGCGACGCCGGAGAAGCTCGATTTCGCGCTCCGGAACGATCCCTCTCTTCTCGACGACGTCGGCCTACTTGTATTCGACGAAGGTCACATGATTGGTCCGAACGAGCGCGAGGTTCGTTACGAAGTCCAAATCCAGCGTCTGCTGCGTCGCGACGACGCATCGACGCGAAGGATTGTCTGTCTTTCCGCGATTCTTCCGGATGGCGACCAGCTCGACGACTTTGCTGGATGGCTCCGACGAGATCACCCGGGCGGCCTAATTAAGCACGATTGGCGGCCGACCCGGTTGCGGTTCGGGGAGGTCGTTTGGACCAGACCAACTGCGCGTCTGAACCTCCGCGTTGGCGACGAGCGCCCTTGGGTGCAGCGATTTCTAACAGGTGCAGCGCCTCCCCATTGGATCCCACCGAAGCGTCGACGGACCCGTCTCTTCCCTGACGATCAGCGCGAGCTCTGCCTCGCGACGGCGTGGCGTCTCGTCGAGGATAGGCAAACGGTCCTGATTTTCTGTCCTGAGCGTCGTAGCGTCGAGCCCTTCGCTGACGTGATCGTCGATCTGCATGAGCGGGGCTCGCTCCGTTCATTGCTTGATGCCGAGCCAACACTTCTCAACACTGCCATAGCACTGGGAGAGGAGTGGCTCGGGCCGAACAGTTCCATCCTTAAGTGCCTGCGCCTCGGGGTAGCATTGCACCACGGAGCTTTGCCGACCGGCTATCGCAAAGAGGTTGAGCGCCTGCTGCGGGAGAATGTCCTGAAGGTCACCATCTCGTCACCGACGCTGGCGCAAGGTTTGAATCTCTCCGCTACAGCTGTGGTCATGCATTCACTCCATCGCTTCGGCGGGCGAATCGATATCTCGGAGTTCAAGAACGTCATCGGCCGCGCGGGACGCGCCTATGTCGATGTCGAAGGCATCGTGCTTTTTCCCATGTTCGACGACGTCGCGAAGAAGCGACGCAATTGGGAGGCGCTGATCAACGATCTTGGCGCGCGCAATATGGAAAGCGGGTTGGTCCAGTTGGTTGCGGCATTGCTGTCCCGTATGAATGCCCGCGTCGGCGGCGATCTCAATCAACTGATGGAATATGTCGTCAACAATGCGGCGGCGTGGACTTTTCCCGAAATCGCGAATGAGGAGATCGAGGATCGCGAACGTGCGCTTGCAGATTGGGAACGACACATCGCGACACTAGATACGGCAATCCTGAGCCTCATCGGAGAAAATGACGTCCCGGACGATGGGATCGAAGCCGCGCTGGACGACATCTTGCAGTCCTCTCTCTGGCATCGCCGCTTAAAACGCTACAACGAATCGACGCGGCAGGCGCTCAAGGCTGGGGTTGTCTCACGCACCCGGCTGATTTGGAGTCAGTCGAATTCAGTGCGCCGTCGAGGTTATTTTCTAGCCGGAGTCGGATTGACAACTGGCCAGGCGCTCGATGCCGTTGCACCTGAGGCTAATGTCCTCTTGGTCCAAGCCAATGGGGCAATTGTTCAGGGCGACGCCGAAGCGGCTATCAGGGCAATCACGCGCATTGCCGAACTTGTCTTCGCTTTCTACCCCTTCACGCCCGATCCCATGCCCGACAATTGGCGAGACGTTTTGCGCGCCTGGATGCTAGGCCATTCACTCGCCACAATCGCTATCGGCCAGGAGTCGGAAACGCTCCAATTCATCGAGGGCGGCCTCGTCTATCGGCTTCCGTGGGCGCTCGAGGCTATCCGCGTTCGCGCTCATGCTAACGGCGATACAATCGATGGATTCCAGCTCAGCGACTTCGGGCTTGGCTACGCAGTGGCCTCGGTCGAGACCGGAACACTAAACCGCTCCGCCTCGATCCTGATTCAGGCTGGCTTCAATTCTAGGCTTGCGGCCATCAAGGCGGTGACCGACACCGGAGGGTCCTTCGAGAACGGCCAGGAACTTCGTCAATGGCTCAGTTCACAAGCGGTTGCCGCGCGGAGTGCTTTGCCCAATTGGCCTACCATCGAGACCAAGGACATGTGGACAGAATTCGTGCTGACATTCAGACCGCGCGAAAACCGTGCTTGGGCAGATCGCCGCTATTGGGGGAACGTTGCTTGGCTCGGCGCGCCGCCTCCACCAGGCACGTCTGTGCAACTCCACGACTTCGCTGGGCAGCCACGCGTCCTAGCAGCAGATGGCACGCCGCTAGGTACGTTACAGGCTTCGCTCAATCCCACACGCTTGGGGTTGGTGCGCGCTCAGGTGTCGCAGGACACCGGCAGAATCGACGTCTCATATTTGGGACCTGACGACCTCTCCGGCGTCGCGGCTACCTAGCGATTTGAGTGTGGCGCGAGACGGCCTCACCAAACGAAGAAGGAAGGCCGGCAATCTTCAAGAACGGCCGGCGCGTAGGAAAAGGCCCAAAGTCCAAAGGCGTTCGTGGCGGGTCGGTATTTAACTTCCGCGTTTGGCCTTTCGTCGCTTTAGCCATTCGGTCGCGGCCTCTTCCATAACGTCCCAAGCAGCACGCTCCTCTTCGACGGCGGCGTGTTTGATCTGCTTTACAATCTCCGGCGACATCATCGTTAGAAATTGTATGCGATCGCCGACCGGCGTCCGCTTCTTCCGCTTTGTCGTAAATTCCTTAGCCATTCTGGCTTCCGTACCCAACCGAGACCCCACGAAAAGAGTCCCATGGGTCGCAACGTACCGCAAGTCCATTTGCCCGCGCTCCAACGCAAAATATTCGGTTTTTACTCATTTGACGCCTGCCCGCTACAGATAAGCGCGTCAAGGGATCATAAGATATATTTATAAATTTATATACTTATATAAGAGTGCCGTCACTCTATTGGCGGTGACATTCTATGGCACACACTCTCAGTTGGAAAACCGAGCTCGTCCAAGCTTACCGCGATCTGTTCGCCCCGCCATGCGACACGGCATTGGCTGTTCGGGGCGCGCCCGAGTGTGGCCTTGGTTGGCATGACCTGCTCGACCGGATGTGCGTCCGGATCCAGACCGCGATCAGGGCCGGCGGCACCTTCAAGTTCAGCCAGATCAAGGAGAAGTACGGCACCCTGCGCGTCTATTGGGACGGCAGGCTTTCAGCGGAAGCGACCATCCAGGTCGAAGAGGCCATCGCGCTGGCGGAAGCCCGCAGCGCGACCTGCTGCGAGGTGTGCGGCGAGTCTGGCCGCCTTCACAGCGACGGCTGGCTGACCACCCGCTGCGCCACTCACGCCGAGGGCCGGGCGCCCGTAGAGGTCAAGCCGGGGCTCGAGAACATCTACATCGTCAGCTATGTCGCCGGCGACCGGAACCAAGTCACGTGCCGCCGGTACGACCGCGGCACCGACACCTTCACGGAGGTCGATCCGGCCTCCCTTCCGGTGGAGGAGTAGCGAGATGGCAATGGATTGGGGGCACGCCTTGATGCTGCGTCACCGGCGCCTTTTCGTGGTGAACGTCGACGAGCCCATCCGCTCGTTCGGCTACCCCTATTGCGGACGCGGTTGGCAGGACATCCTGGTGCGGCTCTGCGGCCGGATCGAAATCGCGCTCGGCGAGGGCGAGACCTTCGAATTCGTCAGCATCAGGCAGAAGCTCGGCATCCTCCGCATCGACTGGGACGCCGAGGCTACCGAAGTTACCGAGGACAAGATCGGCCATGCCGTGAACCTCGCCGTTGCGCGGTCCGCCAGCACCTGCGAGATCTGCGGCGCCGCTGGCCGCCTGTTCAACAACAAGGGCTGGCTCGAAACCCGCTGCAGCGAAGACGCCGTCGGCGAACCCGTCCCGCCACGCTTCGGATTGGGATTCGAGAACGTGCGCCGCCTTAGGCGGTGGCGCGGTCATGCCGACATCCATTTCGCAAGTTATGACCGCGAAACCGACACGCTGACCGAGGTGCCCCGGCCCTCGCGAAAGCAGGAGGGCTGACATGCGCCTCTGGCCAATGTCCGATCTTCACATCGAACTCACCCGTGGCTGGGATTTGCCGTCCGGAGACGTGCGGCCGGACTTCGACGTCATGATCGTCGCCGGCGACCTGATCCCGCGCGCCGAGCGCGGCGTGAAATGGCTCCTCGATCGCGTGCCCGACCGGCCGGTTATCTACTGCATGGGGAACCATGAAAGTTATGGCACCGACATCGACCGCACGCTCGAGAAGGCCAAACAGGTAGGGTCCGGCACGAACGTTCACGCGCTTGAGAATGAGACCATCCGCATCGGAAACGTGACGTTCGTCGTCTGCACGCTCTGGACTGACTTCGCGCTGTTCGGAGACGAGCGCCGGGAGATGGCGGTCGCGGCGGAGCGCATGAACGACTTCAAGCGGATCCGGACCGGCCACTACGCCCATCGCTTCCGCCCAGCGCACGCGCTGGCCAAGCACCGTCGATCCCGAGCCTTCCTCGAGACCGAGCTCCGCAAGGATCGGCTTGGACCCCTTGTGATCGTCAGCCACCACGGCTGCCGGCGCCCGGAGCTGCGTCTGTCGGACCCACCCAAGCCGGACGAGCTTCTGAGCGCGGTCTATTATAGCGACCTCAGCGCCCTGATGGTGCCGGCGCCCGACGACGGTCGCGGCGCGCTGCGACCCGCCGATCTCTGGATTTTTGGTCACGACCACCGGTCCTTCGACGGCTTGATCGGCGAGACCAGGGTGGTCTCGAACTGCAAAGGATACGGCCCGTGGCTGCCGCGCGAGCGCGCCTGGGACAACCAGAATTTCGACGAACGCCTCATCATCGAGATCTGAAAGGGGCCGACCATGACCGACGCCGACCAGCAACATACCGAGACCCGCCCCGCCCTTTTCATGGTTTCGGATGCCTCCTCATGTTCTCCCCAAAAGCTCGACGCGGCCGCCCCGATCTCTTCTCGTCCGCAAAAACGCCGGGTCCGGTCCCCGCGCGACACCCTGCGCTCAGAGAGGCGCTCGCGATCGCTTCGCTCGATCCGGCGGTTATCGCGATCTCACACGTTGCGGCGGCGAATGCTGGGCCCGCGCAAGTAGTCGACATCGACGTCGTCGTCCTGACGCGGCCGGACGGCCGCTTTCATCTCGACGTGGTGCCGGCCCGCCGGGTCCGTGACCTGGACGAAGAAGGCCTGGTGCAGATCGCGCTTCGCGAACTCGCGCTGCAGCAGCTCGTCGTCACGGCCGAGGACCTGCGGGCCGAGCCGCGTCGATCCAACGTGCGCCTAGTCTGGTCCTACAAGGACCAGCCGGTTCCCCTCCCGCTGCGCCTGCGCATCCTCAAAGCCCTCGCCGACGAGGGGCCGTTGGAGCTCGGCCGGCTGCTCGAAATGGTCAGCAGCGATGTCGACCCGTCGCCGGCGACGATGTCGCTCGCATGCGCGAACCTCCTCGAACTCGACCTGACGTCCGAGCCGCTCGGACCGTCCACCATGGTGAGGTATCGTACATGAAGAAGACAACAAAACGCCGCTCGACTGGTATCGCCGTCCGTTGGGCGAAGAAACGCCTTGTCGACCAGCACTGCCTGCCGCCGGGCGGCGTTCTGATCGACCGGGTCTTCGACCGCAAGCTCGGCCGCTTCAGAGACGCCAGGCCCGCGGACCAGATCGAGGGCAACTTCTACCTGGAGCCCGAGGCAGATGACGTTCCGCCGCCGGACTCGCAGCGGAAGACCGTCGCAGTCGCGGTCGAAGCCGCTCTCGAGGCGCTCTCGTCGGCAGAAACAGGCCTGGGGGCCCGCCGCGACCAAGCGGCTGGCGCGGTGGTCAACGTGATTCTGACCGGCGACGCCGTCCGCGCCATCTTCGACCTCCGGCGGCCAGCGCGCCGCACACGGAAGGAGACCTGATCATGTTGGTCGTGACCGTCGAACTATGGCCGGGAGGCAGCAGCAGGCTGCGGCGGCCGATCGGGACGATGCACATCGGAAATCAAAGCGACCTGGCCGACGTGAGCGACTACTGGGTCATCGCCATGGCGACGGCGAACCCCCTGACCGGCGAGCCGGCTGGCATCGCCCAGTTTCCCGTTCTCGCCCACCCGCGCCGGCAGCGCGTCTGGGCTCTCATCCAACGCGCATGCGAGGAGGCCGGGATGGCGGACTGGACAGACTTGTAGGGGCGCGCCCGGCCTCGGCGGACGCGCGAAGCGGTTTTCCCAAACAAAAATCGCGTGGTTAACGCGGGCATCCCGAATCCGGAAAACCTCGTGGTTCAGCTGACTTAGCTGGATTCGAACTGGCAGACGAATCCTTGAAAAATTGCAGGCTAAACCATTGAGGTCCCTTGCGTTTTCGAGATTCCGTTTGACGCGCTGCGCGGTTCGGGTACAGCTCGGTTTTAGGCCTGATAGCCAGGCGGCGTTTTCCTCCCCAGCGGAGAAATGCCCGCCACTAGGATTCGCAAACAATGGGCGGTGGCAACGTCGCCGCTCGCGAACCCAGCTTCCGGCCATACGACAAGGTTTCCGACAACGCCGCCCTTCGCGGCGAACGCCCGTTCGCGCCCGGACGGCGAGAGGAAAAGTGCGACGGAGAGCTTTTTGACCAAACGCGACGCCAGGCTGAGCCAGATCGCCGCCGGAATGATGCAGAGCGGACCCCGGATCGTCGAATCCGAGGACGGCGGACCGCTGCGCCTCATCATCAACGGCCGGCACATCAAACCCACCGGCCGATATCCCGCCTTCAAGGCGGACGGCGCGTCCCTCCCTTATGAGGCCGAGCATGAGGTGGGGCTGATGGAGATCAGCGATGCCGACAAGGCGGTCATCAGCATCCTCGCCCAACCCCATCGTGTCGAGATCCCGGTGCCGTGGCAGAACCGCCCGCTGATCTATTTCCCCGACCTGCGAAGGGATCTGGCCGACGGCACGGTCGAGATCATCGAAACTAAGCGCGAGGACGACCGCCGGGCGAAGGATCCTCACTACCAGTTCAAACTCGACGTCGTCCGCGAGGTCTACGCCGGCGAAGACTGGACGTTCCGGACGCTCATGGAGAAGCAGATATTGGGCGGCCGCCTGTACAGGAACGCCCACGAAATCAGCACCTGGGCCTACGCCAAGGTCCCGTCAACCCGGCAGTTCGCGCTGGAAGGGGCCATCGACGCCGCCGGAGGCACGCTGCCTTTCGGCAAAGCGGCAGAGATCGTCGGCGGCGCGCCGCTGCTCTATGCGCTGGTGGTCCGCCGCTCGGTCTATTTCGACCTGAAGCTGCCGGTTTCCGACGACCTCCCGGTGATGCGCGTGGATCACGACGCGCTGCGCCGCCACTCGCCGCCGCTGCTCTGAGGTGTCTACGTGACCGTTTCCCTCGCCATCAAGCAAAACGATGTCGTCGAACGAAAGGGCGACCTGTACCGCTATGCGCTGGAATTGCCACTGGCCCGGATGCTGTTCATGCCCGTCGAACCCGGCCAGGGGGCCGAGTTCACTTGCACCGAAGACGAATTCGGGAAGTTCTTGAAGGATCGCGAAATCCGCGCCCACACCGTTATCCGAGATCATAACGGCGACATCGTCTCGGACGGAGACAAAGATCTCGACCCCACCAAGGAAGACAGCAAGAAAGTCAAGGACGCCCGTGCGCTGTTCTTCTTTCTGAAGAAATGGCACCAAAAGCCGACCAGCCTCCATCACGATCGTCTGGACGACTTCGTCGAAGACCTTAAAGCGGAAGCGCACAGGCTCGGCCATACCTGGTTGCCGAGCTCCGGCACCATGCATCGGCACATCAACAAGTATCCGGACATCGAGCAACTGACCGCTCGATTTCTCATTTCGAATTCTGGCAAGGTCAAGCGCCAGCATTGGCATCCGGAAATCGCCAAACTCCTCGAAAAAATCATCGATTGGCATTGGGAGGAAGGAACCAGCGGCCGCCATCTGAGCGACTCCATCGACGAATTCGACGGCTGGTTCATCGAAGCCGCAAAACGCATCGCGACGGATTCGGCGGTCATGGAGCCGCTGTACAAGCCCAGCGACGAAACCGTGCGCGCCTACATCAACTCCGCGGAGTGCTACGAAACGGTCTGCCGGAAGTACGGTAAGCCACGAGCCGATGCGCAGTTCGCCGGCAACTATCATCCCATTCCCGCATCCAAGCTGCTCGAGGTCGTTCTGATCGACAGCACGGTCCTCGACACGTGGTGCGTGCTCGACGACGAAACCATGCTGCCGCTGGGCAGGCCGACGCTGACCGTCGCCATCGATCTTTTCACAAGGATGATCCTGGCCGTCGTCATCACGTACGAACCGCCGAGTCTTTATACCGCCATGGCATGCTTGAAGCGCGTCAACATGTCCAAGGAAGACATCAACGAACGATGGCCGACCATCGTCCGTTCGTCTGACGGCTGGGGCAAGCCGGGCACGGTCGTGGTCGACAACGAGCTCGCCCAATCCGGAAAATCATATCAATCGGCCTGCGAGGACGCCAAGATCAACGTCAAGTGGGCTCCTGTCGCTCGGCCTCAGTACAAGGCCGTGGTCGAACGCTTTTTCCTGACGCTCAAGAAGATTCTGCTCGACAAGCTCCCTGGCGGCATTCCCTACAAACCGGACGTCATGCGGCAACTTGGTATCGATCCCAAAGAGGTCGCGACCATTCCGCTCAGCAAGCTCACCGAGCTTGTCAACATGGCCATCAACGACCTGTACCACTACGAACCCCATTCGACGATCGGAATGCCGCCGGCGCTGGCCTGGGAAAAATCCAAGCGCAAGCACAAGCGCCCGTACATCGGCGACATCGACTTCCTGGATAAGGCCTTCGGGGCGCTGGAAACGGGCGTGCTCACCACGTCCGGCATCAAGTTCGACAACATGGAGTTTCACGACACCGACATCACGGGGGCCTTGATGGATGATCTGGGAGCGATGGCGCCGCGGCGGAAACGCCGCAAGTCGCTTTTGTCCTCCCTGAATCCCAAGGTGATGTTCAAGTACAATCCGGCGAACGTCGAAGCCATCAACGTCTGGAACGAGCGCAAAAAGGAATACATTCGGCTACCCAACATCGCTGGAGAAGCCGCCGCCGGGCTGTCGATTTGGCACTGGCGGATTTTGCGAATCTGGGCCGAACAGGAAAGCGTCGCGTTCTCGACGCCGGCCGAACAATTGGCTGCCCGCCGCCGGCTGCGCGAAGCGGTCGAGGAGCAGATACCGGCGGCGGCGTACAAGGCCATCAAGCAGCAGCGCCGCATCCTCCACGAACCCTCGGAGCTCGTCGAAGGCAAGACCGCCGTGAGGACGAAGGCCCCTCCGACGGTCGGGGGGATGGCGCAGGACGACGTCGAAATCGACGTTGCCGCTTTCGCTCCCGACGGCAACCGCGTCCCGCCGCCGGGGCCCGCACGGGGCCGGAGTAAGCGTAACAAGGTCGACGGCCGGACGAAGCAACGCATGAAGGAGGCCAAGCAGTCGCCTCCGGAGGCACGCTCGGCCAAAACGGCGGACGTCGTGGCGGCCTTCGCCCGGGATGCTGCAACGAACTACCCCGCGCCGCCGGTCCAGGCCGGACCTGCTTCGCCCGCCTCGGGCGTCGACGCCTCCCTCGAGGCTTTCTTCCGCAAGCGTAGCGCCGGCGACACCGACGCCGGCAACAGCAGCGCGTGAGACTCTCACTATGACCCCTGCAATCCACTCGGCAGATGAAATCGCGCGGCGCCTGGCGCTTTTCGAGCGAATTCGCCACCCGCACAAGCAACTGAGCGAGATTCATCGTGCGCTTAACATCGTGCGGGCCGAAGTCAGCCAGTCTCGCGCCGATACGGTCCAATTCGCAAAGCTAAACCCCGGAATGACGATCAAGCCCAGTCCGCTTCCGCTGATCTGCGTCATCGGACCGTCCGGGACGGCGAAGTCGCACGTGATCAAGACCTACTACGAAGATGTCTGCCAAACCGAGAACTGGCCGGTGGGCACACGGGCCGTGTTCGACTTCGAACTGTCGGTCGACGCCAACAAGAGACAATTCCACGTCGACGCCCTGACGGCGTTGAAAGACCCCGATCCGGAGAAGGGCAATGAATCCGTGCTGCGCCGCCGCTTCGGCAAGCTGACCGACAGGCTCGGCACCGAATTGGGCCTGTGCGATGAGGTGCAGCATTTCATCGCCAGCGACACCGGAAAGCGCACCAAAAGCGTCATCGACGCCATGAAGAAGACCCTCAACACCGGCATCTGCGCACTGGGGCTGTTCGGGACCCAAAAGGCCGCGGACATTTTCGATGCGAGCGAGGAGTTCGGCCAGAGAGCGCACATCCGATTCGACCTCAAGGGAGGCAATCCCGACGTCGCCGATGACCGCGCGCTGTTCGTCGCCTTCCTGAAAACGTTCAAAACCGAAATCGAAAAGATGGGCATCCTCACCAGCGCGAAGACGCTCGAAGATGCCGAAACCATCGGCTGCCTGTTCCTCCAGGCCAGCGGCAGACTTGGCCTGTGTCAGAGGATCATGAAAGCCACCCTCCGAGTGGCGCTTGAACGCGGCGCCACGACCCTCCTCCCGGTCCATTTCGCCGTCGCCATAGATCGGGGCAAGCTGCTGTTTGGCATCAAGGATAACCACTTCGCAAGTCATGCCGAAGCGTTCGCGGACTAGTCGAGCATCACGTCGATGAACACCTTCCCCGTCCCGACAACTCCTCTACCCGACGAAAGCCTCATGGGCTTCGTCGCGCGAGCCTGCGACGACAACGGGCATCCTTCGGTCATCCGCGTGCTGGAGCTCGCCGGTTTCGAGACGCTCCGCGCGCGCTTTCTTCCGGTCAGCGAAACCGTTGATCTAGAAAGCATCGCGCAATTCTTCGGCTGCAATGAAGCAGACCTACGCTCGCGAATGCAGTTGCCGATCGCGGTCCAGGGCTCGCCGCCGAACACTTTCATCGCGCATCTCGGTCCACCGGTTCGAAACTTGATGCGGGAACCGACTCTTCGACGCGTGTCTCCTGCGTCCCTTCGTGTTTCGCCTCACCATAGGGCTGCCTGGGCACTGCGACCGCTGTGGTATTGCCCCGAGAGCGGCGAGTTGTTGACGTCAAACTGCCCAAACCCGGGCTGCCGAAAGCCGTTGGGCTGGAATTATGCGCGGGGCGTTCCTTTCTGCGAACACTGCCTGGACGACGACTGTTGTCCCACGACGGATCTGCGAGATTTGGAATTGCCGCGTCTCGTCGGGGACGACCTGGCTCTGTATCGCTCAGTAACGGGTTTGCTGACCGACCGCCCCGAATCGATGAGGGCGCTCCCCCCGCTTTTCGCGACATGGCACGGATGGGAAGTCTTCGACATGATCGTCATGTTGGGCAACAACCTCTGCAGACGCTTCCCCGATCGATTCAAGTTGCGCGGGTTGGCGTGCTTCTCTGCCCCCGATTGGCATCAGAACCTCATCTCCGCCGCTCGCGTCGTCATGAACTGGCCCGAAGCCATCGGTGACTTGGCGAAGCTCATGAAGGATGCGGCTGGCACGCGCAGCGGGTGCTATGGCCGTTATAAGGAGCTCGGCCCCTTGGCCGACTTCGGTCGGGGCTATGGCGCGCTCCCGAAGGTCAAGGCTGCAATCGAGCGTGCGATCGCCGAACACTATGCAGCCATTCGCGGGTCGGCGCCCGAGCGGAGCTATCAGGCGCCGCCCGAGCGTGCGCATGAAATGATCTCCTATCGCGAGGCACTCGCGAAATACGACGTGACCGCGGCCTTTTTGACCTCGGTCGCGAAGAACAAAGACATCGAGGTCATCCACACCGGCGACGAGAAATTTGCCCCGACCTATTACAACGAGCGGCAGCTCGTCGAATTGCTTGAGTCCCGCCGGCAGGTTCTGCTGATCGATCGTCTGGCGGCGATCACCGGCTTGCCCATGTTCGCAATCGAGGGATTGGTGGAGTCGGGTCACATCCGCCTCGCTACAGGCCCACTCGCGAGATTTCGGGATCCGTCCGTGCAGGCGTCCGAAATCGAAAGGTTCCGGAGCAGAATCGAAGACAATGCGAGCGTCGCCAGCCTCCCCGGCGGGGAGACCTTGATGAAGACGGTGTTGCATGCCGGTGGCGCCGGCGGCGGCTTGCTGTTGAGGCTCGTCCAACTTTGTCTCGATGGTCGAATTGAGTATTCGCTGTCGGCAAGCCGCGGCGGCATCATTTCGCGAGTAGTCCTGTCCGCCAACGCCATCAAATCCGTCGAGAGAATGATCGACGAGGTCGCACCCGCGCCTACGCCGGCGAAAATGACGCGCGAAGACGTCCGGCTGTATCTCGACTTGCCGTACGAAGACGTCGTCGCCTTCGTCAAGGCAGGGGTGTTGCAGGCCGGGTACAAGGTGGACGGGGAGAGCGTCCGACGATTCAACGAAAACTATGTCACTTCCCTTACGGTCGCGAGGCGGCTGAACATTCGCGTTACCAGGGTCGGGCGCATCATGGATGGCCACCGTATTAAGCCTGCCCACTCGGTCCTCGCACGTTCGACGGCCTTCGCCTGGCACAGGACAGACGTCATGCCGATCATCGAACGGAGCGTATTTGCCCGGCGACATCGTGAAGGTGTCGGATCCAGCACGCAACAGCCGTTCGACCAACCTACGGCCGGCGACGACAGTATCCCGCCAGACCGCCGATCATTCGAGACATCAGAACCGGAAGGAGCCGCTTCGAATGGGTGATACCAGCATTGCACCGGCGGCGCCGACCGACGCACCTCGCCGGCCGAAAACGCCAGCCGAACGACAACGGGCCTTCCGCCAGCGCCAACGGGAGAAACGCAAGATCGCGCTGGCCTCCGCCGGCACCGGTTCGCCCGGCCCGACCGGCAATCAGATCGCACCTGCCGCCTTCGAACCACCAGTCACGACGTGCGTCACCGTCACGCCGGTGACGGTCGGCGCGTTACCCATAACCCTCGTCGCGGAAGATGTAACGTCACGCGTTACGGACGAAATAACGGTGTCACGCCGTCACGTCGCGGAGCGGCGTTCCATCACTTCGTACTGCCTGACGGCGGCGGCACTGGCGCTCGCCGTTGTGGGCATCGTTATGAACGGATGGTTCGCCCGGACGCTCGGATCGACCGATCTGGCAGGTTGGACGTTCCTCGCGATCGGCACGGCAAATGACATCGTCGCTCTAACGGTGCCTGCTGCAGCCGCAAGGCTTTGGCTTGCTCGGCAACGAGTGACTGCGGCGGTGGCGTGGCTGGTATGGTCCGCGTCCTTCGTTTTCGCTCTGATCTCCGGTCTAGGATTCGCCTCCGTCAACATTGCCGATACGGCCCTGGATCGCGCGTCACGCGTCACGCCCGCCGTGACGATTGCTCAAACCGCGTTACGTGACGCCATGACGTCGCGAGACAGGGAATGCGCAGGCGGCGTCGGCCGCTATTGTCGCGAACGCGAGCAAGCCGTGATCGAGCGTCAACGTGCGCTGGATGCCGCTGTCGGTTCAGTCGAACGGGCCGTCGATCCGCAGACCGAGGCCGCGAGCAAGATCGTCGCTTGGCTCAGTGCAGGAAATGCCAATCCTACGGCGACGGACTTCGCGATGCTGCGATTGTTGCTGCTGTCGTTGCTTCCGCAGGTCGGCGGCCTTCTCTTGATGATTGGCCGCGTACGCTGAAAACGTCGTGAGCGTTGGATTCGTGGAAAATGGCACCTGGTAGACGATTCGAACGTCTATGACCGGTTCCACAGACCGGCGCCTTGAACCAACTCGGCCAACCAAGCTCAACTCATTGTTTTGATGGGTCCGCCAGCAGCGCGGAAAGAGAACGACTCACCGTTATTGCAGAATCCGACTCACTGCCGATTCGTGAACCCCCGGTTTTATTGGGTTCGGACGACTCGCTCTTAACTTGGGGGGATAAGATTTTGATTTCGCTGGTACAGTTGGGTGGGCTCGAACCACCGACCTCCTGTTCCACAGACAGGCGCTCTAACCAACTGAGCTACAACTGCATCCTTGCGAGCCGCGCCTCTGGGCGCCCTGAAAGGGCCGGTACCTAAGGGGGGCTGGACGGGGCGGAAACTAGGTGCAACGGGCGTTTTTGGCAAGGCCGCAAGACCCCCAAATCGTCCGCTCAGCGACGTTATTTCCAAAGCAAAACCCGGGCTCTAGGCCCGGGTTGTTCTTCTTTGGGGCATGATCCTATCGGAAAACCGCTACACACTTTTCCGGATCATGCCCGTTAAAGACCCAACCAGATCAGGCGGCGGGCGTGTAGAGCTTGGCGGCGCTGGCCTTGATCGGCTCGGCGGTCGCGGCGGCGACGCGCTGGGTCAGCTCGACCAGCTCCTTGGCCTGGGACTGGAAGGTCTCGAGCTGGGTGCGGGTGTGGCCGGTCCACAGCTGCAGCGCTTCGGCCGGCGACTTGAGGCTGAACAGCTGCTGGGCGAAGTCGAGCTGGGCGCTGGTGTTGGCCTTCATGAACTCCACCAGCTTGGCGGTGTACTCGCTCGCGCCCTTGTTGGCGGAGGTGAACACGGCCTCGACGGTGCCGTTGTGGGTTTCGGCCGCGTCCTTGAACTTGGCGTAGCTCTCGCGGGCCTGCGACACGCCCTTTTCGGCGAACGCACGCATCTGCTCGGGGACCTCGAACGGAATGATCGAGGCAGAAAACGGATCAGTCGCACCTGTCATGTTTATCCCTCACACTAATGAAAAAAACGGAGTGAGCCTTCTGGCGCGCCCGCCGGCCAACCGGGGCCATGAGTTGGCGGGTACGAAGACTGGAAACGCGAAACGAATGATGGCTCGCCCAGCGCCCGGACCATGCCTGCCTAAGATGTCAACATTGTGCAACGCAACGGGTTGGGAGGGTGCATTGCGAAATTTAATCCCGGTGAGAATGAGGTTTCCGGGCGGGGGAACCCTCGGTTGAGGTATTTGGGTGGCAATTTGAGCGTGCGCCTCGTCCTTCGAGACGACCGCTGCGCGGTCTCCTCAGGATGAGGCTGGGCGGCGTCGGCGCCTGGAGGCGCCCGCCAAAAGCGGGCGTCGCGAAGGATGGGGATGCAAGCGCGCTGCGGCTTGCGGGGTCAGCCACATTAAGGTTATCGCGGCTTTGGGCCGCCGCCAGGGACCGGCGCCGTGGACCTGCCCGCGCCGGCGCGCGATACTAACCCTTTCTTAAGGCTGTCATTCCCGGCAGCCTTGCACCTTGATGCTGACAAGCGAGACGCGAAGCCGGTCGGATGACGAGTTCGGATTTCCAGTTGCGAGGTGTGGGCGATCCCCGGCTGGCCGTGCACGCGACCTCCCCGCTGCCCGCCTGGCTCTGGTCGATCGACGGCACGCGCGTGCTCTGGGCCAATCCGGTCGGCGCAAAGCTGTTTGGCGCGGCCAATGCCACTGCGCTGGCGGACAAGACCTTCGGCCCCGCCGACAGCCACCGTCGCCAGGTCGTCCGGCTTGCCGGCCGGCTGCCTCCGAACGGAGCCATCCGGCTCGAACGGCTGCGCGGCTTCGGCGCGCGGCTCGGCACCCTGATGACCTGTGCCTGCGCGCGGCTCGACTTCGCCGATGGCGGCCGCGCGGTCCTCGTCACCGCGATGGACCCCGGCTTACACACCATGCCGCTGGTCGAGCGCCTGCTTCGTCTCGTCGATAACGCCAAGGTGCCGATGGCGGCGTTCGCGCCCGACGGCCTGTTCGTCGGCGCCAGCGAGACCGCCCGTCCCCTGCTCGGCTTCCGCGATCTCACTGATGCCGGCCTCGACCAGGCGCGCAGCGATGCGCTTCGCCAGGGCCGCGCCGAGACGCCGATCGGCATCGGCCAGATGGTGCTGCAACGGGTCGGCAGCGGGGCCGATGTCGGCCTGGTCGCGCTGATCGAGCCTGCCGTGCAGGTGGCTGCGACGGCGGAGGCGGATGCTGCGCCCGAAGCCAAAGAAGACATCGCGCGCGAGGAGATCGCTCAGCCCGAGGCTGCGCCGCCCGCGCCTCCAGCCGCCGTGCCGGAGCATGTGCAAATTGCGCTGCCGAACGAGGCTCCATCCGAATTCGCGCTGTTCGACGCCTTTGCCGAGCCGGTCGAAGCGCCGGAAGCAACCGGGACCAACGCCCACGAACCGCCTGTGAGCGAGCCGACGACAGAGATCGCCACGATCCAGGAAGCGGTCGAGGAAGCCGTCGCCGAAGCCGCGTGCAAGACTCCGGTTGACAAGACTCCGGTTGAAAAGACTCCGGTTGAAAAGACTCCGGTTGAAAACTCGCCAGAGGCCATCGTGTCGCCGCAGGCCGCGCCGATCACGTCACACATGGTCGAGCCGCCATCGGGCCACGAAGAACCGCCCGCACCGCGTCAGCATCCGCTGCGCTTTCTCTGGCAGATGGATGCAGAGGGCCGCTTTGTGCTCGCAACCAGCGAGTTCATCCGCCTGATCGGCGCGCACACGGCCTCCGGCTTCGGCCGCCCGTGGCGCGAGATCGCCGACGCATTTGCGCTCGATCCTGAAAGCCGCGTGGCGCAGGCGCTTGCAAGCGAGGACACCTGGGCCGGGATCACCGTGAACTGGCCGGCCGATGGCGGCGAGCATCTGCCGGTCGAGCTTGCAGGGCTGCCCGTCTATGATCACGCGCGCAATTTCGCGGGCTTCAAGGGATTTGGCGTCTGTCGCGATGTCGACGGCCTCAACCGGCTTGAGGCGCTCAGGCGTTTCGAACTGTTGGCCGAACCGCCGGCGCCGCAAAGCCTGTCCGCCGATGTGGTCGAGCCCGAGCCCGAAGCGAAGTCTGAACCGGAGGCGCCGCCTCCACCGATCGAGCCGCCCGCACCTGAGCCTGAAGCTGAACTGCCCGAACCCGTCACCGAAGCGAATTCACACCCAACCGATCCGGAAACGCCAGTGGAAACGCCTCCCAATGTCCTGCCGTTCCGAGCGCCCGGCGACACCAGATCGCCGACGCTGACGCCGGTCGAGAACAGCGCGTTCAACGAGCTGGCCCGGCAATTGTCCGAGCGCCTCGAACGCGACAAGGAAACCATCGCGGCTTCATCCGAGCCGCCGGCGGCAGAGATCACGCCCGAACCGCCGACGCCGGAGACGGAAGCCCCGCACGCACCGGCCGAATGGCTGAACGAACCCGCGCCGCCCGCGCAAGGCCACAGCACGCGCGACCGCGCGCTGCTCGACCTGCTGCCGACGGGCATCCTGATCTATCGGCTCGACCGCCTGCTCTACGCCAACCCCGCCTTCCTCGCGCGCATGGGCTATGCCGGCCTGAGCGCACTGGAGAACGCCGGCGGGCTCGACGCGCTTTATGTCGAGCCGGGCGTGTCCGCGGCCAGCAGCACATCGCAAGGCGGCACGCCTGTTACGATCAGCGCGACGCTCGCCAATGGCGAAGCGCCGCTGCCAACCACCGAGGCGCATCTGCACAAGATCGACTGGGACGGCGAGAGCGCGCACGCGCTGATCTGCGCGCTGCCCAATCCTGCCGCTGTCGTGGCTACACCTGTTGCCGCCTCGCCTGTCGTCGTCGAGACCATCGTCCCGGAGTCCTTCCCCTTCGCGCCCGAGCCCGAGGCCGGCGATGCGGCCGCGGAAGATCTCGCCGCGATCCTCGACACCACGGCCGAGGGCATCGTCATGTTCGATGCCGAGGGCAACATCCACGCCTGCAACCGCAGCGCCGAGGCGTTGTTCGGCTATGACGGCGAGACGCTGATGCAGCAGAATCTGGTGACGCTGTTTGCACCGGAGAGCCAGCATGTCGTCGTCGACTATCTCGAAAACCTCAAGAGCCAGGACATCGCGAGCCTGCTCGACCACGGCCGCGAGGTGCTGGGGCGCGAGAAGAAGGGCGGCGTCATTCCGCTCGCGATGATCATGGGCCGCACCAGGCCCGACGGCCCGAACTTCTTCGCCGTGTTCCGCGACCTCTCGCACAGCAAGCAGGGCGAAAGCGAGCTGACGCAGGCCCGCCGCCTCGTCGACGGCGCGGCGAATGCCAAGGCCGACATGCTGGCGCGGATCAGCCACGAGATCCGCACGCCGCTCAACGCCATCATCGGCTTTTCCGAAGTGATGATCTCCGAACGTTTCGGCACGCTCGGCAACGAGCGCTACGGCGAGTACATGAAGGACATCCGCGCCTCCGGCGAGCGCGTCATCGCCATCATCGACGATCTGCTCGAGCTGTCGCGGATCGAGACCGGCAAGCTCGACCTCAACTTCGCCAATCTCAACCTCAATGACCTCGTCGAAGCCTGCGTGGTCGTGATGCAGCCGCAGGCCAACCGCGAGCGCATCATCATCCGCACCTCGCTCGGCCACGCGCTGCCGCAGGTGAGCGTGGATGCGCGCGCGATGCGGCAGATCACCATGAACCTGATTTCGAACTCGATCCGGCTTGCCAGCGCCGGCGGCCAGGTCATCGTCTCGACGGCGCTGTCCGACCGCGGCGAGGTCGCCCTTCGCATCCGCGACACCGGCCATGGCCTCACCGAGCGCGAAGTCGCCGCCGCGATGGAGCCGTTCCGCACCCCGCCACCTGGCGATGCCGAAGACAATTCGGCGCTCAGCCTGTCGCTGACCAAAGCCCTGGTCGAAGCCAACCGCGCCCGGTTCAACATCAAGAGCGCGGCGAACTCCGGCTCGCTGATCGAGGTGGTGTTCGCACCGGCGCTGGCGAAGGCGTGAACGGCGTAGTCAGGTTGAGCGAAGCGACACCCGTGAAAGGTCCCGCATATCGCTCCGCTCATGCGGGCTACGCGGATGCGCGCGCCGCGGATTCGCCGAACCATCGCGATGCGGCCTGAGCAGCTTCCTCCTCGTCGGCCGCATCGTCACTGGCCCACGCGACAAAACCATCGGGGCGCACCAGCACGGCGCTCAGGCCCAGCCGATCCCTGGCGTCATCAGCGACGTAATCGATCCGACCACTCCAGCGGCTCGCAAGCGCTTGAAGCGGTGATCGAGCGTCAAAATCCAGCAATAGACCTTTCGCCGTCCGGAGGCGTTCTCCGACCGTCGTTCCATCGAGCAATTCGAAATCGGGAACACTGCGGCCCACAAGCGGATGGCTGCCGCCGGGATCGTAGCGGAGCGAAACGCCGCGCACGCGTTCGGCGAAATAGCTCGCACCGTCCCGGGTCTCGATCAGATCGCGCAGGATGACCTGGAGCGCGCGCGTGCTCGGCGTCGGCCGCATGATCGCCACTTGTGCACGCGACCAGTCGAGGATTTGCGCGCCGACAGGATGCCGCTCACGCGAATAGGTATCGAGGAGATCGGCGGGTGCATCTCCGCGGATCGCCCCCGTCAGCTTCCAGCCCAGATTCATCGCATCGCCGAGACCGAGATTGAGGCCTTGGCCGCCGAGCGGCGAGTGGATGTGGGCGGCGTCGCCGGCCAGGAGCACGCGCCCCTTGCGATATGTCGTGGCCTGATAGGCCCGATCCGTCCAGGTGGCGGCAAGCCGAAGCGCTGTGATGGTGACGTCCGTGCAGGAGACTCGTCGCAGGACCTTCTGCACATGCTCGGGTGTGATCGGCTCCGTCCGGTGGAAGGCACCACCGTCGAAATCGACCATCGCGATCGTCCCTCGCTGCGCAAAGGTATACATGCCCGTCGGCGTGTAGTTGCGGCCCGGGCTTAGCTTATCCGGATCGGCCAGCTCGACTTCGACGGAATAGCCTGTGAATTCGGGGGCGGTGCCGACGAAGTCGAAGCCTCTCATCTTGCGCACCGTACTGCGGCCGCCGTCGCAACCGACGAGCCAGCGTCCCCAGAAGGTCTCGCCGGCCGCCTGCACCATTACGTCTTCGTCTGAAGCAGCAACGGCATCGACGCCGAGGCCGCGCCGGATCTCGACGCCCAAGTGGCCTGCGCGCGCGGCCAGAACGGATTCGAGAGTTTCCATATCGACCGCGACGCCGGCATCGGCCGGCGTCGGCAGACGCCAGGGCCACTTCGCGACATCGATGTTGTCCTGATAGAACTGGATGCCGGCGAAATGACCAGCGGGCCGTCGGGTCTGCTGCATCCAATGGGCAGCGGACGTGATGGCGCCTGAGGCAACGTGCTGCGCGGCCACGATATCGTCCAGCAAGCCACGCCGGTGGAACGCCTCGAGCGTGGGGATCGAAAGGCCGCGCAGGCCGAACGGGAGTTGCTTCAGCGCCGAATGCGGGTCTTGCGATTGCTCCAGCACCAGGACCTGGAGACCGGCGAGCCGCAACTCGCACGCGAGAAACAGGCCGACTGGGCCGGCACCCGCAACGACGACGTCGTATGGACTAGAGGATTGCAGATTTGAGGATTGAGTTTGCATGAGACGCTCCTGTGGTCGATGTTCGACCGGAGCGTTCCCTGGGCTTCGAGAATCACACGGACGAACGATGGGGCGCCTTGGCGGCGTCCGATGTTCGTCGTGGGGATCTCGTGCACAAGGCCAAAGACCAGAGCTTTCGTTACCGAAAGGACTTGGGCTCACCAGACCAAGTCTGCCTTTTCCGACACAAGCTATATAGTTTCGTGGCGATCGACGCGCAACGAAAAAGGCACGACGCTTGCGGCGCCGTGCCCTTCGCATTCATGTCGCTTGATCTCAGCTATAGATCTCGAACAGGCCGGCGCCACCCTGGCCGCCGCCGATGCACATCGTCACGACGCCCCACTTGGCCTTGCGGCGGGCGCCTTCCTGCAGCAGGTGGCCGGTGAGCCGGGCGCCGGTCATGCCGAAGGGATGGCCGATCGCGATCGAGCCGCCGTTGACGTTGTACTTGGCGGGATCGATGCCGAGCTTGTCGCGCGAGTAGAGGCACTGGCTGGCGAACGCCTCGTTGAGCTCCCACAGATCGATGTCGTCGATCTTCAGGCCGGTGCGCTTGAGCAGCTTCGGGATCGCGAACACCGGACCGATGCCCATCTCGTCGGGCTCGCAGCCGGCGGTCGCCCAGGCGACGAAGCGGCCGAGCGGCTTCAGGCCGCGCTTCTCGGCGTCTTTGGCTTCCATCAGCACCACGGCAGCAGCGCCGTCCGAGAGCTGGCTGGCATTGCCGGCGGTGACGGACTTGCCGGGGCCCTTCACCGGCTCGAGCTTGGCGAGACCTTCCAGCGTGGTCTCGGGGCGATTGCACTCGTCGCGATCGACGACGTAGTCGACGATGCTCTCCGCTTTGGTCTGCTTGTCGACGACCTTCATCCTGGTCTTCATCGGGACGATCTCGTCCTTGTATTTTCCCGCCTGCTGGGACGCCGCCATGCGGCGCTGCGATTCCAGCGAGAACTCGTCCTGGTATTCGCGGCTGAGCTTGTAGCGCTCGGCGACGATGTCGGCGGTGTCGATCATCGCCATGAAGATGTCAGGCGCGACCTTGAGCAATTCCGGATCGATCGTCTCCTTCGGCGTCCCGCCGCCCGGCATCGAGATGCTCTCGACACCGCCGGCGACGATGCAATCGGCGCCGTCGGAGCGGATCGAGTTGGCGGCCATCGCGATGGTCTGCAGCCCCGACGAGCAGAAGCGGTTCACCGAGACGCCGGCGGTGGTCGTCGGCAGGCCGGCGAGCAGCGCGGCCTGACGGCCGATGTTCGGCGCGCCATGGGCGCAATTGCCGAGATAGCAATCCTCGACATAATCCTTCTCGACACCGGCGCGGTTCACCGCGTGCTGGATGGCGTGGGCCGCGAGCGACATCGGCGGCGTGATGTTGAACCCGCCGCGGCCGGATTTTGCGAGGCCCGTACGCGCATAGGAAACGATGACGGCTTCACGCATTGTCTTCTCCCTTTTCGAACGATTTTGAACGGAGCGTCTGTCGAGGTCTTCTCGGCGCTATTGGTACACAATGTCCAGCGGTCGCGGGAGAAATAAAAACGCCGCCTCCGGTGATGGAGGCGGCGTTGTTCCGCTGGTCGGAATATGTCTGCGTATCAGAACGTCAGTGCCTTGACCTGCTTGACCTGCGGCAGAGCCTGCACCTTGGCGAGCAGATCGGCCGGCACCGCGCCGTCGACTTCGACCAGCGCGATGGCATCGCCGCCCTGCTCGACACGGCCGAGATGGAAGGTCGCGATGTTGATCTTGGCGTCGCCGAGAAGCCCTGCGAACTTGCCGATGAAGCCCGGCTTGTCCTCGTTGGTGACGTAGATCATCGACTTGCCGAACTCGGCGTCGACGCGGATGCCCTTGATGTCGACGAGGCGCGGCTTGCCGTCGTGATAGACGGTGCCGGAGACCGAGCGCTCCTGGCGTTCGGTCGCGACCGTCACGGTGATCAGGCTCTCATAGTCGCTCTGCGCGGCGCGCACGATCTCGTCGACCACCATGCCGCGCTCCTTGGCGACGACGGGCGCGGACACGACGTTGACCTCGCCCAGCATCGGCCGCAGCAGGCCCGACAATACCGCAGAGGTGATCGCCTTGATCTTCATCTCGGCGACGTGGCCTTCATAGGTGATCTCGACCTTGAGGATGCCGGTCTCGGTGAGCTGGCCGGCAAACGAGCCGAGCTTCTCGGCGAGCGTGATGAACGGCTTCAGCTTCGGCGCCTCTTCCGCGGTGATCGAGGGGAAGTTGACGGCATTCGAGATCGCGCCGGTCAGCAGGTAATCCGACATCTGCTCGGCGACCTGGAGCGCGACGTTCTCCTGCGCTTCGGTGGTGGACGCGCCGAGATGCGGCGTGCAGATCACGTTGGGGTGACCGAACAGCACGTTCGCAGTGGCGGGCTCCTCGACGAAGACGTCGAAGGCGGCGCCCGCGATATGCTTGGAATTCAAGGCGTCGACCACGGCCTGCTCATCGACGAGGCCGCCGCGGGCGCAGTTGATCAGGCGCACGCCCTTCTTCATCCTGGCGATCGCGGCAGCATCGATGATGTTCTTGGTCTTCTCGGTCAGTGGCGTATGCAGCGTGATGAAGTCGGCGCGCTTCAAGAGATCGTCGAGATCGACCTTCTCGACGCCGATGTCCCTGGCGCGCTCCGGCGACAGGAACGGATCGAACGCGATCACCTTCATGCGCAGGCCGAGCGCGCGGTCGGCGACGATCGAGCCGATGTTGCCGCAGCCGACGACGCCGAGCACCTTGCCGGTGATCTCGACACCCATGAAGCGATTCTTTTCCCACTTGCCGGCCTGGGTCGAAGCGTCCGCCTGCGGAATCTCGCGCGCCAGCGCCAGCATCAGGGTGATGGCGTGCTCGGCGGTCGTGATCGAATTGCCGAACGGCGTGTTCATCACGATGATGCCCTTGGCCGTGGCGGCGGGAATCTCGACGTTGTCGACGCCGATCCCGGCGCGGCCGATCACCTTGAGGTTGGTGGCCTTCTCGAGGATCTTGGCGGTCGCTTTCGTCGCGGAGCGGATCGCAAGGCCGTCGTAATTGCCGATGATCTCGGCGAGCTTATCCTTGTCCTTGCCGAGATTGGGCTGGAAATCGACCTCAACGCCGCGGTCTTTGAAAATCTGCACGGCTGCGGGAGAGAGCGCATCGGAAATGAGAACTTTGGGTTTGGTCATGGGGATAATCCTCTACCTTCCCTGAAACCAGGGCGGCCTTCGACCGGAATAAGTTGATGTCTCGGAGCGGTTTCTTCTCCCTCTCCCCGTTCTTTCGGGGAGAGGCTAAGAAAGAAAGCTCACGCCGCCTTGGCGAGCGCGGCCTTGGTCTCGGCAAAAGCCCAGTCGATCCACTGCGTCAGCAGCGCGACATCACTGGCCTCGACGGTCGCACCACACCAGATGCGCAGGCCGGCGGGCGCATCGCGATAATAGGCGAAGTCGTAGCCCGCGCCTTCCTTCTCGACCAGCGCCACCAGCTTCTTGGAGAAGTCAGCCTGCGCGTCCTCGGAGAGCGAGGTGATCGCGTGATCGGTGAACTTCAGGCACACCGAAGTGTTGGAGCGGATCGCGGCGTCCTTGGCGAGGAAATCGATCCACGGCGTCTTCGCCTTCCAGTCGGCGAGCACCTTGGTGTTGGCGTCGGCGCGTTCGATCAGCGCCTTCAGGCCGCCGATCGACTTGCCCCAGTTCAGCGCGTCGAGATAATCCTCGACGCAGAGCATCGACGGCGTGTTGATCGTCTCGCCGACGAAGATGCCCTCGTTGATCTTGCCGCCCTTGGTCATGCGGAAGATCTTCGGCAACGGCCAGGCCGGCTTGTAGGTTTCGAGCCGTTCCACCGCGCGGGGCGACAGGATCAGCATGCCGTGCGCGGCCTCGCCGCCGAGCGCCTTCTGCCAGGAGAAGGTGACGACGTCGAGCTTGGCCCAGTCGAGGGCTTGCGCGAACGCGGCCGAGGTGGCGTCGCAGATGGTCAGGCCTTCGCGGGTCGCGCTAATCCAGTCGGCGTTGGGCACGCGCACGCCTGAGGTGGTGCCGTTCCAGGTGAAGACGACGTCGGACTTCGGATCGACCTTGGAGAGGTCGGGGAGTTCACCGTATGCAGCGTTGAGCTTGGTGACGTCCTTGAGCTTCAATTCCTTGACGATGTCGCTGACCCAGCCCTCGCCGAAAGATTCCCAGGCGAGCGTGGTGACGGGCCGCGCACCCAGCATCGACCACAGCGCCATCTCGACCGCGCCGGTATCGGAGGCCGGCACGATGCCGATGCGATAATCGGCGGGCACTTCAAGCACTTCGCGCGTCAAATCGATCGCGAGCTTGAGTTTTGTCTTGCCGACCTTCGCGCGATGCGAACGGCCGAGCGCTGCGTCCTTGAGATTTTGGGCATTCCATCCGGGGCGCTTGGCGCAGGGGCCGGAGGAAAAATGCGGCACGTTCGGCCGCGAAGCGGGCTTCGCTACAGTCATAGTCTACCCTTCCAGATAGTAAGCCTCCCGTTGGGGGGAGGTGTCCCGCCGCGGCTGATACGGGAAACGGGAGGAGTCGTCAAGGAAGTTCCGGGACCTCACGCGCGAGTGATGGCGCCTCCGGCGCGATATCCGGAGCTTCGACCACTGCAAGCGCGTTCAGCAAGCCCGTGGCATCGCTGATCAATTGCGCGGCACGGCGGCGGCTGCCAACTTTCAAAATGCATTTGTCATTGGCCTGCACAACGTAATCGTTGCCGACCTTGATTATCGAATAGCTTTTCATCGAAATCCCCGAACCGACCGAGCCCGGTTGCAGACGCTGCCGTAGCACCGTTCGCTCCCGGTTCCACGTGAACCACGAACGGGTAGTTTATCAGCTCTTAACATGACCGAACACGCGATCCGATTTCGCTGATCGTGCAACGCTCGCGGCGCGTTGCATCAAAAGCGAACAGTCATGCCGACGTGGCTCGATGTAAATCCGAGCCGCTTGTAGAAGCGCTGCGCATCTGTTCGCGTCTGATGAGTCAGCAATTCGACCAGATTGCAGCCGCGCGCTTTCGCTTCGGTCACCGCCCATTGCACCAATTGCTCGCCGATGCCGCGGCTGCGGCAATCGGAAGCGACGCGGACATCTTCGAGCAGACCGCGCATACCGCCCTGCGAGCTGATGCCGGGCAGGATCGCGAGTTGCAGGCAGCCGACCACCCTGCCCTCGCTCTCGGCAACCACGAGCTGGAGATTTTCATCGCGCTCGACCCGCGCGAATGCCTCGTAATAGACCGCAGGCAACGGATCTTCCACGCGCTCGCGTGCGCTCCCGAGACGATCGTCGGCGAGCATCGCGACGATCGCAGCAACATCCTCGCGGCGCGCCGGACGAATGGAGACGGATTCAGCGTTCATTGCGATACTCCTGCCTCAGCGCGCCTTAACGCACCTTGGGAAGCCTGAGAAAGGTCTCGGTTTCGGCGATCCAGCGGCGGACGGCGGCAAAGCGGCCGAGATCGAAGCCGCCCTCATGCGCAACGCGGGTATAGGCGAGCAGCGACACGTCGGCGAGCGAAACCGCGTCACCAGCAAGGAAGCGGCTGCCGGCGAGATGCTGCTCCATGCGGTCGAGCGCCGCATAGCCGCGCTTGACCTTTTCAGGATCGAGCTCGGAGGCGTCCTTGCCGAGATAGACGAGCTGGAAGCGGCACACCGCGATATAGGGCTCGTGGCTGTATTGTTCCCAGAACAGCCATTCGTCCATCTTGGCGGCCGTGAAGGCATCGCGCGGAACGAGCGCGCTGTCGCGTGCGAGATAGCGGATGATGGCATTGGATTGCGCCAGCGTGCGACCATCGTCGAAGGCGACGGTTGGCACCTGGCCGGCGCCGTTCATCTCGAGGAATTGCGGCGTGCGCGTCTCGCCCTTGCGCGTATCTATTTCGATCCATCGGTAAGACAACGCGAGCTTGTCGCAGACCCACTTCACCTTCAGACAATTGCCGGAATTGGTATCGCCCTAGATCCGCATCGCTGCCGCCCCGCGCGTTCAGCGACAGAGCATCAGGAGGAAACAAGGCTGTCAACAGGAAGCGGACGGCTCAGAACTGGTAGCCAGCGCCGACGCGGAAGTTGTTCAGGCCGACCGTGATGTCCTTCACGTTCGAAAAGCCGACATGCTCCCATTCGCCGCGAAGCAGGATGTTGCCGCAGATCGCGTACTCGACACCGATACCGGCCGTCCATCCGTACATGAAGCTGTTGGTGCGCAGCTCAGTCTTGGACAGTGTGTCCGAACCGGCGGGCAGATGTCTATGAACCGTTGTGGCTATGCCGCCGTTGATTACGACGTCGTCGAAGTCATCGTACTTCTGCCAGGATACTGTCGCAAATCTCGAAACTTCGGCGCGTCCGATTGCCAAGCCGGCAAAGGCATACGGCATGAAGTCGCCCCCGTCCCAGCCGACGCGGCCGCGGAAGGTTGCGTAATCCTTGAGCTTCAGCGCAGCACCACCACCGAGCGTGGTGGCGTAGGTATAAGTATGGCCAGTCGGAGCCGTTTCGCCAGGGAGCAATCGCGCCATGGAATCGCTCGCCGAGCTCGACAGATTGTTCATGTAGCTGTAATTGGCCTCGACGCCGAACACCGCATCGTAGAGCTGCCAATTGCGGCCGACATAGGCGCCAAACCCGGTCGACTGCACGTGGTTACTCGGCAGCAGCGCCCAGCCGCCGACCGGCGCCTGGAGGATGCTGTTGCGAAGCATGAAGTCGGTCATCGTCTTTGGGGCGTGACTGAAATCGACGTCGGTCGTGGCAAAGCCGAACTGGCCGCCGACATAGAAACCGTCCCAGTTGTGGGACGTCTTCGACAGCCCGTCCGTGAAGCTGCCGCGCAGGATGGGCAGGTCAGAGAGATCGGCCGCGTGCGCGGCAGAGACCGTCCCCAATATCGCCGCCGCCAACAAAAGCCTACGCATCGAACGCTCCATCGAACTCGAACTTTCGCTCGTGATCATCGCCCGTTAACCTTAACCAATGGTTGCGCCGGGGACTTTCGTCGCGGTGAAGCCATGAAAAATACGCAAAGCAAAACGGCGCGGGATGATCCCGCGCCGTTAAGAAGTCTAAAGCGATCAGGCTGACGATCAGCCCTTGGTGACGAGCGGCGGCATGTAGGCCGGCGGGCTGTTGAGATCCCAGCGCACGCCGAGCTTGATATCGTGTGAGGTGAGCTCCTTGATCTTGATCGTGGACGGACCGGAGGCGCTGTTGTCGAACAAGCGGTAGTTGCCGGGCGCCGCGTCTCCGAGGTTCATGTAGCTGTAGGCCAGTTCGACCGTGAACCCGGGATTGACCCTGTAGGCGAGACCGGCGTGAGCCGCCCAGGCCAAATTCCACTTCCCGTTGTCGGCGAAGTAGGCGACGCTGTTGTTCAGCAACGGGCTGTATGACACGCCGTCGTCACGGAAGCCGCTGATCTTGTTGTAGGAGCCGCCGACACCGGCGCCGATGAACGGCGTGATGCACCACCAGGTGCCGAGATCGACATAGGCATTCGCCATGACGACCCACTCGGACTTGCTGCCGCTGTAATTGTTGGAGCCAACGAAGCCGGGCGCAATGACGTTGTCCGCACCGTGCAGATTGGCCTTGCCGCGGTACTGACCGATCAAGTCGGCGCGGAACCAGTTGTTGAAGCGATAGCCGACGCCGAGATCGAACAGCGGCGAGGAGTCGAAACCGAGCCCCGTCGTCGTGGTCGGGAACGCTGCTGCAGTAGCACTGTCGATGCGCTTGGCGCTCTGGTTGGTCATGCCGACGTCGCCGCGCAGATACCAGCCGCCGAAGTCCGAGGGCGGCGGCGGGGGCGCGTACATCGGAGGGGGCGCTGCGATCGGCATGTCGGCGGCGAACGCCATCGAGGACATCAGGGTTGCCGCACCCGCGGCAAGGAGAGACTTAACGCTACGCATTGGCTTCGTCCTTTTGGCCGGTGAGGCAAATACGGCGCCTCACGTTCTGGAAACTCACGGCCCGGACGATGCCAGCAAATGTTTAAGCGCCACTTAACCCTAATTTTTAAGGTTGATTTTTTCTCAACTCACACGCCGATGCGGCAAGAGCGCTGCAAAAATGCGGCGGCTGAACGTCGCAATTGCTAACGATGTATGAAGCCGCGTTGCGGCAAGACAGGATGCGTTAACGGACGTGCCGCGGCAGCTTGGGCAGGAACACCGCGAGCAGGCCGATCGCCGGCAGATAGGCACAGACCTGGTAGACGAACTCGATCGAGGTGTGGTCGGCGAGCTTGCCGAGCACGGCCGCGCCCAGGCCCCCGATGCCGAAGGCGACGCCGAAGAACACGCCGGAGATCATGCCGAAGCGATGCGGTACCAGCTCCTGCGCGAACACGATGATCGACGACGTCGTCGAAGAGATGATCAGGCCGATGATCACCGAGAGCACCGCGCTCGCATAGAGCCCCGCATAGGGCAGCGCCAGCGTGAACGGCAGCGCGCCCAGGATCGAGATCCAGATCACGATCTTGCGGCCGTAGCGATCGCCCAGGGGACCGCCGAGAAAAGCGCCGACCGCGTTCGCTGCGAGGAAAACGAAGAGATACATCTGCGCCGCCTGGGTCGACACGCCAAAGCGGTCGATCAGATAGAAGATGTAATAGCTCGACAGGCTCGATACGTAGAGCTGTTTCGAGAACAGCAGCGCGACCAGCACGAGGAGCGCAACGGTGACGCGACGCGAGCTCGGCGCGTCGGGATGGGTCTCGATCGCGACCGTCTTCTTCGCCTTGATCTGCGGTTCGTACCAGCGGCCGATGCGCCAGAGGATGAGGATCGCGAGGAAGGCGATCGAGGAAAACCAGGCGATGCTGCCCTGCCCGAACGGCACGACGATGAGCGCGGCCAATACCGGTCCCATCGAGGTGCCAAAACTGCCGCCGAGCTGGAACACCGATTGCGCAAAGCCGTAGCGCCCGCCGGAGGCGAGCCGCGCGATGCGCGCGGATTCGGGATGAAACACTGCCGAGCCGAGACCGACCAACGCGGCGGCGACGAGGATGACGAGATATTGGTGGGCGGCGCTGAGCAGCAAGAGACCGAAGAAGGTCGAGGCCATGCCGATCGACAGCGAATAGGGCTGCGCCTTTTTGTCGGTGTAGTGGCCGACCACTGGCTGGAGCAGCGAGGCCGTGAACTGGAACGCCAGCGTGATCATGCCGATCTGCGCGAAGTCGAGCGCGTAGGTGTCCTTCAGGATCGGATACACCGAAGCGATCAGCGACTGCATGGTGTCGTTGAGGAAGTGCGAGAAGCTGATGCCGGCAAGCACGACATAGGCCGGCCCTGCGGCCGACTTCGCCGCCGGCGTCACGTCGCTGACGACGACGGGCTTGTTCAATGGAATATCCCGGCAGGCGCGGCGAACCGCCGCACGGCCTGACTACGATGACCGGGGCGGCCAAACCACCGCCAATCGTCGATGGCTGGGATGCGCCTAGGCCGCCGCTGCCTGTCCGAGCGCCGAGACGATGGTGTCGACGACGTCCTCGACCAGGATGCGGTCTTCGCCCTCGGCCATGACGCGGATCACCGGCTCGGTGCCGGAAGAGCGGATCAGCAGGCGGCCATGGCCGTTGAGCCGTTGCTCGCCGTCGGAGATCGCCGATTTGACGCTGGTGTCGTCGAGCGGCTTGCCGCCCTTGTGGCGGACGTTCTTGAGGATCTGCGGCAGCGGATCGAAGCGGTGGCAGACTTCCGACACCGGCCGGCGCAGCTTCTGCACCACGGCCAACACTTGCAGCGCGGCAACGAAGCCGTCGCCGGTGGTGGCGTAGTCGGACAGGATGATGTGGCCGGACTGCTCGCCACCGAGATTGTAGCCGCCGTTCAACATCTGCTCGAGCACGTAGCGGTCGCCGACCGGCGTGCGCACGAGATCGAGCCCCTGCCCCTTGAGGAAACGCTCAAGCCCGAGGTTCGACATCACGGTCGCGACGATGCCCGGCCGCGACAGCCGCCCGTCTTCCTTCCAGCTTTGCGCGATCACCGCAAGCAGCTGGTCGCCGTCGACGATGTGGCCGCGCTCGTCGACCAGGATGACGCGATCGGCGTCGCCGTCGAGCGCGATACCGATGTCAGCGCGCATCTCGCGCACCTTCTTCGACAAGGCTTCCGGCGAGGTGGAGCCGCATTCCTTGTTAATGTTGAAGCCATCGGGCTCGACGCCGATCGGAATCACGTCGGCGCCCAGCTCCCACAGCGCTTCCGGCACCACCTTGTAGGCGGCGCCATTGGCGCAATCGACCACGACGCGCAGGCCGTCGAGCGACAGATCGCGCGGCAGCGTGCGCTTGGCGAATTCGATATAGCGGTCATGCACGCCGTCGATGCGGCGGGCGCGGCCGAGACTGGCGCTCTGTGCGAGACGCTTGCCGATGGGCTCGTCGAGCAGCTGCTCGATCTGCTTCTCGACGTCGTCGGAAAGCTTGAAGCCCTGCGGGCCGAACAGCTTGATGCCGTTGTCCTCGAACAGATTGTGCGAGGCCGAGATCATCACGCCGAGATCGGCGCGCATCGACTTGGTCAGCATCGCCACCGCCGGCGTCGGCATCGGGCCGACCAGCAGCACGTCCATACCGACCGAGGTGAAGCCCGCGACCATCGCGTATTCGATCATGTAGCCGGACAGGCGGGTGTCCTTGCCGATCACGACCCGGTGGCGGTGGTCACCGCGCTGAAACGCAAGGCCTGCGGCCTGGCCGACCTTGAGCGCGAGCTCCGGCGTGATCAGTCCGTTGGCGCGGCCCCGGATCCCGTCCGTCCCGAAATATTTGCGGCTCATATCGTCCCCCACGCAACAACCAGGGGTCCCCACTACAACCTTCGGGTGCCCCAACGGGCCCCGCATCCCTGATTTGCTGAGCTCTTATAGAGCCATCACGGCTAACTTGGCTTCAAAAAATATGATCAATCATTACGGAACCCGGCGCGCCACGGCGCCGATAACGTCTTGTTAACACTATATTCCCGGCGAAAAATGCCGAAACAGCGCGGAACCCGCCCCTAGCTGGAGCGCTTCACATGGCCGTCGCCGCGGCTCGGCGCCGGCTGGGTGACGTTGACGGGATCGGAGCCCGGAAAGGTCTCTTCCAGACCTTCTTCCAGCGCTTCCTCGAGATCATGCTTCTCCTTGATCTCTTCCGGAGTCGGTCCGGCGTGCGGTCTCGTCATGGCGACCTCCTCTCCACAAAGGATGCAAACGATTTGGCTGAGCATCCAACCATGCTAGATGACCCCTCGATCTTCCGATGCAAGACTCCTGATGCAAGACTCCTGATGCAAAGACGGGCCGGGGAAAAATTCATGAAGCATATCACCTGTATCGACGATCTTCGCACACTGCATCAGCGCCGCGTGCCGAAGGCGTTCTTCGATTATTGCGACCGCGGCTCCTACGCCGAGGAAACGCTGCGCGCCAACCGCGATGACATGCAGGCGATCAAGTTCCGCCAGCGCATCCTGGTCGACGTCTCCAAACGCGACACCGCGACCACGATCCTCGGCGAGTCCTCGACCATGCCGCTGATGCTCGCGCCTGTGGGCCTGCTCGGCATGCAACATGGCGATGGTGAGATTCATGCCTGCCGCGCCGCGCAAGCCGCCGGTATCCCGTTCACGCAGTCGACGATGTCGATCTGCTCGATCGAGGACATCGCGGCCAATGTCGAGAAGCCGTTCTGGTTCCAGCTCTACGTGATGAAGGACCGCGGCTTCATCAAGGAGCTGATCCAGCGCGCGATGGCCGCCAAGTGCAGCGCCCTCGTGCTCACCGTCGACCTCCAGGTCATCGGCCAGCGCCATGCCGACATCAAGAACGGCATGACGATCCCCCCCGAGTGGACGCTGTCGAAATTTTTGGATTTCGCGACCAAGCCGGCGTGGGTCTCCGGCGTGCTGCAGGGCAAGCGCCGCACCTTCGGCAACATCGCCGGCCACGTGAAGAACACCGAGGACCTCAATCGCCTCGCGGAATGGACCGCCTCGCAGTTCGACACCTCGCTGAACTGGAAGGACATCGAGTGGGTCCGCAGCATTTGGCCGGGCAAGCTCGTCATCAAGGGCATTCTGGACGTCGAGGACGCCGAGGAGGCCGCCAAGACCGGCGCGCAGGCCCTCGTCGTGTCGAACCATGGCGGCCGTCAGCTCGACGGCGCCCCGTCATCGATCGAGGTGCTGCCCGAGATCGCCGACGCGGTCGGTGACAGGATGGAGATCATGTTCGACGGCGGCATCCGCTCCGGCCAGGACGTGATGCGCGCGCTCGCGCTCGGCGCAAAGTCCTGCATGATCGGCCGCGCCTACGCCTACGGCCTGGGCGCCGGCGGTCAGGCCGGGGTCGCCAAGGCGATCGACATCATCCAGAAGGAGCTGCTCACCACCATGGGCCTGTGCGGCGTCAACAGGATCGACGAGATCGACGATCATATCATTGCGATGTGAGGCGGCGCAGGGTGGGCAAAGCGAAAGCGTGCCCACCATTTTGCTGCGATCGTGGAAAGATGGTGGGCACGGCGCTCGCGCGCCTTTACGCACCCTACGGCTCTGCCAGTTTCACGCCTCACATCGGCGGCGTCACGCCGTCCCTGCCGACATTCACCCGGTTGGCTTCCAGCGAACCATCGTCCTTCTTCGCCGCACCAAAAATGATCAGCTTGGCGCCCGGCTTGAGCTCGGATTTGTCGCTGGCGACGAAGGTGACGATCGGCGTGTCCGGCGGAACCACGACTTTCTTCTCACCGTCCTTGTACTTGACCGTGATGTTCTGGCCGTCGGTGCCCTTCACCGTCTGTGAGACCGTGGCGTTGGTCATGGTCGAGTTGGCGCGGGCGTCCCAGGGACGAAAACCTTCGGCCGCGCCGCGCTGGTTTTCGGGAAAGATGTGCACGGCGATCGCCTTCTGGGTGCCGTCGGGCTCGGGCAGGCCGGTGACGCCGATATAGGAGCCGTCCTTGATCTCCGACAACGAGGTCTTCACCACCGCGAAGACGGCAACGTTGTCGGTCATGCGCACTTTCACGTCAGTACCCTCGCGGGTCTTGATATCGAGCATGTTGCCGTCGATGCTCTCGATGGTTCCGCGGATGCGGACCGTCGGCGCCTGCTGCGCCGAGACGGATGACGTAATAACGATGCAAGCGGCGAATGCGGCCACGACGAGGCGTGGCATCCAGTTGTTCACTTTCGGCATGATATCCCTCCAGGGAGGAGCGGCGATCAATACGGCAACCCCGCGTGACCACCGCTATTCCCGGCTGCAATAATCACATCGGCGGTGTCAGACCATCGCGTCCGACGCTGACGCGGTTGGTCTCGAATGAGCCGTCCGGCAGCTGCTTCATGAAGGCGATCACCTTGGCGCCGGCCTTCAGATCGGATTTGTCGCCGGGCACGAAGGTCACCACCGGCGTGCTGTCGGCGACGAACACCTTCTTCTCGCCGTCCTTGTACTTGACCAGCAGCGTATGGCCGTCATTGCCGACCACGCTCTCCGACACGGTCGCATTGGTCATGCTGGAGTTGGGCTTGAGGTCATAGGGCCGCGAGCCCTCGCCGGTGCCGCGCATGCTCTCCGGAAACACGTGGACCTCGACCGCGTTCGCACCGCCGTCCGGTCCCGGCACGGTGGTGGCGCCGACGAAGGAGCCGGCCTTGATGTCGGCGAGTGAAATCCTCGTAATGCCTGACACGTTCACGTCGGAGGCGATGTGGAGCTTGACATCCTCACCACTGCGCGACTTGACTTGCATCGTATCGCCATTGACGCTTTCGATCGTGCCGCGCACGCGCGTCGGCACCGGCGCCCTTTGCGCAAGTGCCGAGAGGGTCGAGACGGCCACCATCGCGACGGCGATGAGCGGACGTGTGAAAGTTGCACGTTGAACAGACATGATGGTCTCCGATTGTCCCTATTGTCCCTACGGACATAGAACGCCGGAGATTACGCGCTATTCTCTCAAGTCTTTGTGAGATCGGCCTCGACCAGCGCGCGCAGCTCGGCCGTGACCTGCGGCCGCTGGCCGAACCACAGCTCGAAGCCGCGAACCGCCTGATGCAGCAGCATGCCTAGGCCGTCGGCGGTCTTCAGCCCGCGCGCCTTTGCGGCCGCCAGCAGCGGCGTCATCAGCGGAACATAGACGAGATCGGCGACCACGGCGCCATCCGGCAGGCGGGCGACTTCAACGTCGAGTGAAGGCTGACCGTGCATGCCGAGCGAGGTCGTGTTCACGAGAAGTTTTGCGCGCGGCAGGAGGCCGTTCACGCTGTCCCATGTAGCAGGATGCACGTTCGGTCCGAATTGTCTTGCAAGCGTCTCGGCCCGCGCGATGGTGCGGTTGGCGAGATGGATGCGCTTGAAGCCGCGTTCGAGCAGCCCGAACACGATCGCACGCGAGGAGCCGCCGGCGCCCAGCACCAGCGCCTCGCCGGCTGCGTCCCATCCGGGCGCGCTGGCGTCGAGATTGCCAATGAAACCCTCGACGTCGGTGTTGGTCGAGCGCAGCTCGCCGTCCGCAAACCACAGCGTGTTGGCCGCTCCGACCGCCTGCGCGCGGGCATCGGGCTTCGAGAGCTCAAGCACGCTCTCCTTGTGCGGGATGGTGACATTAGCGCCCGCGAAGCCGCGCAGTGACAGCCGCAGCACGAAGTCGCGCAAATTATCGGGTGGAACCGCCTCGATGAGATAGCCGCCCTCGATCCCGAGCGTGCGCAGCCAGTAATGGTGGATCAGCGGCGAGCGCGAATGCGCGGCCGGCCATCCGATCAGACAGGCTGCGGGAGCCTTGGTCACGGTCATCCTTCCCTGGGGAGCGTCGGAGGCGATCCATTTCGCGTCCCGCGGGCCCTGTCAAGCGCGCGGACGCCCCGGGAAGGCCGCGGCGCTAGGCCGTGCCCGCGTCATCGCCCGCGAGCTGGGCCGTGCGGCCCTTGATGTCGGCGACGGCACGCGCGATGGTCTCGCGATAACGCGCTCGCGGCGGCGTGACGCCATGGGTGAGCAGCGCGCGGCGAACCGCAGGCGATGCCCCGGTGATGAACAGCCGGATGCCCTGCCGGTGGGCTTTTGCGGCGACGCGTCCCAGCACGTTGGCCGCCGTCGAATCCAGGAACGGCACTGCGGCGAAGTCGACCACGAAGCCCTTGCGCTTGTCGGCAATGCCGTCGAGCACGCTGCCGATCGCCGAGGCGGCGCCGAAGAAGAACGCGCCGGTGATGCGATAGACCAGCACGTCGCGATCGACCGCGAGCGCGGGGTCGTAAGGCACGCGCTCGCCATTGCCGTCATCGGGACGATCGGCGGCCACCAGCGGCGAACGTTCCTCGATGCCCGTCATTTCCGCCATGCGATGGATGAACAGCACCGCGCCAAGCGCGAAGCCGACCAAAATGCCTTCGGTCAGATCGCGGAAGATGGTGAGCAGGAAAGTTGCGAGCAGCACGACGGCATCGCCCCACGACGAGCGCAGGAGCGTCGCGAATTCGTGCTTCTCTGCCATGGTCCAGGCCACCACGACGAGCACGGCGGCGAGCGCGGCCAGCGGGATGTAGCTCGCGAGCGGCGCCGCGATCAGCATGAACAGCAGCAGGAAGATCGAATGCAGCATGCCCGCGAGCGGCCCCCGCGCGCCGGCGCGGATGTTGGTCGCGGTGCGCGCGATCAGCCCGGTGACGCAGATGCCGCCGAACAGCGCCGCGCCGACATTGGCGGCGCCTTGCGCCACCAGCTCGCAATTGGAGCGGTGACGGCGTCCGGTCATGCCGTCGGCCACCACCGCCGACAGCAGCGATTCGATGGCGGCGAGCAGCGCGAAGGCGATCGCATCCGGCAGCACGGCGGTCGCCTTCGCGAGCGAGAACGCAGGCAAGGCCGGCGCGGGCAGTTCGCGCGGAATGCCGCCGAAGCGCGATCCGACGGTCTCGACCGGCAGCGACAGCACGGCACATGCGGCCGCCGCGAGCACGACCGCGATCAGGATGCCCGGCCAGGACGGCCGCCAGCGTCGCAGGCCGGCGATGATGGCAATGCTGACGATCGCGACCGCGACGGCCGACGGATTGACGGTGTGCAGCCCCCCGGCGAGCGCGACGAGTTTTGGGACGAATTCGCTCGGCTCTTTCGCGACCAGCGTGATCCCGCCGAGATCGCGCAGCTGGCTCGCGAAGATGATGACGGCGATGCCGGCCGTGAAGCCGACCGTCACCGGATACGGAATGAACTTGATATAGGTGCCGATCCGCAGGAAGCCCGCGGCGATCAGGAACAGGCCCGCCATCAGCGTGGCGAGGACCACGCCGTCAACCCCGTGACGGTCGGCGGTCGCCGCAACCAGCACAATGAAGGCGCCGGCCGGGCCGCCGATCTGGAACCGGCTGCCGCCGAGCAGTGACGCAATGAAGCCGCCGACAACAGCGGTGTAGAGTCCGCGATCCGGCGTCACGCCCGAAGCGATCGCGATCGCCATCGACAGCGGCAGCGCGACGATTGCGACCGTGAGGCCCGCGAACACATCGGCGCGGAAATCCGACAAGCCATAGCCCTCGCGCCACACGGTGACGAGCTTCGGCAGATAGAGTTCGGTAAAGGTCGGCCGACGAAGCTGGTGCAGCTTGCCTGCGTGTTCGCCTGTGATGCTCATGCCCACACCGCTCCGATGCATCGTGCGGCCGCGTATCGGGGCGCGACGGTGCGTTAGTTAAGTCTGCTCCCGAGCATGATCATTGCGGGATCACGCTCCAACCCGACGCGGCGGCCCCGGCTGTTTCAGCCGAACGCCACGTCCGCCGCCTTCGCTGCGAGCCTGTTCGCCGATCAGCTCGACGCCGGCCCGATCAAAGGCTTCGACCACCTTCATCAAGGTCTCGACCACGCCGCGAACGTTGCCGGTGCTCGCCTCCATCCGCTGAATGGTCGGCAGCGAAACGCCTGCGAGCTCCGCCAAGGCCCTCTGGTCAATGCCGAGCAGCGCGCGCGCTGCCCGCATCTGGAACGACGTGATCACCTTGGCCTCACGTATGAGAGATTATAAGTGATGTCTGGAGCATGCACAATGATGTAAAATACATCAATCCGGGCCGAGCGCAAGAGGGCGCTCGCCGCCACGGGCTGTGCGTCTCCCTCTCCCCGTAACAACGGGAAGAGGGCGAGAGCGTGCGTCTGTTACTGCGAGAGGCGGCTCACGCCGCGTGCTGATGCGCGGCGATGATCTGGTCGGCGGCGCGGCCGGTCACTTCGGCCATGTGGTCGAACTGGCGGGTGAAGCTGCCGGCGCCTGCCGTGGCCGAGCGCAGCTCGACGATCAACTCGCCGATCTCGGCTTCCGGCATCATGGCGCGGACGCAGTCCCATCCGCTCCAGCCGTCGCGGGTGTCGAAGCCGAGGATCTGGCCGCGCCGCGCCGACAGGATCGCGTTGATCTTGGCGGTGGCATCGGTCGGGCAGACGATCTCGACCACGTGGATCGGCTCCAGCAGCACCGACTGGCATAACGGAAGGCCTTCATTCAGCCCGACCCGCGCCGCCGTGCGGAAGGCGAGGTCGGAGGAATCGACGCTGTGATAGGAGCCGTCGGTCAGCGTCACCTGCAAATCGGTGACGGGGAAACCGAGCGGACCGCGTGTGAGCCCGTCGACGACGCCCTCTTCCACCGCGCCGATGTAGTTGCGCGGCACCGCGCCGCCGACCACCTTCTCGGCGAACTTGAAGCCGTCGCCGCGCGGCAGCGGCTTGATGTCGAGCACGACATCGCCGAACTGGCCGTGGCCGCCGGACTGCTTCTTGTGGCGGCCGCGCTGGACGATCGGCTTGCGGATGGTCTCCTGATAGCCGATCGCGGGAGGATGCGAGGCAACTTTGACGCCAAAGCGGTCGCGCAGCCGCTCGCTCGCGACGCGCAGGTGCATCTCGCCCTGTCCCCACAGCACGGTGTCGTGGGTCTGGGCGTTCATCACGAAGACGAGCGAAGGATCCTCCTCGTGCAGCCGCGTCAGCGCCTGGCCGAGCTTGACGTCGTCCTTGCGGTCGGTGGCCGCAACCGAGATCGCGAGCACCGGCGGCGTCGGCTCGCTGGCTGCGAGCGCAGCCGGCTGGGTCTTGCCGTTCGAGACCGTGTCGCCGGTGCTTATGGGATCGAGCTTGGCGAGCGCCACCGTGTCGCCGGCTTCCGCCGCGCCACGTTTGGTGTCGTAGGCGCCGGTGACGGCGAGGATCCCGGAGATGCGGCTGGCTCCGCCGGAGGAGGATTGCAGCGTGGCACCGTCGTCGAGATGGCCGGCGAGCAGCCGCGTCAGCGACAGCTTGCCGCCGTGCTGCGAATGCAGCGTCTTGAACACGAAGCCGAGCGCATCCCTGGTCTCGGGAACGCCGAGACGTTTTGCGGTCTCCGCGACACCGGGCGCCTCATGGCGCAGCGCTTTCATCAGGCGCAGCACGCCGTTTTCGCGTGCGGCGGCGCCTATCAGCACCGGACATATCTGCCCCTCACGCAATTCGCGGGCGAGATCGTCGAACACCGCATCGCGCGGCGGCTGGATGTCCTCGAGCAGCTGCTCCATCAGCGCATCGTCATGATCTGCGAGCTTCTCCAGCATCGAGAAGCGGGCTTCCTTCTCGCGATCGAGATCGCCGCCTTCGAGCGCGACCACTTCGGAGGCCTTGTGCTCGCGGTAGACGAACGCGCGTTCCAGCGCGAGATCGACGAAGCCCTCGATCAGCTCGTTGTTCCAGATCGGGATCTGGCGCAGCACCAGCGGCACGCGCGAGGCGGGCTGGAGTATCTCGAGCGTTTCGCGGATGCGCTTGTTGGCGCGGTCAATCTTGTTGAGGAACAGGAAACGCGGGATCTTCAGCTCCTCCAGCTCGCGCAGGATGATCTGAAGCTGCGGCAGCTTCTTCTCGTCGGCTTCGCAGACCACGATTGCGGCGTCGATCGCAGGCAGCGCGGCGCGCATGTCGTGGGCGAACTCGACGGAACCGGGACAATCGAGGAAGGTGTAGCTGTCGCCCATAAAATTCGTGGTGGCGGCAGTGAGCCCGACGGTCATCTTATGATGACGGGCTTCGGCACTGGCGTCGCCGACGGAGGTTCCGGCATCGACGCTGCCGGCGCGCGGGATCGCGCCCGTTCGCGCCAGGATTGCTTCGAGGAGTGTGGTTTTACCGCTTTGGAAAGGGCCCACCAGCGCAATGCACCGTGGACCTCGGGGACTTCTGACGTCTTGTCCCATTCGCCGCCTCCTTGGTGTGGAGCTCGGCCCATGATTGGGTCGGCAAGCGCAGATGCTCTGCCCGTCCCCGAGATTTGGCAAGCATCAAAAATCGCTGCGGTGCGTCGTCAGTGAGATCAGGTTATTGACGGCCAGCTCTTAACGACCGGGCCGAAGTTCCAGGCTCTCGAGCCCGGCCGCGACGTTGAGGCCGACTTGGCCCTGCACGCTGAGCGGCTGGAGCGCGATCGAATTGTTGGAGCCGCCGACCAGCACGTTGCCGCCGAGACCGACGCCGACCGAGGCACTACCCTGCGCACCCGCATAAGTGCCCGAGAGGTCGCCCGGTCCGAGCCGGTCGACCGGCGCGAACACGCCCCAGGCCAGCGCGGTCTCCTGGGTGATGCCGATATCGAGGCCGACTTTGCGGATGGTCGCGACGTAGCGATCCTCCGGCAAGCCCTCGGCGCGCAGGACGCAGCCGAGATTGGTCACCGATCCCACGATGAAGCCGACGCTGGCGCCGCCGCGGCATTCGAGCACGCCGACCCGCACCATCCGCTGCTGCGCGTCGGCGACCACGACCGAGGCAACGAGGCTGGCGGCGGCGATCCCGGCGAGAAGGAGTGAACGGCGCATGAAATATCTCCGGCGATGAACGTGATGCGAGCAGAGATGCACGCCTACCCGTGACGCAATGGTCTATGGCACAACATTCCCTGCGGTGCCAGATTGCGTGCAGGAATAAAAAAGGCCCGCGCGAAGCGGGCCTTTTCATTCCAGTTCGTTTCGTCGTGACAGGCTTAGCGCAGATTGCCGCAGAAGCGCTGGATGCGATTGCAGGCGTCTTCGAGGTCCGAGGTCTTGGTCGCGTAAGAGATGCGGAACGCAGGTCCAAGCCCGAACGCCGAACCCTGCACGACGGCAACGCCTTCGGTCTCGAGCAGCTCGGTCACGAATGTCTCGTCGTTGTCGATCACCTTGCCCGACGGCGCGGTCTTGCCGATCGTGCCGGCGCAGGACGGATAGACGTAGAAGGCGCCTTCGGGACGCGGGCACTCGATGCCCTTGGCCTGGTTGAGCATGGAGACGACGAGGTCGCGGCGTTCCTTGAACACCTTGTTGTTGGCGGGGATGAAGTCCTGCGGACCGTTCAGCGCCTCAACCGCCGCCCATTGCGCGATCGACGACGGGTTCGACGTCGACTGCGACTGGATCGTCGACATCGCCTTGATGAGCTGCGCCGGACCACCGGCATAGCCGATGCGCCAGCCGGTCATGCAATAGGCCTTCGACACGCCGTTCACGGTCAGCGTGCGGTCGTAGAGTTTCGGCTCGACCTGCGCGACTGTGGTGAACTGGAAGTCGTCATAGACGAGGTGCTCGTACATGTCGTCGGTCATGACCCAAACATGCGGATGCTTGACCAGCACGTCGGTGAGCGCCTTCAGCTCGGTCCTGGTGTAGGCAGCTCCCGTCGGGTTCGACGGCGAGCACAGGATCACCCATTTGGTCTTTGGCGTGATCGCGCGCTCGAGCGCATCGGCCTGGAGCTTGAAGCCGGCCGCGGCGGTGCAGACCACCGGCACCGGCTCGCCGCCGGCGAGCGCCACCATCTCGGGATAGCTGACCCAGTACGGCGCGGGGATGATCACCTCGTCGCCCGGATTGATGGTTGCCATCAGCGCGTTGTAGAGCACCTGCTTGCCGCCGGTGCCGACGATGATCTGGTTTGCCTTGTAGACGACGCCGTTCTCGCGCTGAAACTTGGCGATGATGGCTTCCTTCAACTCGGGAATGCCGTCGACCGCAGTGTACTTGGTCTTGCCGGCTTCGATGGCGCGGATCGCCGCCAGCTTGATGTTGGCGGGCGTGTCGAAGTCGGGCTCGCCGGCGCCGAGGCCGATGACGTTGCGGCCCGCCGCTTTCAGCGCACGTGCTTTATCCGTGACCGCGATGGTGGCGGACGGCTTCACACGGTCGAGCGCAGCGGCAAGGAAGGGCATCGTCATCTCCTGACAAGCGTCGTGAACCCTTTGGCCTCACGACTCCGATTGTGGGAATGAACCACCCTAAAACGAGTGCCGTTGCACCGCAAGAAACTTCGGTCCGATCTCGCAAAAGTTTACGGGTCTGGAGCGTTTCAAGACTGGATTCTTCGCAATTTTCCGCAACTTTGCCAGGCAAATCCCACATATCCGACAAGGCTTGTCCTCGGAGCAATTTGTGTGTCGGCGACAGCAGGTCGTCTTGCCCGGGCTGTCCCGGGCATCGACGTTCTTTGATGATGCAGTGAGGTCGTGGATGGCCGGGACATAGGCCGGAAGCGACGCCGTCTTTCGGGCGGCTATGCCCGGTCATAACAAGGTGAAGGCTTCAACGCACGCCTCGCGCGCAGCGATCCGCACACGAATTGACGCAAGCGTGAACTGATTTGCATGGTCGCACGGAAATGATCTTCCGCCGCGTTGCAATGCGGTAGGGTTTTCGAGTTTTTCTATTGGCGGGCCCTTGCAGCGGATTCGCATCGGCATCATTGTTTAGCCGCGTTGCAGGGCAACAAGCGCCGCGCCTTCCCGTCTTTCGGAATCATCCTCAGAATGTACAAGCTCTATTCGATGCAACGCTCGGGCAACAGCTACAAGGTCCGCCTTGCGCTGGCACTGCTGAACTTGCCTTACGAAGCGGTCGAGGTGGACATTCTGCGCGGCGAGAGCCGCACCCCGGACTTCCTGGCCAAGAACCCGTCCGGTCAGGTGCCGCTGCTCGAGGTCGGCGACGATCGCTATCTCGCCGAGTCCAACGCCATCCTCTGGTATGTCGCCGTCGGCACGCCGCTCGCGCCGGAGAACCGCATCGATCGTGCCGAAGCGCTGCAGTGGATGTTCTTTGAGCAGCACGCGTTGGAGCCGAACATCGGCGCGGCCTATTTCTGGCTGTCGCTGGTGAGGGGCGGCCGCGACCTGCAGACCCATTCGCTGGAGGACTGGATGGAGCGCGGCTATGGCGCCCTCCAGGTGATGGAAAACCACCTCAAGACCAACGCCTATTTCGCCGCCCGCCAGCTCACGGTCGCCGACATCGCGCTGTACGGTTATACCCACCTTGCCGACCGCTGCGACTTCGACCTCTCGACCTTCCCGGCGATCCGGGACTGGCTGGAGCGCGTGGAAGCGGCCCCCGGCTTCGTCGCAATGGAGTGGCGGCCGGCCGACATCGAGGACCCCGCCAGCATCGCCGCGGGCGCCTGACGGAGCGATCGCGCTCTGGCGAATAGCGGGCACAAGGGTCTTCCTTGCCGCAATCTCGCCATTTTCGGCGTGCTGGCCGCCGCAATATTGCCGGTTGCCACGGTGAAATTGTTCGATGTCGTGGGTGATTCGCTCGCGCGTTGAAGGATTTAGACCATGATACGGGCGTCCGGCGCGGCGGGCTTTCAAGGCCAACCCGCTACCGTTTCGTCTTCCCGGCTGACCAACGCGGTCGCGGCCTCGCTTGCCGTTGCCGCGCTCTCGCTGTGCCTGATCGTCACCCTGACAGTGCTGTCGACCAAGGCGACCATGGCGATGGGCCTGCCGGTCTGATTCCCGTTTCATCCTGGACCCGACTTCAAGGCGCCGCGTGCCCCGCGCCGACCGGCATCGCGACAGGACGTCGATGAAATCACCTGTGGTAGTCGTTGCGATCACCCTGACTGCGGCCATCCTCGTCGCGGCATCGCTGCTGATATTGGTCGGCACGCGCAAGGGCCCGGGGACGTCGACCCTGAACGCGCCCGCGCTGCAACAACGCGTCAAGCACGCGCACTTGGTCTAAAATCATCCGAAAGCTTTGCGCTTGGACGCAAGTCCGCATTAAGCGCGCCGCGCGAAACCGCATCGCATTGGCGCAACGATCAGTCAGTGTTGCCGCCTTACCTCGTTCAGGGAGGAGCGAGACAGCCCCATGCGGTTCGGATGGCGTGTGATCTTCGGTCCGGCGCTGACGGCAGCGACTGTGCTGCTGACGATGCTTTTCGATCGTTTTGTCCCCACGCCCTCGCCTGCGCCGCTGCTGGTCTGCATCGTGGCGCTTGCCGGCGCGCTCTCGGGCCTCGCGCCCGCCGTCGCCAGCGCAGCCGTCGCCGTCATCGGCGCGGCGCTGCTGTTGCTCAGCCAGCACGGCATTTCCGGCCTTACCACGGCGGATCTGGTTCAGCTCGGCCTCCTGGCAATGACGGCCACGGGCACCGCAGGCATCACCGGCCTGATGCGCGGGCGGCTGCTCGGCATTTTTGCCGCCGAGCGTCAGAGCCACGCCACCGCCGCGCGGCTGTCGGCCGCGCTCGACCAGGCCGATATCGGCATCGTGCTGCTCGATGCCGAGACGCGCGCCGAGTTCATCAACCGCGCGTTCCGCGATTATTTTGCGGTGCCGGACGACATCGCCGACGGCAAGCCGCCATTCATCGCGCTGATGTATCACGGCCGCGACACCGGCGCGTTCGAATTGCCCGAAGACGAGCTCGGCACCTTCATCGCACAGCGCATGGAGATGGTGCGGATCGGCGATGCCACGCCGATCAACATCGCCTTGCGCAATGGCGAGGTGTTGCGCTTCGTGTGCGCCGCGCTGCCCGATGGCGGGCGCATGTTGAGCTACACGCCCGTGACCGACCTCGTGCGGCATACCGATGCGCCGTCCCGCGCCGACTACTACCGCTCGCTGCGCGATCCCGCGGGGCGCAAGCTGATCCGCTATCTGCGCGTCGCGGAGTAGTGCGCGATTGATCAGCACGTCCATCATCAAGTATGAAGGACGCCTCATCGATCGCGGGAATTTCATATGTCGCTCACCATTCGCTCCGTCACGAGGCAGGACTACGAACAATGGCTACCGTTGTGGGACGGCTACAACGCCTTCTACGGCCGCTCGGGTCCGACTGCGCTCGCACCCGAAATCACGCGCGTGACGTGGCAGCGCTTTTTCGATGCCTATGAGCCGGTGCACGGATTGGTCGCCGAGAGCGACGGCCGCCTGCTCGGGATGACGAATTATCTCTTTCACCGCAGCACCACCGCGATCGAGCCGTCCTGCTATTTGCAGGACCTGTTCACGACTGAGGCTGCTCGCGGCAAAGGTGTCGGCTCGGCGCTGATCCACGGCGTCTACGACCGCGCGAAACTCGCGGGAGCCCCGCGCGTCTACTGGCAGACGCACGAGACCAACGTCACGGCGCAGCGCCTGTACGATAAGGTCGCCGAGCGCTCCGGCTTCATCGTCTATCGCAAGATCTTCTGATCCTCGTGATCGCGAGCCCTGTGGATAACTTTGCCTGTCACCCGCGCGTAACATGGCGGGACTAGGTTGCACCTGCGTCTGATCAGGCCCCCCGTCACCGGTCAAGCGCTCCAAGCGGTCCCCGTCAGTCGCCGCGTCTGACAGGGGCCGTTTTTTTGTCGGCAGTCCCTTGTCGGCAGTCCCTTGTCGGTATGGCAGCAACGCGGCTGGCGGCTTGCTGCTGCGGCGCACGGCGGTCACAATGCGCCGCTGCTTATCTGACAGGGATCTCCCATGGAAATTCGCAATCTCGGCGCCTCCGGCCTGCGCGTGTCTGCGGTTGGGCTCGGCTGCAACAATTTCGGACAGCGCACCGACCTGGAGACCTCGCGCAAGGTGATCCATCGCGCGCTCGATCTCGGCATCACGCTGTTCGACACCGCGGACGTCTATTCGAACATGGGTGGTTCGGAAAATGTACTCGGCGCCGTGCTGGGCGATCGCCGCAAGGACATCGTGCTGGCGACGAAATATTCCAAGCCGATGGCGGAAGACGGAACCAAGCTGGGCGCCTCGCGCCGCTACATCATGGACGCCGTGGACGCGAGCCTGAAGCGGCTGAAGACCGATTACATCGATCTTTACCAGCAGCACGATTTTGACCCACTGACGCCGATCGAGGAGAGCTTGCGCGCCCTCGACGATCTCGTCCGTCAAGGCAAGGTTCGCTACATCGGCAATTCGAACTTTCCGGCCTGGCGGGTCGCTGAGGCAGAGTACGTCGCACGCGCGATGAATGTCAGCCGCTTCATCTCCTGCCAGGACGAATACTCCCTCGTCGTGCGCGACATCGAGAAGGATCTGCTGCCGGCCGCGCAGGAATACAAGCTCGGTCTGTTACCGTTCTTCCCGCTCGCAAGCGGACTCCTGACCGGCAAATACAGAAAGGGAGAGACCGCGCCTGATGACTCCCGCTTCGGCAAGGTGCCGCGGCTGCGCGACCGCTACGTCACGCCGCGCAACGAGGACATCGTCGAGAAGCTCACGGCCTTCGCGAAGGTACGGGGCCACAGCATGCTCGAGCTCGCCTTCTCCTGGCTCGCCGCACGCCCGCAAGTGTCGAGCGTGATCGCCGGCGCGACCCGCGTCGAGCAGGTCGAGGAGAACGTGAGGGCGATCGCGTGGAAGCTCGGTGCGGATGATCTTGCCGAGATCGACAAGATCACGCTGGGCTGAACTCTGCGGCGGCGTGCTACTTCGCGCCGCGTCCCACAGTCTGCATCACCTCAAAGCCTTCGAACTGGGGATGGCCGAGATACAGCGGCTTGTTGTCGCCGGCGCGCTGATGCGCGGCACGAAACGCCTCCGACTGGGTCCAGGCCTCGAACGCGGCGTGGTTGGCCCAGATCGTGTGCGAGGCGTACAGGGTGTGGTCCTCGAGCTCGGGACCGCGCAGCAGATGAAACTCGACAAAGCCCGGCACCTTGTCCAGATGGGTATCGCGCGAAAGCCAGACCTGCTCGAAAGCGGTTTCGGAGCCTTTGGTGACGCGGAAGCGGTTCATGGCGATGTACATGGGTGATGGTCTCCTGATGTTCGGCTGATCATGTCGCCATTCCGGGACGCGCCGCAAGGCGCGAACCCGGAATGACAGTTTAGGCAACCAGCCCTTTCATCGGTCGTGCGCCTGCGCTGTCCGGGAACACCGTCTCGGCCAGCACGCGATCCGACAGGCCGAACTGTCCCTGCAGCACGCCCTTGATCACGGAGCGCAGATCGGTAGTGGGCTTGAGGTCGCGGCCCTCGTAAAGGTTGGCGAGCTTGAGGCCGGGCCAGTCGGAGATGACGCGGCCGCCCTTCACCGCGCCGCCGGCGAGCAGCGCGATCGTTCCCGTGCCGTGGTCGGTCCCGTCGGTGCCGTTGATGCGCGCGGTGCGGCCGAATTCGGTCGCGACCACGACGACGGTGTCGCGCCAGCGTTCGCCGAGGCCGCTTTCGAATTCGGCGAGCGCGCCGTCGAGCCCGCCGAGCAGGACCGCGAGACGCCCCACTGGCCCGCCCTCATTGGCGTGCGTGTCCCAGCCGTCGAAGGCGAGCGCGGCGATGCGCGGACCGTCGTCGGCCGCCATCAGTTTTGCGGCGCCGCGCGCGACCTGCCGCATCTGCACGACCGCGTTGCCGGGCTTCCGCTTCATGTCGTCGCCGCTCGCAGCCTTCTCGAGTTGAAGGCCCTGCGACAAGGCCGATGCCAGCCCCGGATCGCGGTGACGGTAGAGATCGACCAGACGCATCGCGGTGTCGTCATCGGCTTGCGGCAGCGCCACCGGCACCCAGCCGACGGTCGGCGCATTGCCGCGCAGCACCAGCGGCGTGGTCGGGCCGACCGCAAGTCCGATCGAGATACGCTCGCCGCGCGGCAGCGCTTCCAGCGCGCGGTTGAGCCAGCCGGATTGCACGCGCCCCGGGCCGGCGTAGCCGCTTTCGAGCACGTCCTGGCCGTCGAAATGCGAACGGTCGCGATAAGGCGTCGCCACCGCGTGGATCACCGTGGCATGCATGTCGCGATACATCCGCGCGAACTCAGGCATCGCCGGATGCAGCGCAAAGAAAGTATCGAGCATGATCGCGGGATGCGCACCGTCAGCGGTAAGCGCGATCGATCCGTGCAGGCCGGCATAGTCGGGGTCGCCAACCGGCGCGACGGTCGAGAGACCGTCAAGCGCGCCGCGCAGGATTACCACGATCAGCCGGGGGTCACGGCCATCGGCCGCGCGCGCGAATTTCGGCAAGTACGCCCACGCCGCGAAGGAGGCGCCGCCGAGCAGGAGGTTACGGCGCGAGATGATGAGCCGGTTCTCGACGCAGTCGATCATCGTCATCTCCTCTGCATTTCCGGCGACATCAACAGCAGCGCCAATGCTTGCTGCCGCGACTCCGCGCGCTCGATGGTGCGCCGCGTTTCGATGGAGGCAGCATCTGCCGCCGCGAATTCCAGCAGGTCGATCGGGTCGATATTGTTGCCGAGCCGCGCACCCATTTGCGCGGCGATGTCGAGCCGAAGCTTGATGCCTTCGGGCGCAGCCCAGGCGGCGCTGGTATCGGCAAAACCATTCGGCCCAGCCGGCGACCACAGCGGCTGTCCCAGCAGATTGAGATTGTTGAGATAGCTACCGGGATCCTCCGGCACGCGCGCGAGCAACCGGCCGCTGGCGATCACGAAATCGTATGGGCTGCGCATCTTGGTCAGCGGCGCCTTCCACGCGTCGTCGGAATCGACCAACGCCGTCGACATCGCCTTGAGATCGCCGTCAGTCTTGACGAAAACATCGCGCAATCGCGCCACCAACGCAGGCGGCGGATCGTCGGCGACGAAATGGCGCACGAATTTGCTGGCGATGAAATTCGCTGTCGAGGGATGGCGCGCAATGTCGGCAAGCGCGGCCTCGCCCTGCGCAAGGCCCGTCGGCTCATAGGTCTTGCCGAGCAGCATTTGCGGCCCGGGCTGGTGCGCATTGGTGTTGAACACGAACGAGCCGGGCACCCCTAACTGCCCCTGCCGGCCGGCAAAGGTCCAGCCGGTGATGATGCGCGCGAGCGAGGTGACGTCTTGCTGGGTGTAGCCGCCGCCGACGCCGAGCGTATGCAGCTCCATGATCTCGCGCGCGAGATTCTCGTTCAGCCCACGCTTGCGGTTCTGGCCCGCGCGCGAGTCCGGCCCGAGCGATTGCTGGTTGTCGAGGAAGAACAGCATCGCCGGATGTTGCTCGACGGACTTGAGCATGTCGGCGAAGCGCCCGAGCACGTTCGGCCTGATCGCCTCGCGCTCGAACGCGCCGGCCCAAATCCGCGCCAGCTCACCCTTGCTCGCGGAGATGCAGAAATGGTTGGACCAGAACACCACCAGCCGCTCGGTGAAGCCGCACTCGACCAGCGTCGCGCGCTGCAACCGCGCCAGCGCCTCGGCGCGAAAGGTCTTTTGGATGATGTTGAGCGGCTGCGGAGCGGGCTTTGCGGCGGGCGGTGTCGCCGCGTTAGGCTGCATGGCGCCTGGCTTCGCCATATTGTCGGCAGGCTTGTTGTCAGCCGGCTTGGCTTCCGCGATCTGGCCGGCAATCTCGGTCGCGACTGCATTCAGCGAGAGATTGCGACGCAATCCAGGCTTCTGATCGGCCGGCGCCTCAGTCGGCGCGCCGGCTTTGGCGGCGGCCTCGCGCGCCTGCTTGACCTGGTCCTGATAGGCGAACACGGCCTGTCCGAGCTGCGGCGTGGATTGCAGCCCTGGCGCCTCCAGCAGTACGCCATTGGGGCGGCGCAGTTCCGCCTTGACGAACCCGCGCGGATCCGAGGCCGCGTTGATGAGGTCGCCGGACGCGCCGCCGCGGGCGCCGAAGCCGAAACGGTTGAGCGCAACCAGGGCGGCTTGCGAATCGCGGGCCATCGATGTGTCCTTCGCGCGTTGCTAACCGCTTTCCGAGTCCGGGCGCGAGGCCTAATATACCGGAGCCGGAGATGAACCCGGCATGAAAATGACGGCCCAGCTTTTGCGCAAATCATGACAAATCCGCAAGAAATTCCAGTGCAGGAGCCGCGCCGCCTCGCCTGCTCCCGCTGCGGCACCGAGTTCGGTTGCGACCTCTCCGGCACCTGCTGGTGCGCGGAGGAAACGGCGCGGTTGCCGATGCCGGTCAAGGGCGAGGATTGTCTGTGCCGGGCGTGCCTGCGCAAGGCTGCGGCGGCGCGAAGCCCGGATGGAGCGCAAGCGTAATCCGGGCTACGAAGCTTAGACTGGATGCCCCGGCGATTCTCGTGCCATGCCGTCGAATGCATCCAGCAGTTTTTCGCGCCACGCATAAACCGGGTCATCGACTTCCAGCAGCCTGAACGGGCTCGTCACGCGCGACCACTGAAACCCGCCGAACACGATGTAGTCGGCATAGTTCGGCGCGGCGCCGCCGATGAAGGGCTGCTTCTTCAGGGTCTGACGCATCACCTCGAGCGATCTGCGGAACGCGACCACGCCGGCATCGCGGCCCGACATCACCTCTTCCAGACTCTTGCCGCCGAAACGCGCCTCGCGCGACTGGCGGAAATAGGCAGCGTCGACCTCGGCCAGATTCTTCGGGATGTCGGCGACGATCAGCGGAAAGATGCCGCCGACGATGGCGATGTCGCCCCAGGCATTGAGCATGCGCGCCATGGCACGGCCGCCCTCGCCACCGAACAGCGACGGGCTATCCGGAAACTGGTCTTCGAGGTAGTTCGCGATCGCCCAGGAATCGACCACCGGCTCGTCATGATGCAGCAGCACCGGAACCTTCTCCGAGCCGTGCGGCGCAATCGCGCTCTTCTCCGTGAAGCGCCAGGGCAGCGATTCCGCCGCCAACCCCTTGTGTGCCAGCGCCATCCGCGTGCGCCAGCAGAAAGGGCTGAACGGTCGCGAGGCGTCCGCGCCGACGAGTTCGTAGAGTTTGAGTGACATGGAAAGGGCCCTTAGCTGCCAGCCCCTCATCCTGAGGAGCGCGAACGCGCGTCTCGAAGGATGTAGGCCGATCTCGGCCTCGCCCTTCGAGACGCGCGCAAGGTGCGCGCTCCTCAGGGTGAGGGTCTCCTATTCTGGATTGCTCACATGGGGAATGTGTGTGTCAAGGAGAGCAGTCACCTTTTTGTTCGACTGCGGCCACCTCTTCGTCCCGACCGCGGGCTGTGCAGGATGGCGCGCGCAGATCAA